>JAZKEW010000137.1:0-14643 GCA_040386785.1 Bdellovibrionota bacterium
AGTGGAAAGTTTATGTTATTCAAACAGACTCAGGAAAGCTTTATACTGGAATTACAACAGATTTGGAAAGACGTTTTGCTGAGCATTTGAGTGGAAAAAAAGGCGCTCGCTTTTTTCATTTTTCGAACCCTAAAACTCTTTTATTTCAAGAAGAACATCCGTGCCGCTCCACAGCGACAAAAAGAGAGATAGAAATAAAAAAAATGAGCCGAAAACAAAAATTAAAATTGATTTGTGACCAAGATCATATTTATTTAATTGAAAACTTTACTGAGGAAAGAGTTTGAGTTTTTATGTTGTATGAAGGAGGTATTTTAAATGCAAAAAATTATGCTTATCGAAGATGACCCGCTTTTTGTAAGACGTGTTCGAAGGACTTTTTCAGACATTGAAATTGATTGTTATTTGTCACCCGCTGAATTTTGGTTTGACTTGAATAAAAGTAAAGAAGCATTCATTGAAAAAATACACAACACAAATTTATTTTTTCTTGATTTTCACCTGACAGAGAAAGAAAATATTTTCAATTCAGGGGTATTTGAAATGATTTTTTGCAATAAAAATCATGATGCTAAAATAATTTCCATCTCGAGCAATAGTACCGCCGAGATAGAAAAAATGATGCTTGAAATGGGCGTTAATTCTAAATATAAGTATGATTTATATCTTAAAAAAGAAATCAATTTATTGTCTGAAATAATTCAATGAGATTGAATTATTCTCTTTGTGCATATACTTACAAAATTTATGAAACAAGAAAAGCAAGACCAACTCGTCAGAATCAGGCCCTCTGAGCCGGCAGCTGTTAACAGCAGCTGCGTTTTGACGCCATTTACCCCTTGTTTTTTAAAAGATCGGGGTCTTGGGCGCTTTGGAGCGAAAACTGTCGGTATAGACTAGTTGACATATTATGTTATATAAAAATTCTGGAGGCAACAACTATGGAATTTAATATAAACTCTTCAGAGTTTTTTGTTGCCGGCAAAGCGTAAGCTTGAAAATAATAACGGGAGGAAGTAGGGGAACCGTAAGCAAAAGAAAATGCAACCGAGTGAACAAATGGTAAGTACAATAGTTTGCTCCGTTGACAAAGGCTTCTTAGCATTAAGCTTCGCCTCTTTTCTATCAGCCTCCTCTTGAATGTTCATTTGTAAAAGGGCTTCTAAAGCCATCTTAAAATATGTGTTTGCCTCAACCACCTCTCCTTGTTTGAGCAGCAGCTTTCCTAAGCTATTCGCAGTTGCGCTTTTGATTTTAAAAAAATCCTGGTTTTCTATGTTAAAAAAATACAGGGTGGAAAAAAAATCTTCTGGCTTACTATTTTCTACTATTTCTAGGGCTTTTTTCAAAAATATTTGCGCCTCTGTTACTTCACCCAATTCGAACAACACTTGGCCAAAACTCAACTGTAGGCCTGCTTTATCAGGACTATTTTTGTTGAGGAGAATCTTTTCAATATCTCGAGCACGATCTACACATGCCTTGCTTTCTTCTTTTTTACCAAAACTCAAAAAGACTACCGCGTAACTTAAAAACTGTTTCATCAGCTCTAAATATGGCTCTGAATCTTGCTCTGAATCAGAATCACATGAAACGTCGTCCTTGCTTATAAATTTTTTATAGCTCTCTTCAATCAACTCTAAAAATCTATTCCCCCCCACAGTTCCATCGATCATTAAATCAAGTTCACGTTCTATGCATCCTGACAGTCCTTCTGGAGGGGAATCTTGTGATACTGCCTCTGGGTTTGAAAAAGAATTACGAGAGAACAAGCTTCGGAGATTTTTTGCCGTCCCATCAAGTTCATGCACCAAATACATTAATATGTTTGTGACTTGAGGGTGATTTTCACCATAAAAGTCTATTGCAATTGCTAACGCTCGTCGTAAAAACTGTTCTCCCTCCACGGGTTTTTTTAATCTGATTAGTACAATTCCCAAATCTACCAAGACCATTGTCATTTCAGGGTGGTCTTGACCGTTGGCTATTTCTTCCTCAGCTTTCAAAGCTAACCTCAAAACCTCCTCTGCTTCTTTTAATTTACCCAATTTAATTTTAATTCCTCCTGCATACGTCAAGGATTTTGCTATACACGGAGAATCATTCGCTTTGAGTTCAATAGACAAAGCAAGAGTTAACATCTCTTCTATTTGGGGTGTCTCCCTTGATTCTTCCGAACCCTTCGGGCGTTCTATTTTGTCTAATTCAATTAACGTATTTACAAGGTTCCATAAGATGGTTATGATTTCTGGATGCTCTTGATCTCCAGCATCCTTTTTTATTTTTAAAGCTTTCTCTAAATTTCTTTTTGCCCCTTGTACATCTCCTAGTTCAATTAGGACAGGACCCAAATTTGTTAAAATTTCAGCTAAATTATCGGAGGAGACTTCTTCGGCAATTGCAGCTGCTTGCTCTAGAACAACTTTTGAGATCGATGTTTCACCTTGAGCATAATGCAAAACCCCCAAATTGTTCATTAATACAACAAACTCTAACAGAGATTCTCTGCCCCTAATTTTTTGTTCTTTCTGTTTGATTACTAGACTTTCTACATGAGCTATAAGTGGGAGATATGGATCCAAATGCTTAGCCATTACCGGTTGTTCAACCATTTCTTCCATTAATCGTTTTATAAAGTTTGTTTTTGATTCGCTTATTTGATTTGATAGTATTGTCCTTATTCCTGGTGTTGGTAGTTTAATTTTACATATTAATATGGCTATCAAGCAATTCCGTGGTAGTCTAATTTTATGCGATAATTTTTTTACTAATTCTGAAAAAGAACGCTCGTAATTGTTCTTATCTCGCTTTTGTTCAGTCTCACAAATAACTGCTTGTAATGCGCTGTCCATCTTGAAGATGTTTTTCTCCTTTGTAGACTCCAAGAGCGCGTAATTTTGAAGCACATGTATGGTTTGAAGAAGCTCCTCATCACTAGCGGACGCTACGGAGGGCAAAATTCTTAGGACGTCCAGAGATATGGTATTAGGATGAAGGTGTGCACAGTCGAATAGCAAAAGGTTTGCAAGAGGAGACTGCTCTTTGATTTTTTCCATGGCGAGTAACCACGTCGTTAGAACAATCGTTCGTTTGCAAAAAGTCTGCTCATCTTTATTTTCAAGTTGTTCTATGTTTGAATCAAGAAGATTGATTTTTCGAGCTTTAATAAACAACTGACAATAACTACTAATATCGGTATTGCTGCCTTCCATATACTTCATGGCGTGACGTAGAGCTGAGGAAAATCCACCAAGAATTGTAAATAACTGTTCACAGGCATCAGCCGTTTCATGAGGAAAAATTGTTTGAATATATTCGGTGGAATTCGTTAAAGACTCTTGAATCGAATCAGGTTTAGGAATATCTTTATCGCTATCGGAATAGCCTTCCATTGGCATCTGTTGCGAAGGTTGTTCTGTCTTGGAAGATGGATTTTGATGAACATGAACAACATCTGCGTAAATCTTTTGCACAATAGTCGTCGGTGCAAAAAACCGACTTTGTGCTGCAGGTCCGTAACTAACACCTATGCTGTCTCTGGATACAGACCCAACAACTTGTGAATTTGGTCCACTGGCTGATACTGTAATCGCCTGTTGTGCTGGTGCAGGCGGTGGTTGTGTCGATTGAAACCCGTTTGTGATTGGCAACCGACTTCTGCTTTCTCTCGGTTCAGTTTGAGGGTGAAAATTTCTTTTTAGGTTGTAAAGCTGTGGCCTGATTCGTTCCACACCATTCCCCCTCACCCTGAATTAAAGTAGCATTCGAGCAAATTAGTTGTCTGACTTTTTTCCTAAGGGTTTTTTTTCAATTGACCACCAAACGCCACTGGAGCGTTAAATACACTCTGTGCAGCATCTCCGTAACTAACACCTATGCTGTCTCTGGATACAGACCCAACAACTTGTGAATTTGGTCCACTGGCTGATACTGTAATCTCCTGTTGTGCTTGCGCAGGTGGTGGTTGTGCCGATTTTGGCTCAGAGTCACGGCATAAAGACTGATATATTTTCGTGAAAAAACTACCGATATCTTTGGGATCTTTTTTTAGTTGATGCTGACTAGCTTGACTGTAACACCATGCATCAATTGAATCTATATTTTCAGGATGAAATGCAGGCGCATTTTTAGAGACAATATGAATAGAAACATTGGATAAATCCCAAACTGTCTTTAAATCTACTTGCGAAAATTTAGATTCCCCATAGCTTGTGTCTTGGGTAACTGTATCGCCCTTTTGATCTCCGTGAGTTCCCGTATTGATATGAAGCTTTCTTCCTGTCCCTAATGCACCTGATGTAAACTTTACCACTTGAGCAACTTCGAGTCCATTTACAGCACGAGTGGATAACCATACTATCTGGCCAGTTTCTGACAACTTCGGCTCGAACGGATTGTTGGGATAATCTTCTTTCATTCCGTCAACAAGAGTTTGAAATTCTTGTTCTGTCAAACGGGGATTTCCCGATTCGTTTAGCGTGTCTACCGATCCTAAACGCTGTTCTGTAGAAGCAACTTCTCGAACGTCAACATAAGGGCTTCTTATACCTCTTGATTCACGTAAATGAGAAGTATAATTTTGTTGAAAAAGTCCTAGGCCTGTTCTGCGTTGCTGTTCAACTCTTGGAGACCCTGGAACATAAGGATTACCTGACGACGATACACTCTGGCTCATTATAACTCCTTCTCAAAATAAAAAAGTGGCTTTGCAAAAACAAGACTCTCACAAACTCGGAGAGCACTCGCAAATTTGATTACTTTCGAGTTTTATTACAAATAAAATAATAAATCAAATAGGGGTACTATGCTCCTACGGGCGTAGTACCCATTGGAGTTGATTTGAGTTGGAAAAATTATCCTTATGGGCTATCTCAGAAATACAGAAATATAACTATTTTTTTTCATAGCAAAAAAATTATAAAATTGTTTTTACTATTATAGTATTAAATATTTTATTAAAGATAAAAATATGAATTTGATTTTTTTTTCAAAAATTGTTACACGCTTTTTATTCGCAGTTTGAGGGCGATATCGAAATTTAATTTGCGCTTAAATAAAAACTTCCACCTAAGCGTAGTAGAGAGTAGAGGAGTGCTTGTTGTGCATCCAAAAACTTTACATCATTCAAGGACTTATTTTCGCAGCGCTCTAATTTTTTCCGAAAATTCCGCATCTCTCACTACCGCTCTTTCATGTTGTCATCAACAGTCGCTAATTGAAAAAAACCTCTTAAAAAAAGCAGATAACTAGTTCTCTTGAATACGATTAAGGTGGGTAGTGTGGAACGAATCAAGTCGCAGGCTTCTAAGCTAAAAAGAAAATTTTACCGTCAAACCGAACCTCAAGAGAATAGAACTAGATTACCAATCACAAATTTGTTTCAATCGACACAACCACCACCTACACCAGCACAACAGGCGATTACAGCATCAACCAGTGGATCAGGTTCACACGCTATTGGCAATATATCAGGTGGTATAGGTGTTAGTCACGGACCTGCAGCACAAAGTCAGTTTTTTGCGCCAGTAAAGTTTTCTTCTTTTTTCTCTCCTTCTTATCATCTCCACGTACATGGTGCTCATCAGGAAATGAGCTTTTTGCAGAACATGGAGAGATTAAGAAATCATAGCGATCGACTTTTGGGCCAGATTTCGACAGAAATAGATGGGATTCATGTTAGGCGTAAAAGTGATCTGCTTAATTTTGAAAGAGGAATCTCAGAGCACCCCATATTGATCTTGTACGGTCCCAAAGGCGTTGGAAAATCTGCTTTAGTAAAAACCTATTTGTCTAAGAACGAGCACTACTCTCAACTTGCTTTTCATGCAAATGATTTCAATGGTCAAAAAGATATGAGGGCATTTTTCACTCAATTTGGAATAGAAGTGAATAAGGACCTTTACCCGCAAGCACAGGATAAACTACTGTATGTCGATTCCACTGAACAATTGACTCACATACTTTTTGCTTTTAAAGAGGTGATCCTTTTTTTTCTAGAATGTGGGTGGCGTATAGTTTTAAGTTGCGTTGATACGGAATTTGATTGGCTAAAGCGTCAATTAAGGGAAATTATTGAATTGGAGAAAATAGAAAAATCACCGACGATTTCAGATAACCTAGGTAGAATGATTGTATCAAAGTTTAACGATGATCACTGTAAACATTGGATTAGTAAACACCCTTCTTTACGAACTCTTTACTACACTGAAGAATATCAGGAAATACTTAAAATACCCTATTATTTAAAACTCCTCTACCAAATATTGGCTAAGCGGCCTGCGTTATCTAAAGCGGAGATGAATAAAGAATTTTGGAATACAGGAAGAGGCATTCTGCAAATTCGGCGGCAAGTGTGGCAACAGGTGATCATGAATGAATCTGTGACCGAAGATAGCATTCATATCAAGAGAGGAGATCTTGCTATTAAACTTTGCTTGGCGCATCTAGAAAATGAAGAAGTTGACTTTCAGCGAATAGATGGCAAGGCATTAAGATGTTTAATACAGGATCAACTCATCACTGACAAAGGAAAGCCTGCTCATAGTTTGTTAATTGATTGTGCTATGTCTACTTGGTTAGACGAACAATTAACTGGTGATAATTTTAATTTTAACATATTGTCTGACGACAAAATAGGTAATCAATTGGTATGGGATGAGATTTTTGTGTCTTGGCTATCAGAAGCTTATCGCAAATCTTTTCAACCTGAAAATTTTGTTGATGCATTGGTAAAAGCGAAGGGTTTGGCATTAACCCGCCTCAAAGCTATCTTTGTTTATTGGACTCTTGTTAACAAGTTAGATGAACTGGCTGAAAAACTCCTCAATAGCGATAGAGCCATAGTAAACCTGTCGGTCATTATTCACAAGCAGATTTGTTACCCTGTTCATGCAGCCATTCGATCAGAAAATGTGCATTTGCTCGAACTAGTTTTGAAATACAAACCGCAGTTAAAAAATTTGAAAACTCTTAATAGAACTAGGCTTACAAATACCGGCGTTGGTCACAAGTCCGTCCAGAGGCAATTCAGATTCCTTGATATTAGCGGAGTTTTCCGGAAGTTTGGACGGACTGGTGACCAACGCCCAAATACCTCTTCTCAGGTGCAGCTTGGCGAACACGGCATTTTGGAAGAAATCTACTGTGAGCCACCTCTAGTTGATTTAAGTTATTTTAGAGAAAAACTCGGGAACGACAGATACTTCATCTTGACCAGATTATTGTTAGAAAACGGCGCAGACCCTAATGAAATTGGTGTGGACAGAGTTTCTATTTTACCAACAATAATTACACTTGATGAGGCTACTCTGAAACTAACCCTAAAGTTCTTAAAAAATGGGGTTAATTTTAACATCCGTGACGCTTCCCGCTGTTTACCACTGGATGCCGCTATAAAGTGTTTGAAAAGTAGCTCAATAGAATTTAAGGAAGATGCCACTATGGTTATTAAGGCCTTACTCAAACGAGGGGCAATTTCTTCAAACCTTAAATATTTGTGCCAACATTATCGGAACGATGCAAAGAACGTATTTCGATTACGAAACATCACCAGTTTTGATTTGAAAGACTTATTGAACAGTGCAATTATCTTGGGGTTTGCCGAGCTAGTAACAAACATCATAAAGACTCGTTTTGTTTTAGTTAGTGAAGGTGAAGATTATCTTATTGCCTCACGTGGTGCTAAAGGCCCAAGTGAATTTTCAATTATTTATGAATATGTGCACAAAGCTTTTTATGCCATTCTGGACGAAATGATTATTGAACCAAAAACCACAGATGATTTCGGAGTTTTTACCGCCAGAAAAGACATTCTTAAGATGTTGTATAAGGCTTATCTAATGAAATCAGATCAATTTCCTGTAGAAAAAGATAAAACGTCTATCAAACAAATTGTTACTGGAGACACAAATGAGGAATTCTGGGAAGCCTTAAGAGAGAAAAGAAAACATTCACAGCAGATTGAAGAGACGGATGAGCCAAGTTCTTCTCGCTAGCAACTATACTCATCGTAAATGAATTTACGATGAGTATATGTAGTGACTTTGTGAAGGTATTTTTATCAAAAATAATTTAGCTCTTACTTGCAAAAAATTTAAATTTTCATGACTATGTCACTTAACCATCATCGTGATGGTTAAGTGACATTCTGTTTTTTTTGTGAATAGACAACATTTGGGATTTAAAATGAAAACTATGCCAGGCAGAAAGCCATCAGATTGGTTATGTAGTATTGAATCGAATTCAAAAATTTCAGTGGACAGTCTATACTCCATCAGTGAGTTGATAAATATTTTTGGCAAACATCGCGCCACCATTAGTGGTGGAATCGATCACTGGACAAAAAAATTAATCGGCAATGTAAATGAATACAGAGAATATCAGATTTCTTATCTCGAGAACAACGCTCGTCTTTGCCGAAAAATTTCGGGGTTATTTTTAATCACACTGTCTAAAGCGTGCAAAGACTACATTTCTAAAAACTATAAATTATAACCGGAATAAGGACATGACGATTTATTTTTGTCCCCGAAATGGATAAAAAAAAGCAAGACCGACTCGTCAGAATCAACCTTGCCTCTTGTACCGCTTGTGCAGCGGAGCAAAAAAACGCACGTAAAAAAATACGTACCATTGTTTTCTCAACCGCCTGTTCGGCGGAATATGTAGTGCTCTGAAAACATAATCCTCAATTTCTCAACCGCTTGTTCAGCGGACGCGATAGACGACTCTGTTGTACACCGCAACACAGTGAGCCTAGTTCAAGCAATTTCAAAAATCAAGCCCAGGGTTGGGTCAGGACCAACGCATTAAAAGTATAGTTGTACCAAGGAATTAACCAAGGTAACATTTCTCCTAAAAATCATTTTTTGGAGAATGGCACATGGAAGAACTAAATAGCTCATTATTAGAGCATTTTGAAAACATTACAGGTCAAAGCATCATAAATTCAGGATTTCCTTCATAATTACTTGCTGCCAAGTAAAGACTATTATAGACTTACCATGCCTGCTTTTTAGGCATTTCGAATTTAAGAGTAGAAGCGTAGTATGGAACGAATGTAGGTGGAATATGCAGGTAGTACCTCGTGGGTTAAACAACCTGTTAGAAAGAATTTTTGGATGCAATCGTCCTAGGGACGATGAAAAAACTGTTGCCCAGCCACCCTATAAAAGCAAATTTTTTTCTTCAAATTGTGAATTAACATTGACAAAATCGACTGTTCCAAATGAAGCTCAACCTAATAGGGGCGTGTCGTTTGCTCCTAACGCAGTAATTCAACTGATAACTCCTTCTAAGAAAGAGGCTTATAAGAGTAATTTCACCCACAAAGATGAAAAAGATGCAAATTCTTCTCCAACTCCAGTCCCACCGAGGCAAAATGGCTTGAGAAGCACCAGAGAATACATAGAAAAAGCTACTCCATCTCTTATGGAATTTGCCTCTAATTTGCTGGAAAATATACCAAGTCAACAGGAAACTGATCCTGAAAAAATACATAAGTTACTGACTGCACATATTAATAGTTACGAGCCTAAAAAATTGGATTTTGGAGATATATCTTTGCATGAATTATGGGCTCTTTGTCATATATTAGCCACTAAATTGGTTAAAAAATATTTGTCAATTCATAATGTTCTTTTGGAAGACAAAGAAAAATCTACTTTAATGTATAAAGTAGGAGACGATTTAAATTCAAAAGTAAAGCCTTTTACCAAAGCCTATGCTCAGCGGGAAAAAGAGCTCGCTTATCTTTCTCGCCCCATAAATGACGATGACTTGTACTCATAAGGGTTTGATTTACAGATGTTGCATTCTTTCCCTTAAAAGTCGAATTTTTTCCAGCTCCTCTTCAGTAGGTGAGTTCCTTTCAATCTTCTGCAAATAATCTTCACACGCCGTCAAAGCTCTGCGAGCTTTATTTAATATAAACAGCTCATAATAGCCCTCTGCCATAAAAAAATGCAACATTGAACCACCCTCATACCTGCCGGCATCATCTGGTTTCATGCCTCTGGTCTGTCTAAAATGTAAGATTAGTTCCCTTAGCAGTTCCTGACTTCCAGGTTCCTTTGCTCTGGCTTTTGGTAGTATTACATCGAACATTGTTTGAACAATCACAGATAGAGGAAGATTTGCTTCTTCGAATTCATCTAAAGCCTCTTTAAATGAACTATTTTCAAGTTTTTTTACACCACCTGTTAAAGCTAATTTTTGCCTCTCGTCTAACCCCTTCTCCCCTTGGCTAGAAGACGTGTCGCTATCCAGATATTCCCAATTTCTAGAGTTGGCAGCTGTTTTAAGTTGGACGTGTTTTAGTTTTTTTTCAATGTACTTTGTTTTACTTTCAGGAGAAACTTGGGACACAGCTTTTCTCCATGTCAATTGCCCTTCCTTGATTTCAGCAATCCAAGTAGTCAAGCTTTTACCTTCAATCCCTAACGGAGTGTTCAAAATACATAAATCTAGATTATTTTCTGCCAATAATTTGTTAAGAATAAGCTTATGCGTTCTAGCATTGCCATCACTGAAAGCATGTAAACATTCTAGGGATAAATGAGTTTGTGCAATAACCCGTAGTTTCTCTTCAGCAGATTCGGCTGTACGTATTGCAGTACCATAGTCATCCATGATGTTTGCAAATTCAGTCTGGATGTCACTCACCTCTATCTTGTGTGTAACCTTATACCCCTCACCTGCAATTTCTGAAAACACAAGATACTTGTTGCTTCCAGTCGTCACCTCTGGATTTGTAACTTCTCTTAAATTTATTGAACAACCAGCCCCTCTTAGCACGCCAGCTTGATTGCTATGGGCATTTGCATGCTTATGTATTTTGACATACGAGTCAAAACTCAAAGACTCCCCAAGGTTTTCTGCCACAAATACGTTCGCGTTAGTCATGCTTTTGTAGTAACCAGGCTCTTTCGTACCCCCATGTGCACCAGTGTCGTAACACAACCTCCTAGATTTTTCTCCTTTTGACATATGATGTTGTTTATCAATGGAAACCATCCAATGATCAGGTCCTAATGCGTCAAATCTCTCTTTAGGCGTCATGTTTTCAAAATCAACTCTATAATCTGTACTGATTTGCTCTTCTAAAAGAGCTTTATTAGGGCCATCCTCCTCAGCAGAAGACTCTGATGTTCTTGAAGAAGTAGAAACATGGCTTAAATCCAAAGGTTGTCCACTTTCACTCTGGGGAAGAACGGTTGCTCGCTCCTCTATTTCATTCTCGCTAGCAAGATCTCCTAATTCAATTCCTCTCTGTGGGGGTCTACGGTATGCACACATCTTTTGAGAGCATCCATCCGACCTTTATTTTTTGAAAATAGTCCAGACCTCTTTTTATAGTGATAGGGCCGGGAGGCCGTTCACAGCTATAACCCATCCATCCTCCTAATCTAGCAATTATCCAACTCCCCCAAGATAAACTTTCTGCTTTATGGGGGTTTTTTTGCTTTTCAGTTTTGCCTTCTAATTTTTTATTTAAATTTTCTAAAATTTCGAAGTCCTCCTTTTGAAAGACATCATTTATTTTTCTATTATTTTCGCCATCTCTAGCCTGCACTAGTTGCATTGTTTTTACAGCTGTTATAATTCCTGCAATAGATAATTTTATTAATGATTCTGCACTTTCTAACTGACTACTTTCTATATTTATTCCTTGAGTTTTTAAAGTACGAAAAAGCTGTTCTATCAACCACCTTTTGGAATACCAAGTTATTATTTGACAGACATCCATTGCATTTTTGATGTCGTGAGTTGTTAATAATCTCCATAAAACTCTATCTTTTTCAGGAACTCCACTTGTAACTTCTCTTACTAGTATTGCATTTAGAATTATATTTTTTTTAGCATTTTTATCTTTACAATTTTTTGGTTTCAAAATTTCTACTGATGAGTATGAAACTTCAACGTGAGCAACTCTTTTTTCTCTTTTATTTGTGATTTCAGACAAATTTATTTTGTAGCAGAATGACGGTTGAAACTTGTCTAATTCATCGTATAAACTTGAATTATTAGATAAAATTCTATCTCTTGAAGCTCTTGTCAATAAATATACATTACGTTCTGGAATTCTGTCCCATTCTTCGTAAATGTCACTCTCTCTATCTGCAATAATTGTAATTTTATTTGCATGAGAAAAATTTGATTTTGTATTTTCTGACAATTTTATCCAACGATAAGATTCCTTTTCTTCAATTGGAAGTTTTTTGTAATTATTGTTTTTTACACTCTTTCCATTTTCATCTTTAACAATTATTTCTTCTTTTCTTATCCAATAAGATACATCTGAAAGTCCTAATATTGAATAATTTTTAGCATCAACCAATAAACCTAGATGAATAAAAAATCCTTTACAAAAAGGTCTGCCCAGCGGCCCTAACCCTTCTCTAACTCTTTTTCTATCTACATCAAACTTTAGTTCACTAGAATCTTGTATGCACAAAATGTGATCTTCATTTGTAATAATTGACTGTGTTTTTATGACTTCTTCTTGAATCATTTTTTCTATGGAAAATTTTTCGTTTTTAATAAGCCGATGAAAAGAAACTTCCTTTTTCCGGCAGCCTGCAATCGCTCGAATGCATATTGATCCCTTTTCAATAATACTTTGATAAAAGTTTTTGACCAACTTATCAATTCTAAAATCACCATAGCTGAATTCAACTTTTGCTTCCATCTTTACTTCCCTGTATCGATTTTAAGTTTTGAAAGTTGAACTTTACTTGATTTTTAGGCTACTTTAAAGATGTGTGCATACCGTAACTCTCAATAGCAACATCTGCTGCCAGTTTTATCAACCGTTTTTCTAATTCCATATATTTTCCTCCTACGAGGAATTTTATGTTGGAATTTAAGCTGCGTAAAAATTACTTATTGGAAGGACACCTTGGGATGAAATTACAATCAAACGTTACGATGGCATTCTCAATGTCATTGGCGGAAAAGGAAAAAAAGACCGTGTTGTCCCTCTCAATTCCACCATACGAACTGTTCTTTCGGAATACAAAGAAGCCATGATAAAAATGGGCTACGAAAAGGATTCTTCTTTATTTTATGGTGGCCGAGGGAAATTAAAGCCTGATGCCGTTTTAAGGATGTTTTATTCTTTGAGTAAAGAGCTTGATTTTAAAGTCACACTCCATAATTTACGGCATACGTTTTGCAAAAATCTGCTTTCGAAAGGGGTTCCATTAAATGAAATTTCCGATCTCGCTGGACATTCATCTTTAGATATTACACAAAGATATATCACTGCTTCGCTTGGTGATTTAACAGTCTCAGTTGAGAAACTTAATGAATTTTAAAAAAATTATATTCTTGACTTTGAACGCAGATGCTTGGTTGTTTTGAGTTTCTTGAAGAGTTTTTACATGACTTTAATACTTCAATAATTTAATGCCGTGTCTGAAAAAATGGAGTGTATTAAATTGCCGATCATATTGACACCGTTCGCATCTGGTTCCCTCTGTTACGGGCATTCGTGCCAGATAGCCGATGAGCAAAAACTTGCAGATTATATCGCTCGCGTGGCATTAGGACAAGCAAGCAATGTTATGCGTATACTAAAAGATGCTGATCTTTTGCCAAGCACTCCTCGAGAGTCTTGTATTAGTGGGGCAAAAAAATTATTGACAAAAAATAATAACAAAGATCCTTCTCATCGCGATGGTTGGATGTTCCAAGTTATGTCATGGATTGCAGCTAATGTTGCTGCGAATGTTGTTACACCTAGACCAATTATTCGAAATCCACACATGATTCATGCACACAAAGGTTTCGATGGCCTGCAGATTAACATCGATCCAGAAAATTTAGGAAACTTAGCGGTAGTAATTTTTGAGGACAAAGCGACAATTAACCCTCGCGAAGTCATACGTAATGACGTATGGAACGGTTTTAAGCAACTTGAGAAGGGTGAAAAAGACAACGAATTAGTTGCAGAGATTTCATCACTTCTGAACAACGGTAAGTACAATGAAATTGAAGTTCATAAAGCAATTGACAATATAATGTGGAAAAAAATACGAAACTATCGGGTGAGTATAACCGTTGATGATGATCAACTTCAACTCGAAAATTTATTTAAAGGTTATAATGATGTTGTTAGTGGAGATGTTTTACGCCGGCGTGGGGAAGTTTATCAGATTAAGGACTTGAGACAATGGATGGATAAACTTGCGCAGATAGCAATTAATATTATCGAGACCATTGCCTATGTTTGATAGTCACACGAAAAATTTAATTTCATTGGCTCCTTCATTAGATGAGCTTAATTTGGATGAACTAGCAAAGGAGCTTACAAAAACATACGCTTATATTGTCTCTGAACGTATTCGTTTGCGAGATCTTGAACAATCACCATTTGAAAATGAAGATCTACACAAGACAATTAACAAAATGCGTCGTCTTGCTTTTTCCTACGAAGCCTATGTTTCCTTCCTGCCTGAGAGACAAAATCGTGCTTCTGCTGCTTTTGTTGCAGGCTCAGCTCATCATGTTTGTCTTATGGCAAAAAAACTACTTTCCAAAGAATCAAGTCCTAGCGTTCTTGCTTTTGAAGGCATTTCCACAGAGGTTTGTTAACGGGGCTTAATTTCCGCTTGAATTTGGTGAATTGCGCGATGAAAATGG
>JAZKEW010000138.1:0-1294 GCA_040386785.1 Bdellovibrionota bacterium
TCCTTATTGTTGCAGCGCTTATTTTTGGTTTTGGTACAAATTCTTATTATGGTTTGGCTGCGTTTTTACCCTTGCTTGTCATTAAATTAGTTTGCAAGTTTGCTTTGCAGCCCAACAAACTCAAAGGTTCTGGCAGGTGGGTTGAAGTGGATTGGCGCAAGCTCACACCACGTGGTTTTGAAAAAAATGTTCCAAAAAGCGTTATGGATGAAATGAATAAAATGCCAAAAGACAATCATTTTGTGATTCCTCGCTTGTATATGTTAATATTTATTAAATTCATTTCGAAAAGAATGGGTAAAGAAATGGGCAAAGCGCCAGCTGGCGTTTCACAAAGTCAACAACAAATGGCCATGGGGCAATTTACTTCAATTATTGATGGTGTTGTAAAACTACAGCCAGGAAAAACGGAAAGAAAAGATTTTCCTTTTGGTGTACTGAAGGTGACAAGATTGTGATTTATTGTTCTAGAAATTTAGAAAAGTCAATGATATCTGAAAAAAATCCACTGTCTGCAACATCTTCATGCACGCCATTGACGTGAATAAGAACGGGGCGACATGAAAATCCTTTGGGTAAATGTAAATTATCTATTTTCTTCTTCACTTCAGCTATAATTTCTCCCCCTATTTGATTTTTTTTAAATTTTATTTCACAGACATATAAAGTGCCAAATTTTGTTTGAATAAGGTAGTCAATTTGACAGCCTGGAATTTTATTTGTTTTTTTCTGTGTGTAAGGGTTGTCTGAAATCACTTCGTCTGGCTTGATTCTAAGGGCATTTTTAATGAGCATTCTATTTTTCAGCACAAGATTTTCAAATTGAAAACCTAAAATTGTTTCCCAATTTGGAAGAAGGGAAAGTGATTTATATATGGTATCATTATTGTCAATTTTTATTCTGTTTTTATCAATATATTTTAAATAAAATCGAATATAATTATCGCTTAAACGAAAAAAAATTGTCCGTAAAACTTCACCAGAAATAAAGTTCCATGAATAATTTCGAGTAATAAAACCAGATTTTATTAAATCATCGAGACATTTGCTCATAAACCCTGTTGGTTCCACCTTCATTATTTTGCATATGTCTTTGAATTCTAATGCTCCAGAGCATAGAGTGAGGGCGATTTTTTTATAAGTTGAACTGCGTGGTGTTGCAGATATATTCAAGTATTCCAATCACTATTTTTTGTATACTACTTGAAAACGAAAATATTCAATTTCAAGTAGTAATCTCTACCTTGATTTTACTACTTATAACAGAAAAATTTCGATTTCAAGTAGTGAAATT
>JAZKEW010000138.1:1304-9936 GCA_040386785.1 Bdellovibrionota bacterium
ATACAAAACCCCATCAATCCCTTCAATTTTTTGATGAATATCCTTCAACTGCTGAATGTCCGCTAGCTCTAGGCGGAGTAAAATCACAGCTCTTCTTTGTGAATTAGTAAAGCATTCAAGCCCTGCAATATTAATATGGTTTGTCGAAATTGTTTTTGTAATTGCGGCTAAAATTCCTGGTTTATCGTGAGTTGTAATGCGAACACGCACGTGATGTGTTCCTGAGGTAACCACATTCCAGCTGCATTCCACTCGCCTGGCGGGATCATTGGCAAGGGCCCAAGAACAATTTGCAGAATGCACTGTGACTCCACGACTTCTTGAAACAAAACCAACAATTGGTTGGCCTGGAAGTGGACCACAGCAGCGAGCCATTCTAACCACAATTCCAGTCATTCCTTGTACGCAGACGGCATCCTCGTTTTTTGATTTTCTTTTGCTTATTATTTTAGCTTGTTCTTTAGTGATTTCTTCCGTTTCTTTTAATATTGACTTTGCTTGTTCTTGAATAGAAAGTTCAATTTTTTGTATGGGTGTGTTGAGTGAAAGTTTTGATATGACAGCTTTGATATCAAGCTTCCCGTAGCCCAATTGTAGGAGTAAATCTTCGTATCCACCAACACTAAATAATTTATGAATTTCTTGAAAGATGCCAATTTTTTGTAGTTTGTCAATACTTGTATTATGCTTTGTGAGTTCTTCTTCTAAAATTTGTAAACCAAGTTGTTTAGCGTTTGTACGCTCTTCTGTGCGTAAAAAGGCGCGAATTTTATTGCGTGCTTTTGACGTCGTGGTAAAATTTAACCAATCTTTGGTTGCTCGAATTCTATTGCCTACGAGCAATTCAACAACATCTCCACTGTGAAGTTTTGTACGCAGGGTCGCAATTCTTCCGTTAATTTTTGCGCCTGTGGTACGAAGGCCTAAGTCTGTGTGAATTTCAAAAGCAAAGTCAAGGCAAGTGGCTCCCTTACGGAGTTCAAAAACATCACCTTTTGGTGAAAAAACATAGACTTCTTCGTCAAAAAGATCGACTTTAACAGCCTCTAAAAATTCGTCGGGGTCGGACAATTCTTTTTGATGGTGAATCATTTGTTTGAGCCACGTTAATTTTTCATACTCATTTTCGGTAAAAGGCTCATTTGACGGTTTGAATTTTTTTTCTTTGTAAGCCCAATGTGCAGCAATTCCGTTTTCAGCAATGTTGTGCATTTGTTGAGTTCGAATTTGTACCTCTAAAAGTTCACCCTTTGCAGCGACAACTGTTGTGTGCAAGCTTTGGTATAAGTTTGCTTTTGGCATGGCAATGAAATCTTTAAAACGACCAGGTACAGGGCGATATATATTGTGAATAATTCCTAAAGTTTCGTAGCATTCTGTAATGGTATTAACAATAACTCTAAGTGCAAATAAATCATATATGTCTTCAAATTCTATTTGTTTTTCGGACATTTTTTTATAGATGGAATAAAAGTGCTTTGCTCTGCCAAAAACCTGTGCTTCAATTCCAGACTCTTTAAGGCGCCCTGCCAAATGTGTTTTAGCGTGTTCAATAATTTTGTCACGCACGGTTTTTTTTTGTGCAACTTTTGCAATTAAATTATAGTAAACAGATGGCTTTAATTCACGCAGACAAAGATCTTCTAGCTCTGCCTTTGCCTTGTACATCCCCAAGCGGCCCGCCAAAGGGCAGTAAATTTCTAGGGTTTCTTCTGCAATACGAAGCCTTTTTTCCAATTGCAGGGCTTTGAGAGTGCGCATATTGTGCGTTCTATCAGCAAGCTTTATAATAATGACGCGAATGTCCCTAGACATGGCCACAATCATTTTTCTAAAATTTTCCGCCATTTTTTCTTGGGAAGAGCGAAACTGAACTTTGGCAAGCTTGGTGAGGCCGTCCACTAGTGAGGCAGATTGTTCCCCAAATTCATGGGAAACTTCTTCAACGGAGACATGTGTGTCTTCTACAACGTCATGTAAAATTGCAGCAACAAGAGAGGTTTCATCCATTTTATATTCGGTTAAAATTTCTGCCACGGCCAATGGGTGAACAATATAGGGTTCACCACTTTTTCTGCGTTGATCGGCATGAAGGTTGTGGGCAAAACGAAATGCTTTGTATAAAATAGGTTCCGATGAGGGATCAAGGTACTTGAGGCATTTCTCTTTCAACGTGTCGTATGCGTCGGTTGCAATTTTTTCAATATCCTCTGTGGAATTATTTTCCATTGATTCCTCACCTCCTACAGCTTTTATTATTTTGCACAAGATTCTTGTTTATGTAAAGAAAAGGGGTTTTATTTGCTTGAAAGTATTATTTTTCATTTTGTATTTGTTCTATTTGCCTTATGGGCAATAGTTTATTGGCTTGTGACAAAAAGAAAGTTTGAAGTTTTAAAACAAGCCTTACTTCCCGTAATTTTATTAAAGACAATTCAATTTCCGCAGCATAGAAGTCTGGTTGTCCGTTCGTTAGCATATTTGCAAGAAGAGTATTCTTCATTGTTTCAGTGTAAAGTGGAAATTATAAATCCCATCTTTGTTGTTCAAGAAAAAGGCAGCGAAAATTTTATGCGTTCTTTATGTCTGCTTATGAACCCTCATGGAGCTCAAAATCAACAGAAATCTTTTTTAGTAGAAGAAAGTTTATTTTCTTCTGAGGAACTCAAAGAGTATGTTAAACTAAAAGGGAACACCAAGAGGTTAAGTTTTCAGTATGATTTTCATAAAGACATTTGGAATGTGGAGCTTACATATGCTTAGGTCTTATTTTATTTTCATCATGTTATGCAGTATAAACATCGCCTTTGCGGAGACATCATCACCTCTTTTTAATATTGAAACATTT
Organism: Bdellovibrionota bacterium; assembly: GCA_040386785.1. Classification (GTDB taxonomy): domain Bacteria; phylum Bdellovibrionota_B; class Oligoflexia; order Silvanigrellales; family Silvanigrellaceae; genus Silvanigrella. Next base: position 4,153 of record JAZKEW010000138.1, read on the forward strand.
TGTAAAACCTATACTGGACAAACTGATTTTTTAAAAGATATGAGTAAAAATATTTTAAAAGAAAGCGACAGACGTTTACAATTGGTAAATATGATGTCACATAATCGCGCGCAGGGTTGCCAGAATGCAATTACAGATTTTTTAAATAAATATTCTCAAGATGACTCAACTGCAGACAAACCAGACGGCTTTGAATCTGTTTTATTGCTGGCCTTTGCTGCTAAAATGCCTGAAGCAACTAAGGTGATTGAAAAAGAAATCACACAGGGTCGATTAACCAACTGGCTCGATGTTTTTCAAAAATCAGATAGAGAAGCTTATTACAAAACGCTTTCGCAGTGGGTTGAAAGAGTGGCTCAGCTTATTCGAAATTTAGATCATGCAGAACTTGTTGATGAAAAATTATACGGAAAAATAAGTGAAAATAATACTGAAATTAAGCCTCCAGAGTCTATTTCTATATGGAATCCAATGATTATCAATAAATACATGAGCGAAATATTGGAGCAAAAAATTCGACTTTCAAAAAATAGTTTTGAAAATTTAAATATTATTTATGCAGCATCAAACCAGTCTTACAGAGATGTTTTTTTAACAAAAATGGCCTCTGTTATTGAGTTGTCGCAGCCAAATTGGGTGGCGAGTTTTCGTTTAGAACCTTCTTGGGTGCAGTTTCGTTTGTTTCCTGTTATGGGAAAAGTTGGGGGAGGATTTATAAAAAGAGAACTCATTTGGCTTGCTCAGTACCATCAAAATTATAAACTTCGTGCCTTGGCGCAGACAACATTAGAGAAGGTGAACATGAGGTCACAATCCAGCGGCAATTAGGTCTAATAAACGAATAAGTCCCACCGCATTTCCTTGTTCGTCAACAACAGGTAAAATATTAAAAGGTGGGGTTTTACCTGCCATTAAATTTTTAACCTCAATAGCAAGAAGTCCTGGTTTTATGGTGGTTGGCTTTGTATTCATAATGTCTTGAGCTTTTAAGTCAAACACATTTTTATGATATTTTTCCATAGAGGTTCTTAAATCTTTTTCTGAAATTAAACCTAGAAATTTATTATTGTTGACAACTAAAAGAGCTGCTTTTGAAAAGCGAGTAAAGCAGGAAATAACATCCAAAAAAAGTGCTGTAGGAGAAATTTGTGGAAGATTTTCTCCTTTGAGCATGAGGTCATCGACTTTAAGAAAAATCCTTTTTCCAATAGCTCCACCTGGATGGTTTTTTGCATATTCTTCAATAGAATAATTTCGTTCTTCTATAGTTGCAGCAACAAGAAGTTGGCCGAGTGCAAGAGTTGTAATTGTGCTTGTAATGGGGGCTTGTGAAAGGGGGCACATTTCTTCAAAGGGAGAAATTTGCAAAGTGTGTGTGCATGCAATGGCTAAAGCGGAGTTTGGTTTTGAAGTGATAGCAAAAGTTTTTACGCCTCTGTCTTCCAAACCAGGTAAAAGTTGTAAGAGCTCACTACTTTTTCCGCTATTTGAAATAAGAATAACAATATCATTTTTGCCAATAACACCTAAATCGCCATGAAATGCTTCTGTAGGATGAACAAAACGAGATAAAATTCCAACACTAATTAGCATAGATGAAAGGAGACTCGCCACTTGTGCTGATTTTCCGACGGCAATAAAAAAAGCCTGATTATTTTCGGAAAAATTTCTTGAGCACCTTATAAGATGGTGAACCAAATTCAAAAAATCACTTTGGAATTCAAAATTGTTTTTGAGTGCATCTGCGTACCAAGCAAGTGATTTTGCAAAGTGCTCCGAGCGAGTTATAGCGTTGTTTAAAAGGGAAATATTGGCAGAATTCATGCTTTGCGTGCACCGAGTGGAGCGGCAGAAGTTTTTTCCTCTGGATTTTTAGGAGGATTTTTATCGAATAAAGCAAATTTATTTTGATGAATTGCAAGCCAAAAATTAGCATCAGGCATCATGCCAACTTCAAATTGTACGTCAGCAAAGTGTTCAGAGTTTTTCATGAGTTTGTCACGAATATCAATACAGAATTTTTGAATATCTTCTTGGCTGTTTTGAGTTTGTTTTGTTCTCAAAAAAATAGTGCGCAACCAGTTATCTTTATTTGGAGAATTTGGAGGTAACAGTGCGCCTAATGCTGCTGCCTCAACATTTTGCATATCAGATAAAAACTCGTGCACGGCTTGTTTTTGCTCGTTTGTAAAAGCATCGGGAGGAAATGAAATTTGCATTCCGGCTTCTTGTGGGTTCGCTCCTGGATTTGCTGCTGTTTGCACAGGGCTTTGTGGGGATTGTGGCACAATTCCTTGCGCCAGGGAGTGGTATTCTGCTTTGCTGAGCGTAACAAATGGGCTGCTTCCTGGATTCACGACAATGAAGTCTGCGGGGCTTGGTTCTATGAGTTTGAAAATGTCTTGACCCCGAATGGAAACGTACTGTCCTCCTTCCACACGCCAGAGTTTTGCTGCTTCAGCGCGGGTAAAGGCTGCCACAAATTGAATTCCCTGTGGGTTGCTCATAATAGCAACATTTATGTTTTGGGGTGTACCTTCGTTTTGTGCTTGCGGTGCAGGAGGAGCTGGTGTTGTGTCAACCAGTGCAAGAAGGAGGTCAGAAAATAAAAGTTCTTGATAAACACGAGAACGAGTTTCTTGAGTGTCCTGACGAGCATTTTCGGCCATGGCGTGTTCAAGTTGGACTGCTGGTGTGGGTTCATCGCTATTAGTTTTAGCTTGAGATTTGATTTCTTGCTTGACTTCTACGGGTGGCTGTTGTTGATTTTTTTCTTTTTCTTCTTCTTTTTTGCCAAAAAAGGACTTAAATACCATTGTTTTGTGACCTCATAAAAAGTGGGTGAGAACCTAACAAAAGATGCTACGTTCACAACCATAAATCAAGTTTTTTTATGAAAATTTTTTTCTAATTGAAATAAAAATTGCTTGAAATTGCGAGCCACGGTATAAGTAAAGATGTTTTTTTATGAAGGAGCACACAAATGAAAACAAGAAAATTAGGCAATACAGACATAGAAATCGCTCCCATTATTTTTGGCGGCAACGTATTCGGTTGGTCCGCAAACGAAGAAACTTCTTTTGCATTACTCGATAAATTTTTAGCTTCAGGCTTTAACTGCATTGATACCGCCGACGTTTATTCTTCTTGGGTACCAGGAAACAAAGGTGGTGAGTCAGAAACCATTATAGGCCAGTGGTTAAAACGCAATAATAATAGAAAAAATGTTGTTTTGCTTACAAAAGTAGGTATGGAATTAAGCCCAGAAAAAAATGGATTATCTAAATCTTATATTATTGCAGCGGTTGAAGATTCTCTCCGTAGGTTGCAAACAGATTACATCGATCTCTACCAATCTCATCAAGATGATTTTTCAATTCCACTGGAAGAAACTTTAGAAGCATATGCGTTGCTGATTAAACAAGGTAAAGTTCGTGCTATTGGTGCGTCAAACTACAGTGCACAACGTTTATCAGAGTCAGTCAAAATAAGTAAACAAAAAGAATTGCCACGTTATCAAACTCTCCAACCAAAATATAACATTTATGATCGAAGCGTTTTTGAAAAAGAACTTGAATCCACCTGTGTGGAAAATAAAATTGGAGTTATTCCGTATTACTCTTTGGCAAGTGGATTTTTAACCGGAAAATATCAAAATGAAAAAGATTTAGCTAAAAGTAGTGTTCGCGGTTCAAGAGTAAAGCAATATCTAAATGAAAGAGGATTTAAAATTATTGCCGCTCTTAATAAAGTCGCTGAAAAATATAACGCCACCTGTGGACAAATTGCCCTTGCATGGCTCCTTGCAAGGCCAAGTATCACTGCACCAATTGCAAGTGCGACAAACTTGAATCAATTACAAGAAATGCTGAATTCTACTCATATTTCACTAGATGCAGAAAGCATTTCATTTCTGAATACTGCTAGCGCATAATAGGAATTTTTTTTATTTAACTTAACGATAACGACGCTTCTTAGCCTCTTTCCACAGTTCCATCCAGCCTGCAACAGGCATATTTTTTGCTGCATTTTCTGTGAGTGGCATTCCTCTTTCCATACAAATTTTTTCCATTTCGCAAAACCGGTTGACAAATTTTTCTATGGCATGACGCGCCATAAAATCGACATCGAGTTGTGAGCAATCATTTCGTGTGAGTTTTAAAAAGCCAATAAAGTTGGCAACAGAAAATAAAACATCTCCCGTTTCATCAGCGAGTTTCACTAAATTAATTGGCTCTTGTTCTATTTCATGTTTGAGCTCAAGGACCTCTAGTTCAATATCTCGAAAGACTTCTTTTAGGGTGGACCAGGTAAATCCTACTGCAATGGCTGCTTTTGAAACTTCTTCAGCGTAGTGTAGGGTTGGCAAAGCAATTTGTTGCAAAGATTTTTCGAGAAGTGAAGTTAATTTTACTTCTTCTTTTGGTTTCGTGGCATTAAATTGAATAAGTGAAGGTTCATAAAAAGCTGGAGCATGAAAACCAGCAAGTTCTAACACTGTGGAGGCAATATTAGCAAGACCTGCATGGGGTAAATCAGTTTTGAATTCAACAGAAAAACCAAGGGCTTCTTCGTTATAAATTGCAAAAGGAACGGGGGAAAGAGTGTGGCTTGTTTTTGGTTTTGGATGTCCCAATTTATCATACTCAACTTGATTATTTTTTTTATTCATTTCAAACATTTCATCAGCATTGCCGTGGTCAGCGGTGACTAAAAGAACTGTATTTGTTACTTTAGCTGCTTCCATAATTCTTCCAAGGGCTAAATCGGTGGCGCCAATAGCCACAATACTTGCAGCAAAGTCACCAGTGTGGCCAACCATGTCGCCATTTGCAAAATTAATACGGCCAATTTGAAAAGATTTATTTTTCATTTGTTCAATGGTGAGGTCGGCAATTTCAGCACTTTTCATCCATGGGCGTTGCGAAAAAGAAATTCTGTCAGAAGGAATTTCAACGTAATGTTCAAATTTAGAATTAAACTTTTCACTGCGGTTTCCATTCCAAAAATACGTCACATGTCCAAATTTTTGAGTTTCACTACAAGCAAATTGTTTTATTTTTTGAGCGCTTAAAAGTTCTGTCATGGTATTTTCAATGGTTGGTGGAGATACCAAAAAATTTTCTGGAATTTTTAAATCACCATCGTATTGCATAATTCCTGCATAGTGAATTTTTGGAAAACGTTTGCGTTCAAACCCGTGAAAATGTTCTTCTGTTAAAGCCCGAGAAATTTCAATGGCTCTGTCACCTCGGAAGTTAAACAAAATAAAACTATCATTTTCTTCAACAGTGCCAACGGGTTTATTGTTTTCAGAAATGACAAAGGCCGGTAAATCTTGATCATAAAATGAGTTTTCTGCTCTGTAGGCTTCAATCGCATTTTTAATAGAAGAAAATGCGCGAGCTTCTCCTAACACATGTGCGTTATAGCCACGTTCTACAATGGACCAGTCGCTTTCATACCTATCCATGGTGACAAAAGTCCTGCCGCCACCAGATGCTACTTTGCAATCAAAATTGACGTCATTTAAAGTGGATAAAAACTTTTCGAGTTTTTCAATGTAGTCTAGTGCGGAAAGAGGGGACACATCACGGCCGTCAAGCAATAAATGAAGACGTACTTTTTTGATTTGAAATTTTTTTGCTCCAGCAATTAAAGCAAATAAATGATCAATGTGGCTATGCACATTGCCATCGGAAAGAAGCCCACATAAGTGCAAACAATTTTCACCACTTTTGAGTTCAACGCGGTCAACTATTTTTTTCCAGGTTTTACCTTCAA
>JAZKEW010000139.1:0-4153 GCA_040386785.1 Bdellovibrionota bacterium
TTTCGTGTTTAGGGAAACGAGAAACTGAACCTGGCCTTCACGGCCTACCTTTTCAACAAGTTCCCCGGACTCGACCTCCACACCGACGCCCCTGCCGTCTCTGAGGCCGTACAAAACATTTTCACCACTTCAAGAAAATATAATATGAAGAAATTCATTTTTGCAATTTATTTTTTATAGCAAGTAAAGACAAATGCATGTCTTTGTCTTTTTTATTTAAATAATGCACGTCTGCAGTAGCAACTATCTCTAAATTTTTCGTTTCTGCTAGTCGTGCAAGTTTTTGAATTAAGTTTTTTTGTTCAAAAATACCATTGTCAATAAGCTCAACAAAGGTATTATTTTTACCAAATGCATCAACCAAGCTGTCTAAATACTGCTCAGCCTGTTCATTTTTACCAGAAAGTACATGTTGTGAAAGCTCGCCTTTCATACAACTGGTCAAACAAATGAGGCCTTTGGAATATTTTTTTAATTCAGACCATGTCACATTTGTAGAGTTTGCTGAGAGGCCGTTTATTCCTGAAGTATTTGCTATGGTGCAAAGCTTAATGAGATTGGAGTAGCCTTGTTCGTTTTCTGCAAGTAGAACAAGGTGAGCAGGCTTTTTTTTGTCCTCTAAATAGAGGGGCTCAATGTTGATTTCATAGCCTATAATTCCGTTTATTTTTTCTGCTTGACAGGCTAAATAAAATTCAAGAACGCCGTGCATGGCGTCGTGATCAGTCAATGCTGCGGCTGTGGCCTGACGCTTTACCAGTTCTTTTAATAATTTTTTAATTTTTATGGAGCCATCGAGAATGGAATATTCCGAGTGGATGTGTAAGTGGACAAATTCTTCTTGATTCATAACATTGCTCTACAATATAGCGGAAATAAATTCCAAAGCCCAAGCGTCCCCTCGAATTTTTTCTTCTGCACTCAAAAAAAGATTGGTTTTGGTGCACAGAATTTTGCCTTCGTTTATGGCGCGTTGAAACTTAGCATTTTTTAACAGCTTTTGCACAATATTATTATCGTTCGTCACTGAAATTAGCCAATCAAAACTGAGCCCATTGGGAGTTCTGAGCAAAGTAAAAATACTTTCTTCTAAATATTCTTGTTTTGTTCTTGGTTTTTCGTAAATGAGTCGAAAATTATTTTTGCATTGTTCTTCTTCGGAGTAGATTAAAATATCGTTGCCAGGACTGCTCGTTTGAATATTTTCCCCTATTTTATATCGAATTCCATAAGGATTTTCTGTTGAAGGTGGCAAAAGTCCATGAGCTCCCGTGCCAATGCCGACATAAGGCAAACCGTACCAGTACAAGTTATTATGTTTTGCTTCAAATTGAGAGAAATTACTGGTTTCAATTTGCTTCAGGCCAAGATCTTTACATTTATTGATTATTTTTAGGTACTCTTCAACGCCGTTGTCTTCATCCACAAGGTCTGAATTTGCAAAAAGTGTTCTTTTTTCTAGAGTTAAAAAATAGGCTGAAATGCCTGTGGCTCCGGCGTTGTATAGTGTTTGTATTTCTTCATCAACGCATAATGTTCGAATTTCTTTTTTGAGTCCGTATATTAGGTCGACTTGAATTTCAGCAAAGCCAGATTTTTTGGCCCAGTCTAAATTTTTTAAAATATCGGTTGCTGTATGCTTCCTACCCAATGTTTTAAGTGTATTTGGACATAAACTTTGTGCACCCAATGTCAGTCGGTTAAAGCCAGCGTTCTTATAGTCCAAAAAGTTTTTTTCGTAGTTTGTGTAGGGATTCGTTTCTAGGGTCACTTCTTCTAAGATATAATATTCGCGCAATTTGTTTAAGAGTGGCAAATAAAATTTAGATTTAAATAGCCCGGGAGTACCGCCGCCAAAGTATGCGGTAGCATAAGTTTTTTTATCTTTAGTGCAATTCAGTAAAGATAAAAAATATTCTAGTTGGTTGAGAAGTTCGGCAAAATAAGTGTCAATATCTTTTTTTTGAAAATGACTTGTTTTTGCAAAATCACAGTACGGACATATATGCGGGCAAAATGGAATGTGAAAGTAAAAGCCGATGGCTGATTTTTGATTCAACTTAAGCTGCATTTTTATAAAGAAAATCTGTGGATAACATTGGACGAATACTTATATCTTCATCTAATTCAGGCCAGTGAATTCCAATACCACTTGGAGATATTTTCCAGTTTTTTAATTCTTCTGTCGTCGCATTAGCAAGTTTTTCATACCAAGTGAGAGGAGTTGCTATGTGTCTGCCGTCAGAGAGTACAACGTAAAGAAGACTATTCTGGAAATATACATGGACTGCTTTGACAGATAAATGTGAATTAGTCATGATTTCATCCTTTATTTTTTATTGAAATATTCATTCCATTTGTCAGCAATTTCAATCTTTCTTTCAGTAATAATCTCTTTTATTTTTCTGATTTCTTTTTCATTGAAGCCATAATTCAGGGTACAGCCAAAACTTAGCTTCTCCATTTCCTGACTTTACATGAACATGCATAGGTTCTTGATTTTCATTTGAATAAAAGAAAAATCGAAGCCCAAGGAATACGAAAATTGTTGGCATTAGAAATCACCCCTCCATCAACTTTTTAAGTTCCTGCGTCAACACAGGTACAGCAACAAAAAGGTCCGCCACAATTCCATAATCAGCCTTTTGAAAAATTGGCGCATCGGCATCTGTATTTATAGCAACAATACATTTAGAAGTCCTCATACCCGATAAATGCTGAATTGATCCGGAAATACCACAAGCAACGTACAAGTTTGGATTCACCGTTTTACCCGTTTGTCCAACTTGCATTTCATAGGGGGCATAACCAGAATCAACTGCGGCGCGAGACGCACCGACAGAAGCATGCACCACATCGGCGCACTCAAAAAGAATTTTAAAATTCTCTTTGCTGGCAATAGCTCTACCGCCGGAAACAATAATACTCGCTTCAGTTAAATCGGGGCGTTCACCAGCTCCTTTTCTCACTTCAACAACTTTGGCGGTAAATTTATCTTTTTTAAACTCAACGACCACATTTTCAATATTGGGTTGTGCATTGGCGTCGACGACTTCTGAAGGCCGGACATTTGGCCTTAAGGTAACAAATGTAACGTTAGCGCAGGACTCCGCTGTTTTTATACACTTTCCAAGAAACATAGGAATTTGTGCTGTGACCTTATTGTTTTCCACAGAAAAACTAACGGCATCAGTGAGCATAGCTCCCTGATTGCGTACAGCAAGGCGGGGGAAAAAATCGCGTCCTGTGGGCGAAGCGGGGCCAACAACAAGAGTGTAATTATTCTTTTTAATAAGTTGATCTAAAGCTTGAATTGTAGGCTCGCCTTGGTACACGTTTGTTTCAGGGGTATCAATGACATAAATTTTGCTTGCGCCAAATGTTGCCACTGTTTTTGCGTGTTGTGCGCAGCCTTCACCAAGCAAAACTGCATGTATATTTTCAGAGGAACCACCAAGCATTTTACGCGCTTCTGCCAGACACTCACCACCCGTGGACTTTAATTTTCCATTACGAACTTCAATGTAGACAAGAACTTTATGTGACATAATTAACCCCTATATAGCTTTAGCTTCAGAACGTAACAGCGCAACAACTTCTTTCACCATTTCATCAACGGGCTTGCCCTTGAAAATTTTACCAGGGGCTTTTTCAGGAGGGAGTTTGTAATTTGTGACTTCAACTTTATGTTGTTCCGTTAATAGTTCAGAAATTTTTTTCTCGGCGATAGGTTTTTTTTTGGCCTTCATAATTCCTGGCAAAGATGGAAAGCGCGGGTCATTTAAATTTTGATGCGGAGCAATTAAAAGTGGGGTTTGTGCTTCATACACTTCCACAATTCCACCTTCAACTTCTCTTTCAACGCGCACAGTTTTTCCTTCATTTTGCCATTCTAATTTTGAAATATTCACAAGGCTTGGAATGCTTGTAAATTCAGCCACCATGGGACCAACATTTCCTGCTCCTTCATCGACGGTATTGAGGCCCGCAAAAATAACGTCAGGCTTTTCTTCGTCTACTATTTTGGAAATAGCGTGAGCGACGGAGAAGGAATCAAGTATGCCAGAGTGGCCCTCGGTGTTTATCCACACTCCTCTATCCATACCCATAGCGAGCGCTTTGCGAATAGTGTCTTGCGAATAAGAAGGACCAA
>JAZKEW010000140.1:0-5477 GCA_040386785.1 Bdellovibrionota bacterium
CAAAACCGCAAGGCCAAAAGTGAAGTTAACGTAGGCTCCCTGCGTAAAAGTTTCTGAAAGATAACTTCCTAAGCCCGGCAAGCGAAAATTTTGGTTGCCCAAAGGAAAGTCTTCGCAAGTGGTGAGAAAAAACCAGCCTCCTGCCATGGACATCATGCCATTGTATATTAACGGCCTATAACCGTTGGGGAGATCGATAGAAAAAAATTTTTGTACCGAAGAGAGACGATATATTTTGGCAACTTCTACAAATTCAGGCTGCAATGTTTTTTGCGACACGTAATAAGCAAAGGCTAAATTCCAAACCTGACCAGTAAATATGGTGAGCAAGCAGGCCAGTTCTAATCCCCAACGACTGCTGTGAAATACGGATATTAACGCCAGCACAAAACCTGGTAAAAAAGCAACCACAGGCAGGCTTTGAAAAACATCGAGCAGTGGGATGAGGATTTTTTCGAGAGTTTTGTTGTTAGCAGCAAGAGTGCCGTAAATAATTGCAAATACATAGCTTAGAAAGAGTGCAAGAATGCTGCGGACAAAGGAAAGAAGTGCATAACCGGGCAGGGCCGTTAGAGAGGAGCTAATTTCAACTTGCGCAATAAATGGGGCGTTGGCAGTGCTAAAATAGTTAGAAAACCCTAGGCCAAGCATAACAGCAAGAACCACCACAACGATATCGGCACGCAAGAGGGATGCTCTTGAGGCCTGTACCGTTGCGAATTGGGTCATTCTATTTCGCTCCTACTTTGCAACCGTTTGGCTCTAAATTAGTGGGATAGTGATAGCCCAACTTTAGCGCAATAAGCTTCAATACCAATTTTATTGATAGTGCGAAGAGCTTTTGTACAAACTTTCAATTTTACATATTTACCAAGTTTTGTGGAGTAAATTTTTTTATTTTGAACGTTTGGAAGAAGACGGACTTTTGTTCTGTTTTTAGCGTGGGAAACACGGTTTCCAACCATACTTTTTTTCTCGGATAAATCGCATGTGCGTGACATAAAATAGCTCCCTTTTCTTAGTTTCAATTTTAGTTACAGGAAAAAAGCCTGCAATTGGCCTCCGTGCATAACAAAAAATTTTGGAAAGAGCAAGGAAGACTTAGCTCAGACATTGTTTGTTCCGACCAAAGCCCAGCCTTGACAGAATGCAGAGAAAGCCCATATTCCTCCTTGAAATGTGTTATTGTGTGGTTTGTCCCCTCCTGTGAGGATGTTATGGAAGAAAAAAATTTACCTGTTGTTGTGGCGAGAAAGCCTAAAAATATTGTGCCAAAGCCCACTAAGAGTGATTCTGAAAGAGAAAAAAAAGTGAGCCTCCTTAAAATTTTACCGGTTAAGTATGTTGTCTTATTTCCGCATAACGTCATGCCTCTTACTGCAGGAAAAGAGTGGACCAGCGAATCTGTAGACAGGGCTGTGCGAATTGGTGGATCCATTGGTATTTTAGCGTTCAAAGATGATAAATCTGAAATAAGTTCTCCTGAGGAAGATTTATTTAGTGTTGGAACGGAAGCTAAAATTTTAAAAATTATTCGCTTTCCTGATGGCACCTACGGTGCTCTCTTGCAAGGTGTTAGGCGTTTCCGTGTTATTCAATATATTGAGGAAAAAGAAGGCGAAGTTTGCGCCGAAGTTGAGTATATTGAAAATATTATGCCCAATGATGAAAATATTGAAGTTCAAGCTCTTGGCAGGGCGATGAAGCAGCTTGTGTTAAGGGCTATTAGTCTTTCTCCTAATATTCCAAGTGAGGCAAGCCTTTTTATTGACCACGTGCAAGACCCCTCTTACCTGGCAGATTTAGTCGTGCCTTATTTGAGTGTGGAGTTTTTTGAAAAGCAAGCACTGCTTGAAACGCAAGATGTTGAAGTCCGCCTCAGAAAAATACATCAATTTCTCACTCGTGAAATTGAAGTTCTCGAAATCACCCAAAAAATAAATTCGGACGTTAAGTCAGAGTTTGGTAAACAACAACGAAAATATTTAGTACGCGAACAAATGCGCTTATTACAAAAAGAGCTTGGCGAAATTGATGGAAAAACCTCGTCCACAGGAGGAGGAACCACAGGTGGTGCCAGCGAGCCTCAGGAACTGAATGAACGCATTTTAAATAGTAAAATGAGCAGCGAGGCTCGTGCGGCAGTTTTGCGTGAAGTAGAACGTATGGGAATGATGCAACCCGGAGCGCCTGAGTACATGGTTAGCCATAGTTACGTTACCTGGATGCTCGACTTACCGTGGGAAGTGTACTCTATTGAGGACATTGATTTAAAAAAATCGGAAACTATTTTAAACGAGGATCACTATGGCCTTAAAAAGGTTAAAAGAAGAATTCTTGAATTTCTTGCCGTGTGCGCTCTAAAAAAATCTTTAAAAGGCCCTATTCTTTTGTTTGTTGGCCCTCCTGGAGTTGGGAAAACAAGTTTAGGCAAGTCTATTGCAAAAGCTTTGGGTCGCAAATTTGTGCGCATAGCCCTTGGTGGCGTGCGTGATGAAGCTGAAATTCGCGGTCACAGGCGTACTTACATTGGAAGCATGCCTGGAAAAATTGTAGATTCTTTAAAAAAAGCGGGAACTATGGACCCCGTTATTCTGTTCGATGAAATTGATAAGCTTGCTGCCGATGGTCGTGGTGATCCTTCCAGCGCTCTTCTTGAGGTGCTTGACCCCGAACAAAACCATACTTTTACCGATCACTATTTAAATACGCCCCTTGATTTAAGTAAGGTGTTTTTTGTCGCTACTGCAAATAACTTGAGTTCCATACCTTCTCCATTGCGAGACAGAATGGAAATTATTGAACTCAGCAGCTATACTCTTGATGAAAAAAATCATATTGCTTTTGAACATTTGTTACCGCAAGTGCTAGAAGATCATGGTTTAAAAGATGTTATGGATGTGTCTTTTGATGAAGCCACCATGAAAAGTTTAATTGAGCTCTATACTCGTGAAGCTGGTGTGCGTCAATTAAAGCGTGAACTTGCAGGTGTTGTAAGGGGAATTACGCGCGAATATGTTGAGCAGACACAAGCTAAAAAAGAAACCACAGTTGTGGACGAAAATGTTAAAGTTAAAATTAAAAAACGTCATGTTAAACTTGATGATATTCGCAAATACTTAGGGCCAGACATTTATTTACATAAACAACGTCCTAAAGTACTGCCAGTTGGGGTTTCCACTGGGCTTGCTTGGACTCCGAACGGCGGTGATGTGTTGTATATTGAAACAGCTAAAATTGCTCCCGGTACCGGCAAATTTGCTTTAACAGGACAGCTTGGCGATGTCATGAAGGAGTCGGTACAAACTGCATTTGCTTTCATAAAGTCAAATACAAAATTGTTTGGTGTAAACGCAAAAGATATTTTAAAAACCGACTTACACATTCACTTTCCAGAAGGTGCTGTAAAGAAAGATGGCCCAAGTGCAGGTATTGCTGCTTTTTGTGCCATTGTGAGCCAGTTTACAGGTAAAATGCTGACAACTGATCTTGCTATGACCGGTGAAATTTCTTTACGTGGTGAAGTGTTGCCTGTTGGTGGAGTGAAGGAGAAATTATTAGCAGCACACCGTTACGGCATTAAAAATGTGCTTATCCCTGAGCAAAATAGCCGTGATTTAGAAGATATTCCTAAGGAAGTTTTAAAAGAAATGAAAGTCACTTTTGTTTCTGATTTAGCTCAAGTGTATAAAATTGCTTTTGGCCCTACAAAAACTACTTCAAAAGTTAAAAATAAAAAATGATTTATCTCGATCACAATGGCACTAGCCCTGCAAGTGAAACTCACTTGCAAAAACTCTTTTCATACTTACAAATTAACAGTGGAAATCCATCCAGCCCTCACGCTGTGGGTCGTGCTGCATCTGTGGCCTTAACACAGGCTCGTCGTATTGTGGCACAGGCTCTTGGTGTAGATGTTGCACAACTTATTTTTGTGTCCGGTGCTACTGAGGCCAATAATTTGAGTACAATAGGAGTCTTGCGTTATTTGGGTGTGGCAAGTTCACATGCCATCACTTCGGGAATTGAACATCCATCTGTACTAGAGCCTCTAGAATATTTACAAAAAAAAGAAGGCCTTCATTTAAATATTCTCAATGCAAATTCTCAAGGTTTTATTTCTGCACAGCAAATTATTGAAAATATTTCAGAGCAGACAAATTATATTGCACTTATGGCTGCTAACAACGAAGTTGGTAGCATTCAGCCTGTCAGGCTTATTGGTGATTTTTTGCATTTTAAACGTTGGGGCGTGGCGCCAACGGAAAATAGTGATGCAGTGTATGAACTGGAAAAACATTTATCACCAAAAGTCACAAAAGAAAGTTTGCAAAAATTACATTTTCACGTAGACGCTGTGCAGGCTTTTGGCAAATTAAAATCACAACAATGGATTTCTAGTGGTGTTGATTCCTGTGCCGTAAGCGCTCATAAATTAGGAGCTTTGCCAGGTGTGGGTGCTTTGTTTTTAAGGCGTGGACGGCAGTTTACCCCCCTTATTTTAGGTGGCGCCCAAGAAAAAAACCGTAGGGCAGGAACTGAAAACTTAGCAGGAATTATGAGTTTTGGAATTGTGTGTGAAGAATTATTGCAGGATTCTTGGTGGCATAAAGTAACAGAAATGAATACACTGCGAATTTATTTGTATGAAGCTATTTCATGTTTTCCAAATGTTATTATGAACACACCACTTGAAAATGTGATTCCGAATACAGTTAATTTTTCGGTATGCGGAGAAAAAAAACAAAAAAATGGAGAAGATCTCTTGTTAGAGTTGGATTTAAATAAAATTTGTGCCAGTTCGGGATCTGCTTGTAGCAGCGGGGCTAATTTGCCATCAAAAATTTTGTTGAATATGGGCAGGAGCCCTTTGCAAGCTAAAAATGCTATTCGTTTGTCTTTATCAGTCAACACAACTCGGTCTGAAATAGAACATGTGGTGGCTTGTTTGAAAAAATTGTTATCTTGAAATATTTTCTATTTCTTTAAGAGCCTTTTTAAATTCATTAACCTCACATCCCAACCCAAGCCGAAAACCGTATCCTTTATTTATTCCGCACAGTTTTTCATTTAAATAACGACTTTGCTTTTGAAATTCAAACTTGCCAAATTCCATGCTTTCCAGTGGCAACACAAAAATTCCCTTGAGTTGTAATTCTAGAATTAATTTTCTTGTTTGTTGCAAGCTCCGTGTATTTTTAAAACCCAGTGAAGTGACAAGTCCCCCTTCAGGAACACTGCCTATAATATTTTGTGATGAGCTTAAAAAACTTTGCAAAGTTTTTTTATTTTCTAGCCACTCTTCTCTCATTTGTTTGAATAAACTTGATTGAAAGTTTTTTAAAACTTCAAAAGAAATCCATTCCGTAATGGGGTTAACAGTATGCGTCGTGTAATTTTTTTCATTTTGCATATGAGCAAGGGCCTTCGTAGGGCCTACGCACCAACCAATGCGCAAACCAGGTACTCCAAAACAT
>JAZKEW010000141.1:0-3523 GCA_040386785.1 Bdellovibrionota bacterium
CTTGAGCCAGAGAGGTATCGAGACCAAGTGCAACCGGCCTTTTCGCCGCGACCGATCTCATCTTTTCGCGCGAGTCGCGGTACATTTTTTTTTCTTCTGAATTGAGTTAAAATGTCTTTCAGCGTATAAGATGAAATTACGATGGGAATAATATCAACTTCTGCAGTTTTTGCTAATTTTATAAACCCTCGTTTAATTGACCTTATGCTGTTATCTTTTGAACGCGAGCCTTGAGGAAATAGAAAAATAGAGCATTTATTTGTTTTTAAATACCTTGCAATATGAGACAGCGTTCGTTCAGCGGCTTTGAGACTACTTCGATTTATATAAAAATTTCCAGATAACTTATACAGTAAACCAAAAAAAGGAATGTATTTTAGGGTGTTTTTTGCAATAATAAATGTATTTTTAGGAAAAATAAAACCGAGGAGAATAGAATCACAATAAGACTGATGATTGGCGACATAAACATAATTTTTATTTTCATCAATGCAATTTGTATTTATATAGGTAATTTGAAGAAAAAGTACTCTAGAAAAGGTATGGTGCCAAATTCTTGCACATATTTTTCCAGAAACATTTTTTTTAAAAAAAATGGTTATTGGAAGAAACAGCAAACTTAATATAATAAACGTAATTAGTACAAATAGAATCTTAACAAAAGCAATCAAAAATGCAGCTATATTTTTTCTCTTTAGAAATGTTAGCATATAAAAAACTTTAGTGACTGGGTGAAATACGCCTTCAATAGAATTGGAGGAGCCTATGCTAATATGCCTCCAAGATCAACCCCAATTATCACTGTTGTAAATCATCTTCAAAATAAGGTATGACCTAACGATTGTTTTTCCGCTAAGTGGAGTAAAATATGGACAACAATAATTTAGTTGCAGAATGGCTCGCTCGTGGCAAAGAACTTTCCCCACAGCTCAAATCTTCCCTTGAAAAATTAAGCCGTGAACATATTTCAGGTATTTCTTTAGCCCAGCTCGACTCACCCATGATGAAACAATTTCGCACAGCCAAAGAAGAAGTGCCAGACGCTCTTTTATTCTTTAGAATGGGCGATTTTTATGAATTATTTGGAGTTGATGCCGTCATTGTTTCTGATTTGTGTGGTTTGACTCTCACTTCCCGTGATAAAAACAGTGAAAACCCTGTGCCCATGGCAGGTTCTCCTGTTTCTGGCTACAAAAATCATCTAAAAAAATGTGTGCAAGCAGGTTTTAAAGTCGCCATTTGCGATCAAGTTGAAGATCCAAAATTTGTAAAAGGAATTGTCAAACGAGAAATTATTCGTGTTGCTACGCCGGCGGTGCCTGGTGATTTAGATGATGAACACAATAACCACGAACAGAATTTTGGTTGTTACCTTGCCTGTGTGTTGAGTTACAAAAAATTATACACGTTAAGTTTTATTGATGTCTCAACGGGTGAATTTCGTATTACCACAAATTTAACTGAAAATATGTTGGCTCAAGAACTCATAACCTTACGTCCAAAAGAAATTCTCACCGCTACTGGTACGGAAAAATTAATTCGAGAAATTTTAAAATCTTTTCAATATAGATCCGTTATCAATTCAATTGAAAGTTGGATTTTGCGTTCTGAAACAAATTGTAAAGAACTTTTTTGTGAATTTTTTTCTCCACAAGATATTCATAATTTTGGCCTTGTTTCCATTGAAATGGGTTTAGAATGTGTGGTTTCAATCTTGTTTTACTTGAAATCAATGCAAAAAAATGTACTTAAAAATATTCAATTTATCAAACAATATGAAGTTAATCATTTTCTCATTCTTGATGACTCCACAAAAAAGCATCTTGATTTTTTTTATACATCTACAGGAGAAAAAAGAGGAAGTCTTTTTCATTTTTTAAATCAATGTGCAACAAGTGCTGGCAGTAGACATTTAGTGCATCGTTTAAATTACCCATTTAAACTTCAGCAGGAGATTGAAAAAAGTCATAATTTAGTTGAATACTTTATTCAAAATTCGAACGTGCTGCATGAACTTAAAAGCACATTAAAACAAACTGCCGATATTGAACGTTTGTTGTCGCGCGCAGCGCAAAAAACCATAGACCCTCGTGGCTTAGTTTGGTTGAGAAGTACCCTTGAACTTATTCCAAAATTGCTTTCACTATCTCCTAGTAGCTTGACTGCAGAATCCTCTCTAAATTCTGCAGTCAAGTCGCAAAATAACCTGAATAATTTAACTCTTATACTGCAAAAAGCTTTGGTTGATGAGCCTGCTAATCAAATTGGAAAAGGTGGGGTCATTTTTAAACCAGAATTTCATTCTGAATTAGATGAAATTATTGAACTGGAATTCAATTTTAATTCTAAGCTGGAACAACTAGAAAAATTTGAACGGGAACGTTCGCAAATACCCACACTAAAAATTGGTTACACTCGAGTATTTGGTTATTATTTTGAAATTTCAAAAGGCAAATTGGCTCAAGTTCCAAGTCATTTTATGCGTAAGCAAACGTTGACCACTGGTGAGCGATTCATTACTCAAGAACTAAAAGAATTGGAAGAAAAAGCTTTGCATGCCTCAGAGCGTAGAGTTCAGCTTGAAAAAGAATTGCTTGAGGGTTTAACAAACTCAGTCCTAACTTATTCCAAAGAATTGTTGCATTGCTCAGAGTTTATAGGGAATCTCGATTTATTGTGTAATTTTGCTTTTATTTCAAAAGAAAATAACTGGATAAAGCCAAAAATTGTTGAGCAAAATGTCACAATCTTAAAAAGCTCTGTTCATCCTATCCTTGCGCATTATAGCCAAGAAAGTTTTGTGCCAAATGACGTGACTTTAGGGTGTAAACTAGAGAACATACATCTTATTACGGGACCCAACATGGCCGGTAAAAGCACTCTTATGAGGCAAGTCGCTCTAGCTCAAGTCCTTTGTCAAATAGGTTCTTTTGTTCCTGCAACAGAAGCTACCATGGGAATCACAGATAGAATTTTAACGCGTATTGGTTCAGCCGATCATGCTCTTAAAAGCCAATCTACTTTTATGGTGGAAATGTTGGAAACAGCCAATTTATTGCGTCTTGCTACGGAAAAAAGCTTGCTTATTTTAGATGAAATTGGAAGGGGGACATCAACTTATGATGGACTTTCTTTGGCTTGGTCGATTCTAGAATACTTGCACGATAATACCAACGCTCGTACACTTTTCTCCACTCATTACCATGAACTTTCTGAGGTCTGCAAAACAAGAAAAAACATTCAGCCTATGCAAATGGCTGTGGTGGAACACTACTCTACGAGCGAGCAAGGTGAACCTATCAGCGAAATTTTGTTTTCCCGTAAATATAGTCCAGGCAGCGCAGGAAAAAGTTATGGTATTCTTGTGGCGAAACTCGCGGGAATTCCTGGGGGAATTATTGAGCGTGCTGAAATTATCCTTAAAAATTTGGAAGAGAACAAACGCGAAGCAAGCCAGAGCTTGGAAGAAAAGAGAAAAATTCGTAAAACGCGTGAGGTTCAGTTGCCGGAAATAACGTTGTTT
>JAZKEW010000142.1:0-7092 GCA_040386785.1 Bdellovibrionota bacterium
CTTCGTTTTTAAATTTCAATTTGCAAGTCTTTATTTCTGGGGAGTCGAGTAATAATGCAGTCCGGTGTTACCGATGGCATGCTATAATCAATATGAGTGACTTGAAAACTCAATTCTCCCGATTCTGTTGTACACTCACAGACAAGAGTGTTCTCTTCCTTATTATCAAAAAACTCATAATTACATTTTATTATCATTTCGAAAGCTTGTCTAATGTGTAGTTCTCCAATCTCTCGTCTTTGGTTTGCGTTAAATTTAGTACGTGCATACATGAAATCGGTACCGTGATTTTTTGCAATAAAAATTGATCTTTCAAAGGGGCTTTTCTTTATACCTTTAGAAATTTTAGCAATAGCGGTAAAACCATCTTGTTTCAGTACCCTATCAATTCCAGTTAATCTCCGCTCCAATACTTTTTTTTCTTCCTCATTTTGGTTACCACGAATTGCTATAGCAAGAGCGTTGCGTGTCTTTATTATTGGAGAACTCTGTGCAATGGAAACATAATCTCCCATAGAAATATCTTTCTCTTTATCTTTATAAATCCTTATTCGATAGACATTTTTCTTAATCAATTTTTGACTTCCTGTTACAATGGAAGAATGCTCTCCACTGCTAATTTTATTTTCATTAAAAATCATGACAACATAACCAACATCGCGACTAGAGCCACTTCGTACTGCTTCAACTTGAACATTGCTTTGACCTCTTACAAAAGTCTCTCCTGTATTCTCTTCAAGAAAAGCTATTTTATTCAATATGTCACCAATTAAATTGTTATTTTTCGTGATACATTGCTCGTAAGCCTCACTCTCTGAGCCATAAAGTAAATCACCATATTTTTCTAGTAACTGCGTCAAGGTTTCCCTGGTTTGATCCAAAAAAGGCTTAGGCGAAGGGGAACTCGGGACACTTGGAAAATAAGGAGAAGCTGTATCCTTAGTTTCTGACAAAGATGAAACTGATAACGTAGATGGAGGTGTAGGTGGTAGTGTAGGTGGTTGTTTAATGGCAAGCATACAAAAGATCTCCTTTGCAAACGAAAAAAAGAATTATATGCACTATTTGATTACCAAATTCAATAAGATTTTAATAAAAAATATATGTAATTGTTCTCATTTTTAAATATAAAATATCAATCATTTTGATCATAATTAGAAAAAATAAAATGATAAACCACAATTCAATAAATTTTCTAACATTAAACTTAAAAATATAAACCATTCATGAATTATTTTTTTATATGCAAGAAGTTTGTTATACTGACTCGCGATTACATGCTTTCTCCTGTATTGCCTCAACTCCTTACTTGGATTACAAAAGTAACCTAACCTGACTTCATGAAAGGACAGAAAAATGAGTACAAGTATACCACCAAATAGAGTTGGTAGAAGAAATTCCATTCCTTTGGCTCCAGTAGAGCAGGGGGAAAGAGGAGTAAAACGTAAAATTTCGAGTATAGATGACCTTAACTGGGAAACTCCTCAAGAAGAAGAAGACCTGAATCAAGGAACCCAGCAATTATCACAAGAAAGTGAATTGGGTAGCCCACCTGAACTGATTCCTATAATAAAACGAACAAAAATAGAGCAAGCTCCAGAACCAAAACAAGAGCAGGATGAAGTTCAGCAACTTTTAGGTAAATATCGCCACACATTCAATGCTGTAGAGAAGGCTACATATTTGCGAGCTGTACTGAACGGAAAACATAATAAAGAATTAAACGCTTATATCAAAACACATAAGCTTGATTTTATCTCACAAGATGCTAAAGGTCGTAGACCTTTATTTATCGCTGCGTATAACGGAAAGTTGAATGTGGTGGAATTTTTGGTTCTTAGTTATTTGACAACAATAGCTTCTCCTGAAGATAGACATGCTCTTCTAAAAATTGTCTTAGAAAAAGCTGTTGAAGGTAGCAAGCACGTTTCCGATACAGCTGATTGTCCGCATCTTGAAATTGTTAAACATCTGATTGGTAATTTTACAAAAGATAAAAAAGACCAGGATTTTTTAAGAAGACTTTTGAGTATTGCCAAAGGACTAGATATTACCAAAAAAGGCCACAAAAGCGTCATAGAATACCTTCAAAACCTATTCGAGCCCTCTAACACCTCCAAAAAAGCAATATAATCATTCAACCGCGGTGCATCTTTCCGAATAAACATTGAAATCTGCCTATAGGCCTTATTCTGGTCCTTAAATTTTTTTATCACCATCATTTTTTGTAATTGACTTGGAATATCAGCGGCCATAGCAGGAATAATACCGTAACATTTATTGTACGCTATCATTTGTTTTAGCGATTCCAGGTTACTAATTTGGATATCGTTTATATTTCCACGCCTATTTTTAGGACATAAGTCAATTGCCTCATCTTTTAAACAATTGCCATCTTTTAAAAACAACATGTCTTCTGCATTTAAATCATTCAAAGAAAGAGAAGGCTTATTTGCAAATTCATGCTCACTATTTACGCCTAAATACAACGGTTCTTGAAACAAATGAAAAGTATTTATTTTACTATCACTAAAAACAGCCGAGGCAATTAAAATATCCAACTTACCCGATTTTAAATCTTCCAATAAATTTTCTGTAAAACCATCAACAAGTGTGAGATTTAAAAGAGGGTATTTTTCCTTTAATTTTTTTAAAAAAAATGGAGGATAATAAGGAGAAAGCGTCTGAATAAGTCCCACACTCAAAGTAGAAGAAAGCAAATTCTTTTTGACTTGAAAAAGCTCTTCTAGCTTTTTTGCATCCTCTAACAATAATTTCACACTATCCACCACTTTAACCCCTTCTGGAGTTAAAAAAATATTTTTATTTTGTCTTTCAAACAGAGTTTTATCAAAGTAGCCCTCAATTTTTTTAATTTGTGAGCTTAAAGCTGGCTGACTCACAAAACACGATTTTGCTGCCTTGCCAAAGTGTCTAAACTCTGCAAGCGCTACTAAATACTGGAGATCTCGAAAGGTGAGAGAGTAAATATTCATAATTTAAACTTATTGCTCCTATAATATTAAACAGTTTTACTTATACATGAAAAGGATCGAAAGTATCAACAGGAGCTGCGACAAAGGGTTGCGGCTTCCCACAACTGAAGGGAGCCTTTTATGAATCGAGTTTTAAACATTGGTGAACAATTTCCAGAATTTAACTTACAAGGAGTTGTGTCACTTGAGCAAGAAAAAGAATTTCAATCTTTTTCCAAAGAAAATATCAATGGCAAATGGTCTGTCATCTTTTTTTGGCCATTCGATTTTACCTTTGTTTGCCCCACGGAAATTGCCGAGTTTAACAAAGAATTAGAGGAATTTTCTTTGCGAGATACCGTTGTGTTTGGGGCAAGTGGCGATAGCCATTTTGTGCATCTAGCTTGGCGAAAAAACCATGCGGATTTAGAAAAACTCAAGTTTCCTATGCTAGCCGACTACAAAAAGGAGCTGAGCACTGCACTAGGAATTTTAGAAAGAGATACGCAAGCTCCTTTGCGTGCAACGTTTATTGTTGACCCAGAGGGCGTTATTCGCTTTGTCTCCCTGCACGATTTAAAAGTTGGACGTAATGTAAAGGAAGTGATTAGAACGTTAGATGCCTTACAAACAGATGAACTTTGCCCCTGTAATTGGAAAAAAGGTGACAAGACACTTTAACACTTAAATAAGGAGATGAACCATGGAAAATTTAGAACTTATTACAAATGAAATTTTTGGAAATAACGAATCAAGCATCGCGAAAGATTTAAAATTAAATTTTAAAAAATACTTAGGACCAACAAGCCTAGGTCTCAGCGAAGTGGCTCTTATTGCTTATTCGCTTTCAAACGTACTCAAGCTTGCACCACTACAACAAGCCGCACAGGAAGTGCTTGCTGCAAGCGAATACACTCCTGAGCAAATTATCGAGGCAAAAGAAATTGCAGCGCTTATGGGAATGCTCAACAGCTACTACAAATTTAAAAACTTTGTGGATAACCAAACAGACTACAACGCGGCTGGCTTGCGCATGAACTCTATGGCTAAACCGAGTTTGGCCAAAGTAGAATTTGAAACTTTAGCCCTGGCTCATTCATTGCTAAATAGCTGTGAGTTTTGTGTTAAAGCTCATGAACAAGAATTGCGTAAATTGGGGCTTACCGCCGATAAAATTCATGACACAATTCGTTTAACGAGTGTGCTCAAGGCTGTTTCTTTATTGTAAACAGCCCTTCTTCTTCCCCAACTACGCTTTCAAGGCTAATTGAATTATGAATAAGCCCCTCACTCCAAGTATTTTTTTGCAAGCCATACAAAGAAACAAATTCCAATACAATTTGCTTTTTTGTTTTCACCTTTCTGGAAAAGGCATCTATTTTATTTTTTAAATTATCCGCATACTCTTTTGTAATAATAAATACCTTATTCGCTAAAAAAAGATTCCGCCAAGTATACTTTTTTATACTCAGCGGAATCTCAATGTAGCAAAAAGATTCCGCCAAGTATACTTTTTTATACTCAGCGGAATGTATAAGTCATAAAAAGTCAGTATTCATACACACCTTTCCCTGTCTTTTTCCCAAAATAACCTGCATCCACATATTTTTTTAATAGTGGGCACGGTCTGTATTTGCTATCTCCAAGACCATCATGCAAAACTTTTAGAATAGCATAGCACGTATCTAGGCCAATAAAGTCTGCTAAAGTTAAAGGGCCCATGGGTTGGTTTGTGCCTAATTTCATACCGTTGTCAATATCTTCTCTGTTTGCAACGCCTTCCATGAGTGCAAAAAAGGCCTCGTTAATCATAGGCATTAAAATACGGTTGACAATAAAACCAGGATAATCTTGCGAGCAAACAGTCACTTTACCCATTTTTTCTGCCACATATTTAACGGCTTCATAGGTTTGTTCACTGGTTTGATGACCACGAATAATTTCAACTAAATTCATAACAGGCACTGGGTTCATAAAATGCATGCCTATAAATGCAGAAGCACGACTTGTCGCTGCAGCCATTCTCGTAATTGGAATACTGCTGGTGTTGCTTGCAAAAATAGCCGTTGGTTTTGCAATTTTTTCCACATCTAAAAATATTTTCTTTTTTAACTCTTCATTTTCATTGACAGCCTCAACAAATAAATCAGCACTATTTAAATCCGCAAGTTGTGTCGTGTATTTTAATCTTTTTAATATAGCAGGAGGGTGCTCATCGAGTTTTCCTTTTTCAAACAGTTTTTGCAAACTTTTTTCTGCACTTGAAGCCGCTTTTTTAAGCCCCTCATCTCTGTTGTCATATACAAAAACCTGAAAACCAGATTGTGCAGCAACTTGCGCAATACCACCACCCATTTGTCCGGCGCCAATGACGGCTATGATTTTGATATCAACTAAATTATTTTGCATATAAATTCCTCCTAATTTGAAAGTGATTTAACAAGTGTGAGCAACTGAGACATTCCCTGTTCATCTTTTATTTTATGAAAAGCTTCAAAAGATTTTAATGCATAAGAATCGTTTTTGTCATTGAGCATATAAGCACATTCATAAAGATTTCCTGCAATTTCAAAGAAGCCGAGGGTCATAAATAAATTGGCAGGTTTGGCGCAATAATCTTCTGCATTTTCATATCGCATAGAAGGCACAAAACCAGGTGGCAAAAAACTATTCTCAAGTGAAGAATTTTTTTTTGCAAATAAAAGTCCTTGCTCAAGCAGTTGATCATATTTTTGCTTTTCTACGGTGCCGCTCGCAAAATTATGTTTTGACAAATCAATTAGCACAGAAAACACTTTGTATGATGCATAAAATTGTTTGTTTTGTGCAATATAAAATGCACCATAAAGCAAATTATTCGGATTAGTTTCTTTATTTTTAGTCACTAAAAGCTCTTTGTATTGATTCAGGTCATCGTACCCTAGAGGAGCTGTTGGGTTTTCTGCTGCAAGATAAGCGCCCATACCAGCTATTTTTTGATATTTTTCTATTTTAAAAATACCTAAAGAAAAAGAAATATTAATGAGGAGTAAGCCAATATAATAAATAATATGTTTTTCAAAAAATTTTTTATTTAGTTTATTAAAATTTGTATATGATTCTAGATTATTTGTAACATGAGCTAGCAAACGCATTTTCCAACTGTGCTGAGTCACAAGGGCAAAGCCGAATAAAACCCCCGCAATAGCCCCTCCCAGGTGGCAAGCCCAATCAAAAATAGGGAAAGTAATTCCAAATAAAATATTTAAAATACCATTGATAAGAATAATATTGCCAAATTGATACTGTGGACTTTTTGTTTTAAAATTTTTATTGAGCCTTTCTTGATATTTTTGAATAATATATAAGCATAATAAAATGCCAAATAAACTTCCTGAAGCCCCCACAGAAAGATGTCGCAACAATGCAAAGCTACAGAAATTCCCTGTAATCCCTGAGATAACATAAAGCAGAAAAAGTTTTTTTGAACCCGCAATAGATTCAAAAATTTGCGCTACCGACCAAAGGCCAACCATATTCACAATAAGATGGACAAAATTAGCATGAATAAACATAGGCAAAAAAAGTCGATACCACTGCCCCAAGGCAATAAGTCCATTTTCTTTTGCGCCAAAGCTTAAAAGGGCGTCGTAACCAGGCCCGTCGAATAAAACTCCTAAAAAAGATTTCTCAGCCTGTGAGCAAATAAAGAGATAAAAAAGAATATTTATGCCAACAAGCAAGTGTGTTATAGGATATGTTTGCAGACGTGCGCGATGAAGCCTAAACATGGTTGTAGTCCCTTACAAAATGAGGAAAGCACACATTATCACACAAAAACCATCGACACCTAAAAAAACAAGGACTCTACAATGACTACCGCACAAAATAAGCTCTGTTACGAATTAAAAATTCAAGTTTTACAAGAATACAAAGATCTCGTCTGCCAAATTTTAACCGAACTTGATGTCGGTGATTTTGTTTTTGGACAAATAGACTGCGATTTAGAAGCAGAGTACAATCCAGCCACAGCTTCACAAGATTTATATGAAAAGTTAAATCAAAATCCTCCCATAATTTTATACCATGAAGAAGATCATCGCAACCGTGAGTTCGCTCGGATTGACCCTGGGCATGG
>JAZKEW010000142.1:7102-14920 GCA_040386785.1 Bdellovibrionota bacterium
CACACATTCCCTTACAAAGTAACACCTTCACCTTGCAACCAATTGCCGATCAAAATTGGAGAGAAAGTTGGAAGCAATCTTTTAAACCTGTTTTTGTGCAAAATACTTTTGCCATTCTACCACCATGGGAAGATGCAACTCAATTTTCTCAAAAATTTAAAATCACCATTAACCCAGGCATGGCTTTTGGTACGGGGCAACATGAGACCACACGCCTGTGCTTGGAAATGATGACAAAATACCCAACCCCAACCCGCTTTTTTGATGTGGGAACAGGCAGCGGAATTCTTGCCATTGCTGCAAAATTATTAGGCGCAAATTTTGTTTGCGCCAATGACATTGACGCCGAATGTATGGCCGTCGCCGCCGACAACGCAAAAAATAACCTCGTCCATGACATTGAATTTTTAAGTACACCCGTTTCGCAAATTCAAGAAAAAAACTTTGATATGATTGTGGCTAATATTCAAAGCCAACCGCTTAAATTGCTAGTCAGTGAAATTATAAAGCGTGTTCACCCACAGGGTGTCGTTATTTTGTCGGGTATTTTGGTGTCTGAAAAGGAAGACTTTATTGAATTTTTACGGCAAAATAATGCTACAGTCGTTAACACACAAAATTTAAATGATTGGTGTGCCATTGTATGTCAGAAAACAGCTCAATAACCGATGTCGCTATTATTGGCTCTGGTTTTTTTGGAGCGTGCACAGCACTCCTCCTTGCCGAGCAAGGGTATTCTGTTACTTTAATTACACAAGGCCGCAAGCCACTTGATTCCGTTTTAAATTCATTGGGCGTGTTATGGCCAAGTTTAAACGATCCCCCCACCCGAGCCGATGTGGCGCACGGACACGACGTCGCCTGTTACCTTAACAATTTTTGTCAACTGGGGATTGAATTTTTTTGTCAACATTTTTTACCTTTGCTGGATAACATTTGGCAAAAATCAACTTGCCTGCGTGTCGGTGTGCAGAATTTTGAACAGGAAGAACTCGAAAAAGCAAAAAATTTAGGGTTTGGTTTAAAGACAACAAACAAAAAAGAAATTTATTTAGAAAATAATTCTGCCTACATTTGCACACAACCTGTTTTATTCCAAGAAAAATTCATAAAGCTCTTACAAAAAAATAACGTCCAAATACTCAATGAAGCCGCGTCTGCCATAACAGAAGAACGCGCAGGTTGCACTGTGACCTTAACTTCTTGCGTGTTAAAAAGCGAAATTATAGTACTCGCCAATGGAGTACAAATTTCATCACTGTTGCCAAAATACAAATCTATTCTTGTGCCCATGAGCGACGTTTTAATAGAATATGAATGCGCAACACAAAAAAGCTGCAGCCCTGTTACCTTACGAGCATCCAATGGGCATGTAGCAGCTTCTTTATTTTTAAAAGAAAATAAAACTGTTTTAAAAATAACTGGCCCACGTTTTTTACTACCACAGGCGGGTGTTGGGCTTGTTTTAAATAAAGAGGATATTCAGTCTAAATCCATAGATAGCGTACAAAAATTCCACAAACAAATATTTTCTATTTTATCCTCTTATTATAAGTACCCTTCCGTAGATAGTTTTTTAGCTGATTTCCCGTTTCAACAAACAAACTATTTTGTATCTGTGGATTGTCATCCATGCGATGAATTGCCTCTAGTAGGAGAATTTGGAAAGCTTGGAAAAATACTTGGTTGTACAGGATTTCTTGCAACTGGTTTTTCGTCAGGAGTTTGGGGCGCTAAAATTATTTACGATTTAATTTGCCAAGATAAAAGCTTAGACTTGCATGCACGGCTCAAGCCGCGTCGGTTTTACCGGACCACATAACAACTACAATCAAACAGATATAAATATAAACAACGGAGGAATCAAAATAAACATTCTGAGTAAAGCCATGCAATAAATTAGCAATAAATGCAAATAGCAACGCAGAACCTACTGGCTTTAAAGAACTTTCTTCAGTAAAAACATATTTTTTCATTGTTCGAAACAAATAAATAATCCCAGCAGAAATCCAAATAAAACCCAATAGCCCAGTGGTCCCAAGAATTTCGAGGTATACATTGTGAGCAACATATTTTTGCGGCAGTTCAGCATAACCAAGTTTGTTATAATACTCTTCTCTAGCGCCTTGTTTTAGCCAATAATTCCCTTGTCCTACAAGAGGTTTATCTAAAAACATTTGTTTATAGGTTTTCCAAAAATAAGACCTGTAATTACCGCCATCCAGCTTGTCTCGTTTACTAATTGACGTTGCCACAGTTTCAATTCGACTTAAAATACCTAGTTTTTTCGCCATAAAAAAAGAGGCTACACAAATAATGACAACGGTTATTGAAGTTGCTAAAAAGTTTTTTCGCAAATTAAAGAAAAGAGGAATAACAACCAAAAGAATAAGTCCAACAATTGCAGCCGTGCGGCCGCCGCTGATTAAAAGACAAACTTCATTTGCAAAGGTAATAACGAAAAGAAAAAAAATTGGCAAAAATTTATGCTCATTGTAAGGCAAAAAATTCCAACTCCACGTTTTTTTATTTGATAAAAAAGAACATAAGAGAGTCCAAGAAAAAATAGCGTAAGCTAGGCACACTCCAGAAATCGTGAGAGGGTGGCCATAAAAACCATAAACCCTGTAACCGCCTGATTTAAAATGATCGTTATTAGATACGTACCCGAGTTTTTTTCTAAAAAGAGAGTGAAAATCAATGCCTGTGGTATGCCCATATAGCATTAAACACGTAAATAAAACAGACGCGAGGACAAGCCCTGAAATAAAATATTTAAGCGGCTGGAAGTCTTGCTCGACAACCCGCAAGGGAGTCGATAAAACCACACGACGAGATGCAAGTGTCAACAAAATAATGAGAAGTCCGCCAAAAAATAACGACGAAGGAAAATTACTTTGCAGTATTCCTGGCCACTGCAATGCTATTTTATAAATAGACGGACTTATGGAAGCATTTGGAAAAAAGTAAATTAAAAAATTTACAATGGGAAAAATAACATGCAAAAAAATAAAAACTCCCCCTATTTTTATAAAATAGGCAGGAATTTGTTTTCGGCTTAAAATAAAGAAAACTGCCGGCAAAGCTATTCCTATTAAATAATAGGACAAACCCTGTACGGCAATTCCGAGGTAAAGAAAAAATGGAAAAAGAAAGTAACAAACGTTCACTTTTTCACTTCAACTGCAACAACGTACTTGCCAGAAATGGAGCTTTTTAAAACCGTGATATTGGAGTTAGAGCCAATGTTTAATAGCACTGTTGTATCTTTGACTTCTGTAATTGTACCAATAATTCCGCCAGAAGTAATAACTTCTAGGCCAGGGGTTAATGAAGCAAGGAAATTTTTTTGTTCTTTTGCACGCTTTGACTGCGGACGAAAAACAAAGAGCCACATAAATACAATAATACCACCAATAAGGACAAAATTAATCCAAGCAGGCGCTCCAGGGGCTGCTTGTGCTCCTGCACTCCCTGCAACTTGCACAGGGGCTTCAGCGTTGGCAGTAGCTTGTTGAGCAAAGCAAGTGGATGAAACAAACACGCTTAGCGAAAGAGAAGCTGCGGCAGAAATAAACTTTGATATTTTCATTATAAAATACTCCAAATGAATAAGGGGGAAAAACACTCTAATCTAGTACCATTTTGGCAATTGTTTGCAACTGTATATTCGTGGTTCCTTCATAAATTTTACCAATTTTAGCATCTCGGTAAAACTTTTCTGCAGGATATTCCTTAATAAAGCCGTACCCACCATACAGTTCTAATGCGGTACTTGCAACATATTGAGCCACATCACTAGAAAAATGTTTTGCCATGGCTGCTTCGCGCACAAAATCTAGCCCTGCATCTTTTAAACGTGCCGCGTTATAAACCATAAGTTTAGTAGCTTCAATACGTGTTGCCATTTCAGCAATTTGAAATTGAATTCCCTGAAAGCTCGTAATTGTTTTTCCAAATTGTTCTCGTTGTTTGGCATACGCAATAGCACTTGCCAGCGCACCTTCTGCAAGACCAAGCATTTGCGCAGAAATTCCAATACGTCCCTCATTTAATGTTTCGATGGCAATTTTATAACCTTTACCAACTTCACCCACAACATTTTCCTTAGGTACTTTTACCTTTTCTAAAATAACTTCACAGGTACTACTTGCACGAATACCTAATTTTTTTTCTTTTTTTCCAATGGAAAGTCCAGGCATACTCTTTTCTACGAGAAATGCAGTTATTCCTTTATATCCAAGTTCTGAATTAATATTTGCAAACACAAGAAAAATTTCGGCCTCTTTTGCGTTCGTAATAAAAATTTTCTTTCCTGTTAATTCAAAATAGTCGCCTTTGTCCTGTGCCTTAGTTTTTAAAGCAAAAGCATCAGAGCCACTATGCGCTTCTGTTAAACAATAGGAACCAACTTTGCTTTGACACATTTGCGGAAAATATTTTTGTTGTATTTGCGGTGTGGCCCAACGTATTAAGGCATTTTCTACCAGTGTGTTTTGCACATCCACAAAAACACTCAAACTAGGGTCAACTTGCGCAAGGGCTTCTATGGCAAGAATAGCTTGAAAAAAAGATCCACCAGCCCCACCAAATTTCTCGGGTATTTCAATGCCCATGAGTCCCATGTCAAATATTTTTTTAATAAGTTCAGGTTTTAGAGTTTCTTGCTCGTCCATTTCATGAACGTGAGGTGCGATTTCTTTTTTTGCAAAATCGAGCACGGCATTAAAAAAAAGTTGCTCTTCATTATTTAGCTTTGAAAGTGGTAGAGTTGTTTGTTCAGTCATAAATTAAATGTTTTCCTTTTAAAAAACTGGTAAATTGGTTAGTATACGTGAAAATAATAAAAAAATCAAATCTGCTATTTTTCTTTTTTTAAGTCTAAATTTATGTTTAGATACTTTTTTATTTTAGGAGAACCTCATGTCACTCATATCACTTCGTCAACTACTCGACCATGCCGCTGAAAACAACTACGGTGTCGCTGCCTTTAACGTTAACAATTTAGAACAAATTCAAGCCATCATGGAAGCCGCCAGAGAAACCAACAGCCCCGTTATTTTACAAGCAAGTCGTGGTGCTCGTTCCTACACAAACGACATCTTTTTAAGGCACCTTATTCTTGCTGCTATTGAACTTTATCCTGAAATCCCTGTCGTTATGCACCAAGACCACGGCAATAGCATGCAAACTTGTCTGTCTGCCATTCGCAATGGTTTTACAAGTGTTATGATGGACGGAAGCTTGAAAGAAGACGCTAAAACACCTGCAAATTTTGAATACAACGTAAAAATAACCGCCGACGTCACCCGCATCGCCCACTCCATGGGAATTTCTGTGGAAGGAGAGCTTGGTTGCTTAGGGTCCCTTGAATCGGGTCAAGGTGAAAAAGAAGATGGTCATGGCTTTGAAGGAAAACTCTCTCACGATCAACTGCTGACCGATCCTGCAGAAGCCGTACAATTTGTAGAGGCCACTAAAGTTGACGCCCTGGCTATTGCTATTGGTACGAGCCACGGCGCTTATAAATTCACTCGCAAGCCAGATGGCAATATTCTTGCTATGGATAGAATCAAAGAAATTCACAAAAAATTGCCAAACACTCACTTGGTTATGCACGGGTCAAGTTCGGTTCCGCAAGACCTACAAGATGAATTTAGAAAATATGGTGGACAAATGAAGGAAACTTGGGGTGTGCCCGTTTCTGAAATTCAAGAAGGCATTAAAAATGGCGTGCGTAAAATAAATATTGACACTGACAACCGCATTGCCATGACCGCAGCTGTTCGAAAAGTACTTGGCACAAACCCCGAGGAATTCGATTTAAGAAAACTATTAATTCCAGCTCGTGATGCCATGAAAAAACTTTGTGCTCAACGCATGAATGAATTTGGTCAGGCTGGTCAAGCTTCAAAAATAAAGCCCCTCAGTTTAGATGCTATGGCGAAAAAGTATTCATAAAATGGCAAAAGAACTCACACCCTTTCACTTTAAAGATGAAAAAATTGTTTTTCAGTGCAATATTTTTAAAGTACATGAAAAACTTGCTCAAACAGGCAATAAAGAACATGAAAAAAAAATTCACACTCTTTCATGTGCAAACTGGGTCAATATTGTGCCTGTGACGTCCACCGGTGAAATTGTCTTAATTGAACAGCACCGTTTTGGCACAAATTCTTTCGTATTCGAATTACCAGGCGGAGCCGTTGACCCTGGTGAACACGATGCAACCCTTGCAGCCATAAGGGAACTCGAAGAAGAAACAGGCCTAACAAGCAAAAGAATTCTGTCTTTAGCGGGGTTTCATCCAAACCCAGCAATGCAAAATAATCGCATTTATAATTTCATCGCCTTTGATGTGCAGCCTCTTGAAACAAAGCTGGACTTCCATGACCCCTTTGAAGAAATTAAAGTGCATTTGTTTCCAATTGCTGAGGCCCTACGAATGGCGAGAACAGGGCAAGTGAGTCACGCTCTTTCTGCGTTAGCTCTTTTGGTTGCAGAGCCTTATTTGTTGAATAAATTTCCTTAGTGTGTGTTTGCTTATTCCGATTCATTTCCTAGAAGGACATTTATATCAAATTCCATATCAAAAGGCGCAAGAACTCTTTTTTCTGATTTTCTGGCATCAGCAATAATTAAATAACCTTTCTCATTCCACTCAAGAACGGATATAATTTCTGACTCTAAGTCGACAATCCAATAATAGGGAACTTTATGTTCATGTAATACCCATTTTTTAGTATCGAGATCATCTTTTCTATTCCCAGAAAGAATTTCACATACCCAATCAGGTTTTTCAGACACTTTTCTGCCAACGGGTTTTTCAGGATAATTTTCTTTTTTCCAGCCAGCTAAATCGTGAATAAAACCGTTGGGACGACCAGAATATACGACGCTAATTTCGGTTCTAATCCACCATCCACCAGAGCCTCTTTTTTTAGTTTGATATTCATTTAAGAGCGTAGCCCCAATGTGAATTTGAGAATCGGAATGTCCGGAGCTGGGTAATGCTTTATAAACGATATCTCCTTCAATAAGCTCGCACCTTACTTCGTCAGAAATATGAAGCCAATCTTCAACAGTGACCAGTTGTCTTGCTGCACTTGCCATATATGTCCCTCCAAAACCGAATGTATCAGCTTTATGCGTAAGATAGAACCAATTTGAGCATGAGGGGGCAAAAAACGATAAAAACCTTCTTGTTTTATTAAAAATAATAGAACTTTAATATATATTTGCAAATGCACTAAATAGACTTCTAATACTGATAGTTTGAAATTTATATAAATTATACTTATAAATAAAGAACATTTCTAGCAAAAAATCTTGCTATTGAAGAAAAAATTCTGTATTTTCTCCACAACCAACGTGAGAGAAAGTTGGGAAATTTCTTGCCAAGAGAGGGTGTGCCCATGAAAGCATCTCCATGTTTTTCTTGTTCTAGGTAAATCTTGATAAATCATAAAAATTTGATTCTTATATATCGAAAAAAGGTCGGGGTTTTTGCACAAAACTACCCGCCGGTGGGCTTTTTTGTGTTCCTGCTTTTTTCGCTTGCAAGTAAGGGGACACCATGTCGCAACGAATTTCCAGAACAGCGCCTCCTGTGCCTCCTATTTCTATCCCAGGAAATTCTTATGCTGCTCCGCAGCAGCAAAGAGAGCTGTTTAACTCGACTCCTTCGTCTACTTCATCAACGACTCCTTTATCTACTCCATCAGTAACTTCTTTATCAGCTCCTCCAACTCCGATTCCATCCGATCGCTCACAGCGAGATTTCTCTTTAGAGTCTCATTCAAGTAGAAGTAGAGCTTC
>JAZKEW010000142.1:14950-19499 GCA_040386785.1 Bdellovibrionota bacterium
ACAGATGTAACGCGCGCAAAGATTATGGCCGGTATTTTAAGCTTAAAAGGTGCTATTGACGACATCTCAGGGGAGGAACAAGAGGTTTGCAACCAAGTGCGTAAGCTACATCTTCTCCTAGCAACTGGTGAAAAAATCACAAATTATACCTCCGTGTACCAAGAACTTATTATTTCTTGTGTCAAGAATCGCAGGACTGCAAATTTGGATTTATTCATAAGAGTAGAATTATTTGCCTTTTTAAAGGAAATTTTAATTAGAAGTTGTCATAATGGTGAAGATGATCCTCAGTTTAATAGAATGAAAAAAGAATTGTTTGAACCCATTAACGATCACAAAAAAACTGTTCGAGAGTTGAAAAAAGAAGGCAGACATCTACTAACATCGACGGCTTATATAGATCTGAAAATTATTGAATTTTTATTAGAAACAAAAAAATATGCCTCTGGGCGTAACAGAACAGAAGAGAGGTCTAAAGCCATAGATATTATGATCAAATTGATTACTCTGGATAAAAGTGTGGTGGGTGATTTATTAAAATTAGGAGTTAATAAATTTATTGGATATTTCCAACAAGTATATAAAGGAGAAATAGCCAGCACGGTTTTAGCGATTGAAGCCTATAAGAATTTAGCACTCAATGGGGGTCTTACTCAAGGTCAAGTGCAAATACTAGTCGGAAAAGTCGATACTATATTATCAAAGACTCTTCACTGGGTTGTTTGCACAACTTGCATTGATTTTTTTATGGCTGTTGCAGCTAATTTTAAAGATGCTGGAACACAATCTCTGATCATCAACAAATTCGATGAAATCTTGAAGAAGAAGTTAAGAAAAATAGTCAGCATTGGTAATCGTTGGAGAATTAAAGCAAAAGCCATTGAAAATCTTTTTCTTTTAGAAAGCTGGGGATCTCAAGATGCGGGGGCAGTTCTGGCAAATTTTCGGGGAGGGAAAGATATAAAAAAATCTTTCGGGGATCAGCTTGAAAGTATACTGGGAGCTGGTGTTACCATTTCTCCAACAAGACTAGAATATTTGTATTGGCATCAAATTCGAGATTCCTTATCAAAACAGGAACAATTTAATCCGTATTTGTCAGAATTTCTATCGACTTGGTTGATTTACGATAAAAAAAGCCAGGCTGCGTATTTAAACGACCTCATCTCTTATACCGCTCATACAAATTCTACTACACCATCAACATCTCCTCCTGCAGCAACAGAAGTGTCTTGTGAAGACGTCGAAGAACCAGAGAATGATGGAGGCGCAGGAAGAAGCATATACCAACCGGAGGAAAGAAGAGTTACACCCAACAGGGGGGCAATGTTTGAATTTTTGCAATCAAGAATGACAGAAATGGGGCGTACGACATAGAATAGTTCACTCACTTGAATGGGCATGATTATGCTGTATACAACGTATATACTTCGCGCGGGCACAATTTGAGTTTTTCTCTGCACTTCACCCTTCCTACCAATGCGTCGTGTTTAGAAAATGTATATGTATTGGTTTGTTATTTAGCCACCCGCTTTCGGACGATCTTTTTTAAGAAAGTTTGAATTTTCCAGACTAGAGACAAGTTAACAACACTCGTTACCTTAGCTTACCTTCAGCCGGTACCTCAAATATTGAATTCAAACTTGAGAAATTTATAGACAAATGAATTTAAATTAAGATATTTTTAGGTGATTCTGTGGTGGAAATAGCGGGCGACGAAATAAAAACTAAAATTATAGATCATCATGGTATTGTTGCTGGAACTTACCGAGAATTAAAGATTATTGAAAGAATAAATTCTAAAATAGGAAGCTCTGATCCGCGGAGAAATGTTCAGCCAGGAGTAGCGGTTGTGGCAATGATTCTGAACGCTCTTGGTTTTACAAATAGGCGCTTCTCACACCACAATTTTTTAAAAGCAAAGCACTATTTTACAATGAATTTCAAGAATGTACGTGAAAAGTAATTTCAAATTCAGATTTTATTCGAAAAAAGATTATTCGACTATTTGGCCCAATAACGTGTCAGATATACGGTTTAAATGTGGTGACAGAAAATACGAACATAAGAAATTAAACTTGTGACGAGGTAACATAAAGTCGCGTCATAAATTTACGCGGCACCGCAAGACAACAAAAAGAATACTTTGAGCTATTGCAGCAAAAAAAAATCGAAGCCCTTTCCAAGGCGGAGCGAGTTTGTTTGATGGCTTCTCAAGCACAAAGATATTCTAAATTCTTAAAAAAACTTCGCGGGAATGTGGGGAATAATTCTTCATTTACAACAAAATAAAAAAACCGCCTAAAAAGGCGGTTTTTTCATACCAAAGACAAGATGCAAAATGAAAGTTATTGTTATAAGCGATAGTGAGCAAAAGCTTTATTTGCTTCAGCCATTTTGTGAATATCTTCACGTTTTTTAATAGCTGCTCCACGACGATTTGCTGCATCCAAAATTTCAGCTGCAAGCTTGTCGCGCATGGACTTTTCATTACGCAAACGAGAATAAGAAATTAACCAACGAATAGCAAGAGCTTGCTTACGTTCAGGGCGAACTTCCACTGGAATTTGGTAGTTGGAACCACCAACACGACGGGTACGAACTTCAACTTGAGGCTTAATGTTGTCAAGGGCACGCTTGAAAACAGCAAGAGAATCTTCTCCAACTGCTTTTTGAGTGACAATTTCTAGAGCTCCGTAAAAAATTTTTTCGGAGGCACTTTTTTTGCCTTCTTCCATCATACAGTTGATAAACTTAGTTACGAGAGTGTCGCCAAACACGGGATCGGCCAAAACTTCTCTTTTTACGGGGCGGCGTCTACGAGACATAATAAATTCCTTAAAAAACAGATCTTCAAAGACCCTATAAGGGGTTTTTACTCAAGATTAGCAAACCATTATGCTAACCCTGTTCCTGGGAGGTTTCCCAGACTATAGGACTAAAAAGGAGTCAGAAGTTTTACTTCTTCCCACCCTTCTTAGCTGGTTCGGCTGCAGCAGCTCCACCCTTTGGACGTTTCGCACCGTATAGGGAACGAGACTGACGGCGTTTTGCAACACCGGTGGTATCAAGAGCTCCACGAACAATGTGGTAACGAACACCAGGTAAGTCTTTTACACGACCACCACGAACAAGAACGACAGAGTGTTCTTGAAGGTTGTGACCTTCACCAGGAATATAAGAGATGACTTCAATTCCTGTGGTTAGACGAACCTTTGCAACCTTACGGATAGCAGAGTTCGGCTTTTTTGGAGTTGTCGTGTACACGCGAGTGCAAACACCGCGACGTTGGGGACAGTCCTTCAAAGCAGGTGATTTACCGCGATAAACGTTGGTTTTGCGGCCTTTTCTAACAAGTTGGCTTCTAGTTGGCATGAATGTACCTTTCAGTTAAATCCGTTGTTCACCGAGCAACGTTGCCTTTGGTAAGGGCGCCTGATGCTAGACTGCACCCAAAAAAAGTCAATAACAAAATCTCACTTGAAAAAATTTTCATCGTATTTGTTTTGCAACAGAGGAAAAATAAGACCTCAATTTTTTAAAAAAGACCTATACAATATTAAAAAATGAGGTTTAAAAATGCTTTTTCCAATGAGTTTGGGTTTTAATCAGCCCGAAACGTTAAATAATGAATCCTCCTTAATAGAATCACAATTAATAAGCGAGGAAGCTCCAATATTATTAGACGATGGTCTAATTGGTAGCGCCATACCAGACAATAATTTCGCTTCATTTTTAGAAAATTCACTACAACTAAATCAATTAAACCAAGAAGATAAAAATAAAGATAAAGTTGAAATCAATGAAGTTTTAGAAAATTATTTAAATTTATTCAATCCACATCCAATACATATTCAAAACCAAATTTCGAATGAAGTCCAAAATCAAGCTCCAAATCTCCAAATGGCTACTGAAAAAATAAATTTAATACCTCTAGAAAATAAAGTTAATGCTAATCATAAAAATGCTCCACTTATGGAGCTTATAAATCCAATTTCAGAACGCACACCTGCTGACTTAAAACAAGCGCTCTTCAACCAAATTAATATTCCAACTCCCAATGCGACATCACAGTCAATACCTGAACTTGAAATGCCCTTAAATACGACCGATGTACCGATACAAAAAATAACGCCACAGGAATTAAAATTTGTACAATTTATTGAACAGTTTTCAGAAATAGAAAACATAGTACCTAAAACACCCGAACAAAAACAATTAAACATTGACAATATATTGAATAATATACTTATTTATAATGGAGAAAATGAAAATAATTTAAAAGAATTACAAATCGTCTCTAAAAATGAGACAGCAAAACAAATTTCTTTAGACCCATCTAAAAATTTAGAAGAACAAACAGAATTCACACAAACTATGCTCATAAGTAACCCTGAAGAAACTAAAAAATTCCTAGATACAAACACAAAAGAAGATAATAGAAAAGATGAAGAGCATGTAGAATCAACTTTTATACTGGGAAAGAATAAAGAGACGATTTCCCACACAACCACCTCTAATACTCCAGATGCATCTCCTCAAATAGGTG
>JAZKEW010000143.1:0-4086 GCA_040386785.1 Bdellovibrionota bacterium
CAATAGAGAGCGATTTATACATTAATTCTTCAATATTTTGCAAGGAATAGTTCTTCAAAAAATGAAGAGACAATTCACCGTGTTGTTGTGCAAAATTATTTTTTTGTGTGGACAACATTTTTTTTGTGTCCGAATAAATATTTGTTTTTAAAAAGCAGCCATAATGCTTTAATAAATTATAAGGAACATTGAGTTTTTTCAACACAGGAACTGGCTGATTATTTTCAAAGCTCCAACAATCCACATTCTTGTTGGAATTAAAAATAGACGCAAGCTGAACTCCCACGTCGTATCCACTCCCTTTGCCTTGAACACAGACAATAGATTTTCGTACATATTTCCAAAATTCAGCTTCTTCTACAATATTTTTATGATCATAAAAAAACTCGTACAGAGCTAAAGAAACTCCTGCAATAATCGCCGAAGAAGAACCGAAGCCAAGACTCGGGGGGAAAGATTGTAAAATTTCAATTTCAACATCATATCCAACCAATAAATTCAGCCATGGATGTAATAATTGATCAAAAAAAGTACCGTATGAGCTAAAACTACTTTTTATAAAAACTTTATTTTCTTTCATATGAAAAGATTTTTTTATATTTACGTTAATTTGAAAAGAATAATGATAAAACGTAATTGCTACTGCCGGAAAATTTTGCAGCACAGCGTACTCACCAAACAACATGGCTTTTGCAGGTACGTGCAACTTTTTATGGAACATATTTAATTAATCTTTATTTTCTAATATGGAAATACTTGGTAAATGGTCATATACCCGCATCATTTCTAAATTTTTTTCATGCAATGCCATATGCCCTTTTTGTAAACCTTCACAGCCTAATGCACGAATTGCTGATAAGTTTTGTGCAAGTCCAACACTAGCAATAATTGCAGAAAGTTTCGAAGCACTCGGATGGCCCAAAAGTTTCAAACATGTCGAAGCTGATGGATGCAAACGCGTGACGCCACCCACCGTGCCAACTGCAATTGGCAATTCAATTTCACCCTGCAAGCGATTGTCCTCGTTGATAAACCAACGTGTTAACGGCTTGTATTCACCCGTAAGAGAGGCGTATGCGTGACAACCTGCATTCACAGCACGCCAGTCATTTCCTGTTGCAATAATAATGGGGTCAATTCCATTCATAACGCCCTTGTTGTGTGTGACCGCGCGAAAGATATCAAGCTCAGCAAATTCCCATACGGAACAGATTCGACGAGCAACCTCCTCACCAGGAAAGTTTTCGCGTTCAAGTGCTGAATATTCCACTTCACACCTTACTTTTGTGACGCGATGTAGAGCAAGGTAATAAGTTCGGTAGATGCGTTCCAACTTCTTCTGCAATGGAGTTGACAATATTTGCCCCCATAGCTTCGCAGGTATCTACATGAATATGAATAACGTAATAACCAGGTTTAGAAAGTATGCGTAATTCAACATCTTTCACCCCTCCACCACGCTCAACTAATTTAGGATGGCAAAGAGACGCTAATTTTAATATTTTTTCTTTAACAGACTCATGGAATAATTGGACCACATTAACATATGGAGACGCAGAAAATTGAATTTGACAGGTTGTGATAGTTTGTGTTGGCTCAGAAAAAAAACCTCCACCGCTACGAGCAAGTTTTGCTCCATAACTGGCGGCGGCAATAACGCTAGACTCTTCTACTGCCATTGGAATAAAAATTTCTTCATTGTCTACAATAAAATTTGTGGCAATACCAAGAGGCAACGTAAAGCCGCCGATACAATTTTCAATGAATTTGTCTGCTTGATCTAATGGCAAAGCACCGGAATTAATTAAATGTGCAGCTTCTTCTTGGGACAGCAGGCCCTTATTGACAAGAGCTTGCACTCTTCCCCTTGCACTCATTTTTGCAAAACCTGGTATTCTACTAGAGTTTGTTTGCGTGCAAGCTGTATTGCTTGTTGTTTTAAAATTTTTCTTCCAAGTAAATTCATTTTGTGCTTGTGTTGCATCTTTCATGATTTATAAATCCTTGTAACGGTTCAAACTCGACGAATAGATTCAAGACGGGAGCTTAAATCATTTAAACTTTTTGCTCCAGAACAAAACAGGGAAATTGATAAGGATTTTTTAAAAAAGCTGAGTTCTTTTTCAATAGATTCCTGTGGGCTAAGGTTTTTGGGTGGGTTTACCGCTGCTCTGAACAGGGGG
This sequence comes from Bdellovibrionota bacterium, assembly GCA_040386785.1. Taxonomy (GTDB): domain Bacteria; phylum Bdellovibrionota_B; class Oligoflexia; order Silvanigrellales; family Silvanigrellaceae; genus Silvanigrella. The sequence continues at coordinate 2,184 of JAZKEW010000143.1, forward strand.
AGCCCCACGCCTACCATACTGGCCCCAAGGGCAATCGCTTTTGCCACCTGCAAGCCATTGCGTATTCCGCCGGTTGCTACCAATTCTATTTTATGGTGATTTTGGGCTTGACGCTGTACGCATTGCAGAAGCGATTCATCTGTAGAATAGCCCCAATTGCGAAATAATTCACCAATTCTACTGCCCTCAGCTTGGGAGCGCATGCCTTCAATGGCGCTCCAACTTGTACCGCCTTTTCCTCCAACATCAACCGCAGAAACCCCTGCGTCAACCAAAAGTTGAAAGGTTTTGGCAGAAATTCCAGAGCCAACTTCTTTAACCATAAGGGGTACTGGCAGTGATTTTGCAATTTGCTCTATTTTTTTTAGACAATTTGAAAAATTCCGCTCACCCTCTGGTTGCACGCATTCTTGCAGAGCATTCAAATGTAGGGCAAATGCATTGAGGCTAAATTCATTGACAATACGTTTAATATCATCACAACTCACACCATAATTCAAACTCACAGCCCCAATATTTCCAATTAAAAAAACATTGGGAGCAACACTGTGCACGTCAAACAATTTCTTTAAATTCGTATCTTTTAACCACATTTTTTGTGAACCGAGGCCCATAGGAATAGAATAATTCTGCGCAGCGAGGGCAAGGGCGGTGTTAATTTCTTGGCCGTGTTCAACCCCACCTGTCATTCCCGTGATAAGAATGGGCATAGAGAAGTTTTGCTTTAAAAATGTTTGTTCCGTACTGATACTGTCGAAATCGAATTCTGGCAACGCTTCTGGAATAAAACGGTAATTTGAAAAAGGTTCACCCTCTGACTCAATATTTTCTGTTTTACAAATTTGAATATGATCGTTCTTACGCTTGGTCATAAGTGAAAGCGTGTCTTCAATTTTATCGAGTATAAATTTTTTGTCTTTTGTCAAGAAATGAGCCTTTATTTCCGCTTCGATTCGTTCAACCTGATATAACTACCTGAACAGACTAAAAATCTCAAGAATTATGAAAATTTGACGATAGCTTAGAAAAGGGCGTCTATTGACTAATTAGCCAGTATTTCTTATCCTATTGTTATATGTTTTGGAGGCGAAAGTGAATAAATTGAATTCAACAAAAGAGCTTTCTCTGTTGGCGTCAGATATCAACCCAACTCAATTCTTCCATGAAAAAATAGTGGAAGCACAAGAAAAACAAAATTTAAGATTAACTGAAAATGTTGAATTTTATTTGGTCAACCTTCTGTGTGATTACGTTCGTTCAAATAATTCAAGTGCAGCAGAGGATTGCCTTGCTCTCACATTAAAAAAAGCTTTAGAAAGCTCCTATGGTGAAAAGATTTGTTTATACAAAAAACTTGCCGACGATGCTCTTTATTTCTCGGGTTTTTTTCAGGAATATTTTAATAATAAGAGCTTTGATATTCGGTATTACGTGACTATGGGCGAGTCTGCCTACGGTGAGCTTTCTTCTTTAATGAGAGGAAAATCTTCCTACAACAGCACCATGTCTCAAATATATAAAGAGATGAGCAAAAATTTTCTCAGTGCAGTAGATATTTTGCTCCATGTTTCTGAAAAAACAAGCCATCAAGAAGACGAGAGAAGCACTTTAAGCCTCTATGACGCATGGTTAAACACAAATAGTGCGAAACTACAAAAAGAGCTTTTTGAAAGAGGGATCAACCCTCTTAAGGTTTCAACTCAAAAAGTTCAATAGCCATGCATGATGAAAATAGTCTCATTCAATATTGTCAAAAAACTTTCAATATTTTAGCTGAATATTATGATTTTCATTCTATTCCAAGCATTCAGGAATATCTTTTAAATCCTTCAGAAGATTCTTCGTGCGTATTATTTGAAGAATGTAAAGATGAAATTTACATTGGAATTCAGTTTGCAAAAGA
>JAZKEW010000144.1:0-4854 GCA_040386785.1 Bdellovibrionota bacterium
CCTCTAGCACTTCATCACTTGCAAACTCCAAAAACGTATTCTGCTAAGCATGCTGATACGAGCATGAAGGGGCAAGAGCAGGATGTGATAGCGCAGAAGAGTATTCAGCCTGCGCAGGATAAACATGAGATTGTGGCGTTGCTGGAGAAGGCGCTGGCGCAGGATTTGCCGTTGTCGGACCTTATGGATTCGATTGAAAAAGAGGTGCTTGTGCACGCTTTGCATAGACACAAGACTTTTTCTGAACTGCATGATGCACTGCAAATTAGCCGGAGCGCGATGGATGGGAAGAGGAGGAAGTATAAGTTGTAGTATGGTTCGCTAGCGGGGGAGATATCAACAACCTTGAAGAGGCAACGAAGGGAGATGCTTAGTAGCTGATGTGTAAGTAGCCCAAAACCCATTTTTAGCACTTTGCAGTAGTTGTGGTGCTGTAGCAACAAAATTTTCTTTAACGTTCCCTAGTATCTCAGCGCCTGACTCTAAAGCCCCAGCAACTGTGGTTGCCGCACCGCTCATATAGTTCAAATATGTGTTGCCTTTTTCTTTCGGCTTTACAGTCCATGATCCCCAAAGATCGTACGTCTGTGGTGTAGTACCTTTTTCATACATTAACTGCACCGAAGCCTCGTGGGGATTATTGATATCTATACAGAGTTTTCTCTTATGGTCATTAGTTATAAATTCATAACTACTTGAAGCTTTATCTATTTTTAACACCAGTGGAAAATGGTCTGTTAGGCTTTCAAAAGTACTTATAGATGTGAGAGAGTTAGAATTAAATTCTGTGACTAAAAATGTCACTAACTCCGAGATATCTTCTTCTAATTCAGTATCCTTTTTTATGTGCTGTTTCTTTGAATTTTCTCCTGCAGCTATTGCCGAGTATCTTTTTATAGCATTTTTAAGGGATTCATTATTTTCACTTGTTGTGAGTACAGTTGCTAAATCAAAAAGATTTGGATTCTTAAACACAGGGTGGTTAAATTCATCCTTTTTCAACACAGAATTCCCATCTTTATCAAATGTACCTAAAATTCGAGTTTTACCATCACGAGCTCGCAATAAACATTCTATTGTTGCGCCTGGTTGATTTGATGACTCCCCTTCTCCAATGATAATACGCAAGCCCATGCTGCAAGCTTGGTTCCACAGTTCGTACGTTGTTTGCTTTTCTTGTGATTTTATTAATATGGATGGGAATTTTTCGAACACATCACTCAATGTTGATAAGTTTGAACCTCTTCCTAATTCAGTGGAGCCTAATGTTTCAACTACGGCTTTGACGCTATTTTTGCCTACCATTGAATATGGTTCCATTGTATTTGTAAGAAAATTAGTGAAAGCGCACAGTGTTTCTTGGCATGGTGAAAGATGAACTGTGGCTGTGCTCTCTTTGTTCGCAGTACCGAGGATGAAGCCGCCTTTTTTACGAGAGTCTATAAAATCTGTTTTTTCTTGATCACTAAAAATTTTTGTCTCAAAAGGTTTTAATGGTTTATTAAGTTTGGTTTGACCACCAGTTCTATTTATCACGTTTTTTACCATTTCAGAGCATCCTGTGATATTCACTTTATTCAAATTCTCACTCCGTAGGAACTCTTGCGTATTGGAGAAAAAACGGGTTTTTTGCCCAGATGCACCAAGGAAGAAAGTTGTTTTCTTACCCCATTCCCCTCTTTGCTCTGATCCTGTTACTAAAATATCAGTAAGATTATTCAGATCTTCTGTTTTCATTTCGTAAATATTCTTAATACTTTTGTTAAAATTACCTTTTGCTGCTTCTAACAACGTGTTTTGCTTGTCCGCAGAAATGGTATACCCAAAAACTGAGAGCTCTTGATGAATAAGCTGACGAGATGCATTTATGTCTTTGCTAAACTGTTTTACCGCTTTTCTAATATCAGCCCGCTTGTCCTTGGGAATATTTTTTAGAATATTCACATATGACTCAGCGTCCTCTTTATTCAACTTTCCCCGCACGTTAAATTCTGGAGGTGTTGCGTTCGACGATCTAGGGATACAGCTAAAAAAAACCATACAGGCACCCTCTTCAGGTAAAAAAGAGAAAAAGCAAAAAACAACCCAATCTCCAGCACTTCTGGAGTCCTTAAAAAATATTCTTGTCTGACTAGTTGGTCAATAGTTATTTTTTGTGTTCTGAAAATTAACAGTTAGGGGTAGGAAGCCGTTTTGACGACACACGTTTTCTCATCTCTCCCGTTTTCACAAGAGAAATCACGAGGTCCCCTTTAATTCCACTGTACATGTAAGATTTTACAGCATGGTACAAATACTTTTTAAAATCCAAAAACAAATCATTAGGAATTTCACCGTTGAATTTAGGAATTTTCCATTGAATTTCCATAAAACTTAAGACTGGCTTCAAAAGATCCACGAAATATTGCTTCTCCTCATAGTGATCATGACTATAAGACTTGATAAAAGAAGCTTCTTTGTTTGAACTGAATTTATTCTTGAGTACCACAAATGCCAAGTCAAATGCTCGATGATTTCCTCCTGCATATTCCCAGTCTACCAGAATAATCTGATTTTTTACTCGATAAATACTTGAGGGCCATAAATCATTGTGTGAAAAAACCTGATTTTTGTAATCGTTTTCTATTGCATTTGCAATTTTCATCATTAATTCATAATAATTTTGTAAGGCTTTTCTTTGCTCTGGCAATAACTTTTTAAACGAGGAGTAAATTGTAAGGCTAAGGGGATAGGTCCCTCGATAGTTTCTGACTTGGGTATGACAGTGGTGTATGTTTTTTGCAACATCTGTATATGCATCTTCTAGTTTTTGTCCCCAATGGCTCATGGAATAGTCTTCATGATATAAACGGGAAATTTGAAAACCAGATTGAGGATTATTAACCACCACGTTTGTTTCAATTCCTTGAAAAGCAAGAGCGTTGAGGTGAAAGGCTTCGTCTTGGCGACTAAAAGGGGGCCATAGAACACCATTTTTTCGAATTAAGTATTGTTCCCCCTGCATATTTTCGAGTTGAAAATAACTGTTTGTCACGCTTTCTGGTAAAGAAATGCTTTGAATAGTCTGCTTTTGTATATCTATTCCTTTTTTTAAGAGAGCATGGTGGACATTGGTTCTAAGAGCCGCAGTTATGTTCATAATTAACTCCTTTTTAGAATAAATAAAGATAAAAATCATCCGAATTTATTTATAAATATTAAGTTTATATAAATAAAATATATTAATATTATTGTTACGATAATATTTAATTATAGGTGAAAATTTTTGTATTTTTTTAATTTGACAAGAGAAAAAATAAGGCCTAGTTTAAAAGCCTCTTTAAAAAAAAGGGTATATTTAACCTTTTTATTCTTTAAGGAACATAGAGTATGTCTAGTTTATTGACTGTTGATTTCCTCGCACGCCTCCAATTTTCTTTTACAATCATGTTTCATTACCTTTTCCCTCCTCTCTCCATTGGACTCGGACTTCTTCTTGTCATTATGGAAGGAATTTATTTAAAAACCAAAAATCCTGTGTACGAAAAACTGACAAAATTCTGGGTAAAAATATACGCCGCAAATTTTGCTATGGGCGTGGCTACAGGGCTAGTCATGGAATTTCAATTTGGCACAAACTGGGCCACTTATTCTCGATTTGTAGGAGATATTTTTGGGTCCGCTCTTGCCGCAGAAGGTATTTTTGCTTTCTTTTTAGAATCGGGTTTTCTTGCAATTCTTGTGTTTGGTTGGGATAGAGTTTCCTCCAAAATGCATTTTTTTTCGACTATTATGGTTGCGTTAGGCTCCATTTTTTCTGCTGTGTGGATTGTGATTGCCAATGCTTGGATGCAAACTCCTACTGGGTATCATTTAGTGGGTTCTGGCATGCATACAAAAGCCATTGTCGATAATTTTTGGGAAATGGTTTTTAATCCTTCAAGTATGCGAATGCTTGTTCATACTATAATTGGTTGTTTTTTAATGGGTGCATTTTTTGTGATGAGCATTTCCGCATGGTACCTTATTAAGAAAGAGCACATTGATGTTGCAAAAAAATCTTTTAAAATTGCTCTTTTCGTCGGATTTATTAATTCACTTTTCGCGATGGGAAGCGGACATTTTTTAGCTGATAGAGTTGCTGAAACCCAACCTGCAAAACTGGCGGCTATGGAAGCAAATTATATTTCTAGCACAGGAGGTGCTCCGCTTTATTTATTTGGAATTCCAAATGATAAAACTCAAAGTGTAGATTATGGAGTACAAGTTCCAGGGGGGCTTAGCTTTCTTGTGCATTGGAATTTTACAACACCCGTTCCTGCCCTGGATCAATTTAAACCAGAAGATAGGCCTCCTGTAGGGATTACTTTTCAAACATATCATCTTATGATTACACTTGGGTTGTATATGTTTTTTATCACTTCACTAGCTCTTATTTTACTTAAAAAAGACAAATTATTTGAATCGCAATGGATGATGAAAATTTTTTGCGTATCTGTTTTAGCACCTGTTCTGGCGAATCAAGCTGGATGGGTGGCGACTGAAACTGGCAGGCAGCCGTGGATTGTTTACGGCCTTATGCGCACCCCAGAAGGCTTGTCTAAAGCAGTAAAAGCAGATCAAATTCTTATTTCCATTATTATGTTTGCAATTATTTATTTTCTTTTATTTCTGGTCTGGGTATTTGTCATACATCACAAAATTAAGCAAGGTCCCGATACTCTTTTTCCTCCTTCTTTACATGATAAGGAAATACTCCATGGATCTTAATATATTTTGGTTTATTACGCTTGGAATTATTCTTGGTGGATATGCAGTTCTCGATGGCTTTGATCTCGGTGTTGGCATTTTACATCCACTCGCAAAAAACGACCA
>JAZKEW010000144.1:4864-6477 GCA_040386785.1 Bdellovibrionota bacterium
GAAGATTATTTTTAAATTCAATTGGACCTTTTTGGGACGGGAACGAAGTGTGGCTCGTTGTTTTTGGTGGAGCTTTATTTGCAGCATTTCCTGATGCTTATGCGACAGCATTTTCTGGATTTTATTTGCCATTTATGTTGTTGCTTTGTTGTCTCATTTTTCGAGCTGTTTCTATAGAGTTTAGAAGTAAATACCATACTAAAATTTGGCGATCTTGCTGGGATTATGCTTTTTTTAGCGCAAGCTTAATTGCAACATTTTTATTTGGTGCCGCTGTGGGAAATTGTATGCGTGGAGTTCCTATTGGGGGAGATAAAGAATTTGTAGGCAATTTAGAAGATTTATTAAACCCCTACTCCTTACTTGTAGGCGTTTTAGCGGTAACGACTTTTGCTATGCACGCCTCTATTTATTTGTACCTTCGTCTTGAAGGTGATTTGAAAGAAAGAATTCACGGCATTATTTGGCATACATTTGGCTGCTTTGTGGTTTGTTATATCTTTGTGACGATATATACGCTTGTAACAATTCCTTCTGCAATTTTTAATTTTCAACATTATCCTTGGCTATGGGGAATTGTGATTATAAATGTGCTTGCCATAGGCAATATTCCGCGAGCTGTTTTTTTAGGAAAGCCTGGTTACGCCTTTTTATCTTCCACCCTCACCTTGCTTTCTTTTACGGCTTTATTTGGCGCAGCACTTTTTCCAAATTTAATGACTTCCAATATTCTGCCAGAGTATAATTTAACTATTTACAATGCGGCTTCTTCAGAAAAAACTTTAAAAATAATGAGGGTGATCGCTTTTTGTGGAATGCCTTTTGTTCTTTCTTATACAGCAATTATTTATTGGGTGTTTCGTGGAAAAGTGAAGTTGGGTAAGTTTAGTTATTAGTTATAGTGTATAATAACGTTTTAATGATAAGCATATCTTGAAAATTTTTAGCCTCCCACACGGCCTTCTAAAATTTTTTTAATTCTTCATCGGAAGGGACGTAAGGAAGTTTTTTGCCCTTCTTTTGAACTTTTACTTCAAGTTCTATTCGAAGATATTTAAAAATATCTTTCAAATAAAAATAATTTGGCTTTTCTTTTCTTAATATTTTTGCAAATTATTTTGCTTTTTTTAGTGCTGATGTTCTCTTTTGTTCTTGCATAATGAACTCCATTAATTATGCAGATAAAGCGTTTTTAAAAGGAATTCGTTCATTCATATCTAGTGAAAATTTCCCATACGGATTTATGTGTGAATGAATAATTTGTATTGCAATGGCAGAAATTAAATTTTTATTCACATCAGAAGGTTCTTCTGGAAAAGTCTTATTAATGCGATAATACACAAGGAGAATGGCGAATTGAGTTAAATTTTTTTCTATCGTCTTTCCTAAATGAAGATGGATATATATTTTTAAAACGTTCTATTGAGGAGAATTATTCCTCTATTTTAATGACTTATGCAGGTTATTTTCAAGTTTTACCACAGATTTTATCTTATCTTTCCTCTTTGATATCATTAAAATATTATCCATATATTACATTGTTAGAGTGCACAGCAATTTTTTCTTATGCGCTCTATATTTTTACGAAAAATGAACTGCTTTGGATCACACAA
>JAZKEW010000144.1:6552-8030 GCA_040386785.1 Bdellovibrionota bacterium
TTTTATTCCTGGACAAAACGAATTTTTAGGAAATTTTGCGAACATCCATGAAGTTCTTTTTTTATGCTGCGTTCTCATGCTAATGTACGATTTCAATAAAAAATATACTCTTAAGCATTTTTTGTTTTTTTTATTTTCTGGCCTTAGTGCCGGTGAAATATGCACATTAATACCACTATTATTAGTGAGAATTTATTTTATTAAAACACAAAATAATACTGATTCCAAAAGTAGAACTTATAATCACCTCACTTTACTTGGTAGTGTGATATTTTGTACTATTTTGAATGTATACGCATATCTCACCAATACGTATAGTATTTGGACCCAAGGTGAGTCTGGTTTACAGGCAAAAATTGAGCTTGCAAAACATTTTTTTCCAAACCGATTTTTTTATACTTTCTTTAACAGAATGTTTTTAATCCCTATTTTTGGGGATCATATTACTTTTTATATAAATCAACGCTGGCAATCTGTTCTCTGGATTGGCTTTGGATTTATTATTTTATTTTCTTATTTTATATATAAAACTTGGTCAAAAAAATTATACAGCATCATCTTTTCTGGCATTTTTACTTACATCATTCTCATATTCATGACCTGCTTAGTACGCAAAGGAACTTGGAATACAGCTTGGTTCGGTCTTGTAAATGAACTTGATTTATTCCAATCACGTTATTTTTTTATTCTGACACCAATCGCTATTTTATCAATTTATTCTATTTTATTTATGTACTTAACTAAAACGGTACAAAAAAAATACGCCTACGCAGTAATTTTTGCGCTATTTTTAAATTTTGTATTTCAGAATAGGTATAATTTCTTTGTACCTCCTTACAACAATAATTCCTCATTTGAATCATGGAAAAATACTGCTAAGGAAATTAAAGATGTTCGTGAAACAAAAGTTACAGGACAAGTACGAGTCACCCAAGGCAACTCTGATTTTGTAATTGATTTAAAATAATGGAAAATGCTCCTTGTTTAAAGAATCATAACCATTTGAATTGCATAACCAAAAATTTTAAGGGTAAATTTCATATAAAATATGGATAACTTTTAAAAAACAAGGGGTAAATGGCGTCAAAACGCAGCTACCGGCTCAGAGGGCCATTACGGTAGAGAAATACTATGTTCAATGAAAATCAGACAGGCGACAAAAGTATTTATTTGATTCTCTTCTGATTTATGAAAAAGAGAATCTGGTACAAATGAACCTCTCCCCTTGTAACCCCTCCCATTGTGATTTTCCCCTTCAAAATTCTCTAAATAATACACATAAGGATACTTATGTGTATTTTATTTACAATAGTAAATCATAAAAACACTATATTTACAGTATATACAATTATTTTACATGTATACTTTACAAGTTTTATAATATAACGTATGTTATACATAGTGAGAAAATTCCCGCAGAAAAAACGAGGGAAGAATTTTTAGGGGTTAAAAATGAATTTTTCAGAAAAAAACCCAAC
>JAZKEW010000145.1:0-1899 GCA_040386785.1 Bdellovibrionota bacterium
TATAGAATTTTCTGACAATAGTCTCTTGTGAAATTGTTTCAGTCAACTTGATCAGTTTAAAATCATCTTCATCCATCCCTGTTGCAAATTCTTTAGCATTTTTATCAGAGATGTGTTGATGTTTTAAAGTTAGTTTTTCGTTTTGGTCAAGTTGAATGGCATATGCTTCCAGCAAGTAACCCAGGAATTCGTGTTCCAGGTAAGAATAGATGATTTTAAAAGGTGCGTCAGCAGAAACTTTCATTGTTAAAACAGTTGTATGTTGTCGTATTTAAAAGATACCGCAACAACGGAAAAACAGCTTATGAATATACAATATAGGTTGTAATATAAAGGAAAAAACCGAAAAAATACCAAGAAAAGGGGATAAATATTGTTATTTCTATAAACAAAAAGCCATAAAATGACAAATTATCTTTATGGTTTCGGGTTTCTTTTCAATCATACCCATATGGCCGGTTCCTTCAAGAAAATGGACAATACTATGTTTTGGCAGATGGCATTGTTCAAGACTTTTTTCCAGGGGGATAACTCCATCCTGTTTTCCGGCAACAAAAAGTACTGGAATATTCACTGATTTTAATACTTCGGTTCTGTCTTTCCGGTCGCGCATGGCTTTGGTGGTTTCTATCACGCCATGTTCGGAAGAGGAAGCAGCGGTAAAAGTAAGATCTTTTATTTCTGGTTTAAATAAGTCTTTGTTCTTTAAAGAAAATAGGGGAGGCACAAAAGATTCTGCAAAAATTGATACGCCATGTTTCTGAATGAAATCAATGGTCTTATTGCGGTTCTCTTTCTTTTCTTCAGCGTCGGCGAATGCAGAAGAATGAAATAAACCCATTCCACTCAGTTTTTCCGAATATTTTTCCGCAAAGGCTAAAGTTACATAACCTCCTAGCGAATGACCGATAATAATGCATTTTTCTATTTTGAGAGCATCCAATAATTGTTTTATCTGATCTGCAAAATATTCCATAGAAACAGTTGCTTCTGTAAGCCTGCTTTCTCCAAAGCCGGGAAGATCTGGATTGATAACACGGTATTGGGTGGCGAGTTCTTTTTCGCAGTATTTCCATACTGTTCTGTTTTCGCAAAAACCATGAATTAATATTAAAGGGAAACCGTGACCTGTGTCGTTGTATTCAAGCATGGAGGCAATGTAAGAATAATTGAATAAAAATAGTTATTCGTATTTATAGATTGTTTTACATAATTCTTCTTCATTCTCACCTTCAATTTTTTTTGATTCTATTAATCTTCCCTTTTTATCATAAGAAAATAGTTCTTTTGAACCAGGAGCTTTTCCGGTAATATGATTTTCTATTAATCTTCCCTGGACATCGTATTTTAAATACTCTTGAAATGCTAATTCCCAAACCGCTTTTTTAAGTCTTTCATGTTCAGTTTTACGAAGGGGGCCAATACCGCTGTTGTCTACATAAATATTTTGGTATTTATGTTTTGTAATCAATTTGGAAGTAGAATCATAAAAGTAACGATACATATATTGGTCAGAAGAAAATGATCTAACAAGTCTATTTAGCTTATCGTATTCAAAAATTTCAGAACTTTCATTGAGTTCACCTGTTTGTAGGTTTGCAATTTTAATCAGAAGTCCTTTTCCGTTATAATGGTATTTCTGTTTTATGGTATCCGTATTCCATACATAAAATATTTTAGGTTGGTTTGCGCTATTGCTATCCAGAGGAAAAGAGTGAGGGGAAACAATATTTTCAGTAGATAAGGAAGACCGGATCCATAGAATTTCCTTTATTTTCTTATTTTCGTAGGTATAATATTTAAATATTTTTTGAAAAATACTTATGTATGAAAATGAGATCAATAGATTATTCTCATCATATTTATATGTTGAAACAGAAGGATTGTCTGGTTGGTGTG
>JAZKEW010000146.1:0-6989 GCA_040386785.1 Bdellovibrionota bacterium
CTTGTCTAAGTAAGAGCGAATTGCACCAATACGACCGTCCATCATGTCGCTTGGGCACACGAAATCAATACCGCATTGAGCATAAGAAAGTGATTGTTTGCACAACACTTGAATTGTTTCATCATTTAAAACGTAATTATGTTCATTCGTAATGCCATCGTGGCCGTGTGTTGTGTAAGGGTCAAGAGCCACATCAACAAATAAAACAATTTCGGGAAATGTTTCTTTAATAAGCCGAATGCAGTTTTGCATAAGACCATTTTCATTATAAGACTCCTTGCCTAAGAAATCTTTTTTATCTTTTTTGAGTACAGGAAAAAGCATGATATTTTGTACACCTACTTTTTGTGCTGCACGAATTTCTTCTAAAATATTATTTTGAGGAATTCGGTAAACACCAGGTAAGCTTTTAATTTCTGTTTTTTCACTTTCTATTTCCGTAATAAACATGGGCCAAACCAAATTGCTTTTGTTTAGTGCGAATTCTTGCACCATGGCACGGATGTTTGGTGTTTGACGCAATCTGCGTGCGCGAATGTGCGGGTGGCCTATTTCTGGCTTTTCAGCAATTTGTTTTTCAATGGTCATAAGATTCCCTCTCTGACTTGTTTTTCAAGCATTCCGTAGTATGTTAAATATGTTACACTTATCAAGCACCATTTCGGAGAGATTGAGTATGCCACTTGTTCCTATTGTTGTCGAACAAACCAATCGGGGCGAACGTTCTTATGATATTTGGTCTAGGCTTTTAAAGGATCGAATTATATTTTTAGGAACGCCCGTCTACGATGAGATTGCAAATTTAATTGTTGCCCAACTCCTTTTTTTGGAGTCGCAAGATCCCGAAAAAGACATTAGTTTTTATATCAATAGTCCCGGAGGCAGCGTTACAGCAGGCCTTGCTATTTATGACGCCATGCAAGTTATTCGGCCACAAGTACGCACATTTTGTATTGGCCAATGTGCAAGTATGGGTGCTCTCTTGCTTGCAGCGGGTGCCAAAGGCAAGCGCTTTGCACTTCCCAATAGTCGGGTTATGATTCACCAACCCCACGGCGGGGCCGGTGGGCAGGCTACCGATATTGCTATTCAAGCCAAAGAAATTCTAGCGCTTAAAAAACGCCTGAATGAAATGATTGCGGCTCATACGGGTAAAAAAGTTTCTGAAGTTGAAATTGATGCCGATCGTGATTTTTTTATGTCGGCTGAAGAAGCTAAAAAATATGGTTTGGTGGATGATATTTTAATGCCGAGAACAGATAGAGTTGCGTACACCGGATTATAAGGTTCAAATATGACTTACAGTAGCATTTTATTTTCTTCCACAAAGGGTGGAAGTTCCAGTACTCACGGGCTTCACTGCAGTTTTTGTGGAAAAAGCCAACGAGAAGTGAAAAAACTCATTGCAGGACCTAACGTCTACATTTGCGATGAGTGTATTTCTCTTTGCAACGAAATTATTGCAGAAGAAATGCAAAAAGACGACGCCGCGCAAATTTCTGAAGGCGTCCCCACGCCCCACGAAATTAAAAGAGTGCTCGACGACTATGTTATTGGGCAAGAGCGTGCAAAAAAAGTGCTCTCCGTTGCTGTGCACAACCACTATAAGCGCATAGAACACGGTCTCAATTCCAATAAGGAAGATGTGGAACTCGCAAAGAGTAATATTTTGTTGATTGGTCCTACGGGCTCAGGCAAAACTTTGCTTGCTCAAAGTATGGCGCGTATTTTGCAAGTACCATTCACCATAGCCGACGCCACCAATTTAACTGAAGCGGGTTATGTTGGTGAAGATGTGGAAAATATCATTTTAAATTTATTGCAATCAGCTGAATTTGATGTTGAACAAACACAAAAAGGTATTGCCTACGTTGATGAAATTGATAAAATTGCCCGTAAAGGTGAAAACACTTCTATTACGCGCGATGTTTCTGGAGAAGGCGTTCAACAAGCTCTGCTTAAACTTCTTGAAGGGACCGTAGCCAATGTCCCTCCACGTGGTGGGCGTAAACACCCTCAACAAGAATTTTTGCAGGTTGATACCACCAATATTTTGTTTATTTGCGGTGGTGCTTTTTCAGGGCTTGAAGAAATTATTCGTGCGCGAATGGAACAGGCTGCTATGGGCTTTGGCGCAGATATTAAAAATAAATCTAAGCTTAACGTAAGCGATTTATTTGCTAAGGTTCGTGTGGAAGACTTGCTTAAGTTTGGTATGATTCCTGAGTTTATGGGAAGACTTCCTGTTATTGTTACTTTGTCGGAGCTTGATGAGCATGCTCTTGTTAAAGTTTTAACCGAGCCACGAAATTCCATTATCAAACAATTTCAAAAGCTTTTTAGCTACGAAAGAGTAGGGCTTGAATTTAATCAGGATGCTCTTGTGGCTATTGCACAAGAAGCCATTAAACGCAAAACAGGTGCCCGTGGACTTCGTTCTATTTTAGAAGATGCCATGCTCGAAACTATGTTCGACGTTCCTGGCTTGCGTAATGTGAAACAAATTATTATTAGCCCAGAAACAATTCGTGAAGGGAAAACTCCTGAGCGTACGTACTTAACAGATGAAGAAATGGCTGAGCGCCAAGAACAACAACGGGTGCGGGCACAGTCTGGTGCGCAGCATTCTGGTGGTGTGCAAAAGAAAACGGTGAATAAGAAGTAATTAGGCTAGATGGGTTTTTTGAGAATTTATTGCGTTATTAATCTGTCTCGTCGTTGTCTTTATTCGCCCGCCCTTTCTTCCCCGACGGTTTTACATCTTCCCCATTCGTATTACGACGCCCATGTAACAGCGAATAGTTTGGAACTTTTTCATTTCTGTCGCTCCAAATAATGTTTGGAGTGACAAGGTAAGAGCGTTGCAATTCTCTATTTGTGCTTGTTTTATCTTTAAATAACCAACCTAAAATAGGAATATCTCCCAACAGAGGAACTTTACTTTCTACTTCCTCAGTTTGTTTATGGCTAAAACCAGCAAGTAAAAGACCGCTGCCTTCTTCAATAACTGCTTGTGAATTGAGGTTGCCTTGTAAAGTAACAGGCATGCCGTTCACCATTTTTTCTTCTGCATTTCCATCTTTTAAAGAAACTGTTAAGTGAATGCGTTTTTTGTCTGGCCCATCAAAAATAACGTGGGGTGTGACTTGCATTTGTATTTGCGTGGAAACGGGCGTTCCTTGCGGTGATTGCGCATTGACCGTTTGATATGTTTCTACCAAATTCACTACAGCAGCAATGTTATCAATGGTCACAACGGCAGATTTTGATTCCGCTTTTGCATAGCCTTTTGTTTGTAGAAAGTGTAGCCCAGTCAAAAAGCTTTTTAAATTATTGACAATTAAATTGCCAGGGCTCACGTTACCAAACGCCGCAGAAAGTGTTGGCGTGCCAGATTGCGGTGAATTTAAATTGTTTGCGCCAAAGCCTCCGCTCACACCATCGCCACTATTGCCCCACCAGTTAATGCCAGCAGAGTTCATTTTAACTTGATCAATATCTAAAATTAAAACTTGCACTTGAATTAGGGGAGCAGGCACATCGAGCAGTGCAATAAGAGATTTATAAATAGCAATATTATTGCTTTTATCTCGAATAATAATTGTATTTAAACGGTTGTCTGCTTGAATAACAGGGGAAGATACGGAGCTTCTTTGGTGTTGATCATTTGCGGCAGGTTGCATTGCAGTTTGATCATCAAGTTGAGCCACGTCGTTATTGCCAGGCAATGTCGCGTTAGGCATGACTGCTTTTAAATTGTTTTTTAAAGGCTCAATAACTTGTCGTAGTAACTTATTGTCTACGCCAGGAGAGGTATTTTGATTGCCTTGTAACATAGATTTTAAAATTGTGGCAACGCCTGGTAGCACAATTTGGCTTGTGCCTAAATCAATTGTTGTGTCGACGGCACTCGCATATTTTAAACGAAATACGGCTAATTGTTGATCTACCGGCGATACGTTGAGTTTTTTCATTTTTTTGGCAATAAGACTAATGTAATCTTCAGGCCCTGACACAACAATAACCCCTTCGGAAGGGATTTCAGACCAACCAAACCGGTTATCAAGCAAGCCGTCGTTGTTTAAAACATTTTTAAAATTGGACAATAATTCAGGTGCCACATAGAGGTTTTTTGTAATAAAATTATTCGATGTGATATACAAAACACCGCTATAATAAAACCAAGTAAAACCAAAATTACTAGCAAAGCGGTTATAAACTTCCACTGGGGAATAAACTTTAAATTTTCCAGAAAGTTTTTGATTGAGGGTGTCTTCCACTAAGTCATCAGAAAAATGCACTTTGACTTCAAAACTTTGTGCGACTTTAATAAGAGCAGTTCTTAAAGTGTCCCCTTCAAAATAATAAAAATATGGATTTTTAATTTGACCATTTGGTGGTTGACCTGTAGGCCATGGCGGTGCGCTTGCGCCGTATGCATTATTCATAAAGAATAGGCATAATAATGAGAGTAAAATTTTAATTCGTTTTATACATTTCATAACAATAACAATTACCAATCTTTCGTAAAATGAGTGACTTGACATGAGCTTTCTGTGATGGACGCAATTAAGCTCATCCCATTTAAGTTGATGACGCATTTGTCAACAACAGGTGTATCGGTAGACAGGCAAGTTTTATCGAATACAATAATGTCACCCTCTGTAAGATTTTTGTATTCCGCTTGGCTCAGATAGCTCACCCCAATTTCCACTGAAAAAGGAAAATTCAATGGTTGTAAATTTGGTTTGGTTGAATTTTCAATAATTGGTTTGAAGTTTGCTGCTTGTAAGAGCTTTAATAAAAATAATTTATTTTTAACATCGCTAAAAAATTCGAACCGGTTATGCACAGATTCTAAATTAAACTCTAGAAAATCTTTATCTTTAACATATTGCACGTTAACAGAAATTATTTTTGCAAAAACATGGAATTTTGCTTCCAGAGTATTTAAAAATAATTCGGCAAAAATTTTACCTAGCAGAGTATTAAAATTCAGCATTTTTGAATGACTATTTCTCAATAAAAGAGAGCTAAAATGGCAAACTATTTTTTCAGGAAAGTAGAAATCAACAACGTTGTTCTCAATTAAGTATGAGCATTTTAAAAAAGGAAGTCTTGCTTGGAGAGTTCTAATTTTGTCAAGAAAATTGATTTTATATATGCTATCAATTTTAATATCATTTGTATAAACGGGGTAGCCTGTAACCTTATTTATATTTGTCAAAATTGTTTTTTCAAGAATGTGCTTATTGACAGAATCTATAACAAGTGGAGTTCCGTAGAATCGAGCACATGAAGTTGAGTTTTCATTGGCATTTGTTTCAAGGCCTATGTCAACGTAAGCGAGGCCGTTATCCGTAGGCTGAGAAGAGGTGACATCAATAATTTCAAATAAACCACCGGGAATTTTTGAGCCGAAAAATTGAACTAATTCATGTGAAAACATATAGCCAAGTATTTTCATAATAGACTTGTCATCATGCGGCTTGACTGTGGGATTTGTACTCGTAGGAACGTACTCGTAGTGATTTAACAACAAGCTATTTTGGCACGCCAGTGTAATTGTGCTGGTTGAATTTTTTAAAACAAGAAAGGTCTCGAATTTGAGTTCTTGATGTTTTGCAATTTTAATAAAAGACATAGCTCTTTTTTTCCTGTGGCTTAAGACTCATGAACCGAGGGAATCTTATAAGCATTCTCAGTGTTTGCAAGCGTGTTCTTATTTTGGACAACTTTTTCATCTGCTGGAGTCAGATGAATAATTTCTTCTGACTCCAATATGGAAAATGTGTTTTGAAAAAGAGCTTGCGCTATGGTGGAAATACATTGAAAATTAGTTTGTGCATCCATATCAAAGTTTAAATTTGTATTTTGATTTTCAGATAAGTACTTAGGAAACCGGTATTTCAAACGCTCAAATAAAGAAGTATTGCCACAAAGTTTTTTTAAAACTTGAAAGGCAATTCCTACCAAAAAAAATTCGTTTATTTCAATGTTTGAGTCTTGCACCAATCTGTCGCGTAATTTAATTTTCACTTCTTTTTCATGCAGCAAAAATTCCATTTCTTCCACGGAAAAAAATTGACTGAGCTTTTTGAGCTTTGCGCCATTAATTAAGAGCGATTTGTCATTTTTTAAAAATGAAAGGACAAGATAATTTAGAAAGCGATTAAACTTTGCATCGGGCAAAGAAGCAATAAATTGCAAAACAGCTTGTTCAGTGCTGTTTGCCTTTTCGAGGTTAGGATTATTTTGCAACAATAATTGTGATTGAAAAGCAAGAGTGCTTTTGGCATCTCTTGCTAATTTTGCAGGAACTGGAATGTCCTCAAGCCAAGTGGGGTGTGCAAATTGAGCAATAAGAAACTCAAAGTTGTATATTTGTTTGTAGTAACTCAACCTTGTACGATGATTATTATGCATACTCCCTCAGCTTGTTCTTATTAGGTACCAATGTTCGTGGCAACTGCCTTTAACATATCGGCTAATGTTTTTGTAATTTGCGTCATACTTTGTACCATCGCCTGATATTTGCTGGCAAAAATTTGCATTTTAAGCAAGTCCCCTTGGTTGGGGTTGGGATCATTGGACAGTTTTTCGACCATCTCGTTGAGGTCTCCCTCAAGTTGTTGCAAGCCTTGTCCAAAAGTATTTCCAACTGTGTCGATATTTACTGCACTAACATAACCTGTATACATAAGCGTTCTCCTTCATGACGACTTGCTAGAAGCCGTGGTATAACGTGTGTCCTTCGTACAAACACACCGTTGCAGCTAAGTAAGCAATTACCGTTCCATGTGAAAACTACCAAGAATACACGTCAAAAACCCCCAAACGAATGAAGTTGTTCACAAATAAGAACCAAAATCAACCAATGAATTCAATTTATGTTTTTTAAATCTTTTGCTGAAAGCTATAAAATAAAAACCACTGCTGTAGGGAATGGTTGGTTATGAAGCAGAAGCTTTTTAAAATGGGGGCTGTTT
>JAZKEW010000147.1:0-309 GCA_040386785.1 Bdellovibrionota bacterium
CTTGAACGCCATAAACAGTGTATAAAAACATACAGAGAATTCTATAAAAATAAAAAAATTAACCCTGATAAACATATTATTTTTGTTCCTAGTTTATTAGATTTTGAAAATTTATCTGTGAAAAAACGTGCTGATTTTGTCCTGAAAATTATTCAAACTTTATACGATTAATTTTTAAAACGAATTCCTGCGGCGTCTGGGAGCGAGCGCTTTTTTATCTTGTCCACCGAGTGCAATAAGTCGTTCTCGAGCATGTTGAGCAATAAGAGCTTCTAATCCTGCGTGAATAAGTGCAGTCTTTTCATGAAT
>JAZKEW010000147.1:319-7580 GCA_040386785.1 Bdellovibrionota bacterium
TTGCATAGTTCCATCGCTTTTTTATCAAATTATCATTTAAATTTAGAGCTGTTCTCATTGGCCCACCTTATATGCATCTGTATGCACAACTAGTACGCATAATAAAATTATACTGTGTCAAACCTTATTTGAGCAGTTTATGGCAGTATTCTGATGCAAATATCTTATCTCAATGCTAGACGAGATAACAAATCTCATTTATCATGATAAACGAGATTTGTTATCTCAATCAATTATTTTTGAGTAAAATCAACCATGTACATTACGCGCTCTTTAGATCTCTCTTCTATCCTCAAGGAAAAATCGTGCTTCTTGTTTGGCGCCCGTCAATCGGGAAAATCATCCTACACGACCCAACAACTCGCTCTTCCCGTTTTAAAAACTTACGATTTATTGGATCATCGCGTGTTTTTCGAGTTGACCAATAACCCCAGTCGTATGCGAGAGGAGCTAGAAGTCTTTGATAATAAAAATGGAGCTCTCATTGTCATTGATGAAATTCAGAAATGTCCTGCTTTATTAGATGAAGTCCATTTGCTAATTGAGCGTTACCACATGCGTTTTCTCCTTACCGGATCGAGCGCTCGAAAACTGAAGCGCTCTGGAGTGAATTTACTTGCAGGTCGTGCAAGGAGTCGTAATTTTCACCCACTCACTTACAAGGAACTTAGTGATGCAGGGATAGCCTTTGACTTGGGGCATGCAATGCAATTTGGCCTACTTCCAGTTCATGCTCTTCAACCAATGCCTAAAGACGATCTTTTTTCTTATGTCAGTTTATATCTTAAAGAAGAGGTTGCTGCGGAAGGTTTGGTGCGTAATATCCCTTCTTTTTCACGTTTTTTGCAGGTTGCAGCCGTGTGCAATGGCCAAATTTTAAATTATTCTAGCATTGGAAGTGATGCTCAAGTGAACCGGCACACGGTGCAAAATTATTTTGAAATTTTAAAAGATACTCTTCTTGGGTATGAATTAGAATCTTTTCAAAATTCAGTAAAACGGAAGGCCATTGAGGCAAATAAATTTTACTTTTTTGATATGGGCGTTACAAATACTCTTCGAAAACTGGGGCCTATTTCACAAGACAGCTCTGAATTCGGAGTATTTTTTGAACATTTTATTTTTTTAGAACTCAAAGCTTTTTTAGACTATATGCATCCAACTTGTGATTTGCACTACTGGCGCAGCAAATCAAATTTTGAGGTTGATTTTATTTTGGATGGAAAAATTGCCATTGAGGTGAAAGCAGCGCATCGCATTACTGAGAAACATTTAAAAGGGCTGGTAGCTTTTGGTGAAGAGCAGGTTGTGGAATCTTATATTTGTGTTTGTCAAGAAACGACAAAACGTATGGTAAATGGAATTTTAATTTACCCTTGGCAAGAATTTTTAACTGATTTATGGGGCGGCAAAATTTTTTGAACCTTAATTCACCACCGTATAAAAATATTTTATTTTTTCACACGCTGAAACAAACTCTCGTTCTGACACCGACAAAACAAATCGACAATACTGCGGAATACCACACCATTGAGAGCCATTTATTAACAACCCAGTGGTTTTAAAAAGAATTTCATGCACATTATCATAGTTTAATTCTGTTACATTTTCGATATCAGGATGCCCCAGTTTTTTACCTACTAAGTGTGTTGGTTTTGCAACCAGGAAAAGACCTCCCTCGCATTTTAGAGGTTCCCAGCCATTTTCTTTTAAAGTTGCGGACAATATTTCAGCTCTCTGTTGTAGGATATTTTTTTGCTGTGCCAGATGAATTTCTATGTTTTTATTTTCTTCGTTGATAAGAGAAAAAATATGTTTCGCTAAATATTTTAATGTTTTTGGAATTAAATTGTAATTATCTTTTTGGACGAATTTAAACAGAGATTTGTCTTCAATATAGGCATAACCAAACCGTAAGCCAGCTGCGGCATATTCTTTTGAAATTCCACCCAGAATGGCGCAATTGGTTAAATTTGGAAGTTTTACTTCAACCTTGAATTTATGCTCTAATCCAGAAAATATTGTATCCATGATAATAAAAACTTTATATTTATGACATAAATTAAATATATTCGTAATTTCTTCCTGGCTATATATTTGTCCCATTGGGTTAACAACCGGCGCATTAAAAAATAGATAATATTTTTTACCAGCATTGTTCAAAAATAGCTGTTCAAGGTCTGCACAATTATACTTAAATAAAAATTCTTCTTTTGTTTGAATTCTTGCAATATTTGCACCAAAAAATTTAGCGGCTGCAATAAAATAACCATAAGTTCCCGTTGGAAAAATTAATGAGATATTATTTCTGGCACAAAACTTTGTTATACTTGCAAAAATAGGAGAAACTCCATTCCCTATGGAAACATTGTTTTGAGAAAATTCTCCTCCATATTTTTTCGACAAATATTTCGATATTTGTTCTTCCGCAAGTGTTTCATGGTCTGAAATATTTTGTCGTGCAAAACTTTCCATTAAAATAGACTTTAGAAAATTAGGCGCAGGTAAAGCATTTTCTCCGTAGTCTAAACGAATTGTATCTGACGTTAAATTAAATTTTGTACTCTCAAGCGCGGGGTCAGAAAATGCATTCTTTGTTTGTTCTGAAATTTTAAAATCATTCACAATGGAATTGTGATCTGTTTGTAAAAGAGATCGGATAGAGAAATTTTTATCTCGAGAGGGGGTTTTAATATGAAAGTTAAGTAAATTATACAAAATTGTATCATAGTATGACTGTGTAATTGTAGAGGGCCTTGAGTAAGTAAGTTCAGCAGCATTTGAAAAATATTCTAATGTGGCGGCATTTTCGCTTATTAAAAATGCAGTATCCATATCTTGAAATATTTTGTTGTAAATGAGTCCACATATGAGAGTGACGTGTTTAGGTAAATAATTTTGTGATAAATATTCAATTATTCCATTGCTTTTTTGAAAACTAGATAATTCAAAATGTTCACTAAAATCAAATATAAGATTTACATTATATTTTTTTGTGACTTCAATGAGCCTCAAAAAAGAGTCTTGATTTTGAATCTCGCTGTGTTGAAAACAGCAAACAACCAATTGAGGTTTTAATTTTTCTATTAGTTCACAAATACTATGGCAATGTTTTGGAATTTCTATTGCAACATTTTGTGATTCAGAAAGAGGATCCGCATTTAGAAATTCTACAGGTAAATTCTTGCATAAATCAGAGTCAATTAAGGATAATTTAACTCCAAAAATATTTATAAAATTTTTAATGATTTCATTTCTGTTAGGGGCAATAAAAATATTTTTTGCTGAAATGGGGGACTTCCAGTATAGCCTAAAAAACTCAGCAATTCTTCTTCTAAAAGAAGTCGTGCCTTTTACCCCTTCGTATGGAAAGCATTCAGATGTTTGTAGCTTCTCCGCAAGTCTCGATAAAAAAGAAATTTTTTCTGATATGAGCGAGGGGTTGTCATAGGTTAAATCAAGCGCCCCTCGAGCACTTGTGTATTCTGGATTTTTTAACAAGGACAAAATATTTTTCATTTTAAAGGTATCTTTTAATTCAGCTTCAATAACATTGAGTGAATGAAAAACACGTCCGCCTGCGCTTTGGAAGGCATAAGCGGTTCTGGCTGAAATGCTTTCTTTTGCGTAGGAGCTCATAAAAAACTCAAACCTGTGAGCAGATTTTTTTTCAATATCCACGAGAGGTAAAATATCAGTATCTTCGGCTTGCTCTATTTTTGTTTGCCATATTGTCTTTGTAACAAAGCCTCTTCTGGTAAATAAACGATTTAATACGGCTTGACCGGGTCTTCCTCCTAAATTTAAAATGACCTTTCCGTTTGGCTTTAACACTTGAATAGATTCTTCCACAGAGCGTGCAATAAGGCCCAATCCAAATTGATCTTCAACAAAACCTTGCTTAGAGCAATAATTACTTAGTGCATAAAGAGCTTCATCAGTGGAATTTTCTGGAACAATATTATTAATAATACTTAAATTTGGTGATAAAACTTGAGGAATACAGCCAATAATTTTATCTAAATAAATTTTATTTTCCAAGCAATAGCCTAGCAAGTCAGAAACGTGGAATTGAACTTTATCAAGCAGCGTTTTTCCTTGGGAATCTCTTATTATATTTCCTTGTTCATTCATGGCATTTAAATAAAGGTTAATTTTTGCACAAACAATTGCCCTTGGGTTGATGTCGAAACCATAAATTGTAAATGGAGAATAGCGTTGAGCTAAAGCAATACTAATCCAACCGTTTCCACAGCCAAGCTCTGCGAGGCTCCTTTGATAAAATTCATCTTCAGGACAGCGCATAAGTCCTTCAAAAAAAGTAAATGACCAATCTTCTGGAGTAAAAATGCTTGGTAATTGAAGTAGTGTTAAACTATTTTCATGATTTTCACTGGCATTTATGTTTAATTTATCAATAGAAAAATGATAATTTTTAATATTATCTTGACATAAATTTTCATTATCAAGGAAATTTTCAATTTCCTTTAAAATTATCCTTGCTCTCGATTGAGACTTAGGATCTTCAAGCCAAGCAAGGATTATTTTTAGGTTCTCGTACGCTTGATTTGACGAGCCTTTACAACTTTCTAAAAATATGTTCACATCAAACTTTGAAACATCTTCCATTTTCTTGTCTCCTTAATGGTTTTAATATAATGACCACTATGTGGGAACACAATATTTTTTAGTGGCTTTTATTTAGGTGGGAACAATGAGATTAATTATTTTGGGATATCTTCTTTTGTCTTCATGGGCTTTTGCTGCACAAATTAAGGACAAACCTAAATCCAGCGAATTTCCGGGCAGTGTCAGTCCATTTATAAATGCAACTCCAAAATCTCTTGCGGCTCAAAAACTGAGCGAGTCATCCTATCCAGACGAAGCCGAATTATACTGTGGCACACATCAATGTATGTTTGGTTTAACGCGCGGACTTATTGTTGGTGGAGATGTTGAAGGAATGTTGTTCGCTCCTTTGCGCCGTTTTACCGATCCGCATTGGGTTTCTGGCACTTTGACCATCGCAGATGTTTATGGTGGGTTTCAAATATTGCGCGACGTTAATGCGAAAAATTATATGAATGCTCAAATTGGGTACAGAAGAATTAGTTTTGATGATGGGACTAACGCAATTGTGACACAAGGATTCACAACGGAAGTGCACTATTCACAACTTATTACTCCAATTTATTTGCAGAGTCTTGAATTCGCAGGATACTTTACTTTAGGTTACGCTTCTTTAAATAATATTTCTGCTCTTAATGTCCATTCACAGGGGCATGGAAAACTAAATGACACAGCGAGTTATTTTTACCGGATAACGCAGTCCTACCCAACGTATCGTTTTGCTTTGCCGGCATATGTGGAGCTTGCCAATTGGGATACCAAGCAAACAGGACTTGTAATGCCTATTCACGGTTATCTTGAAATAAATCCATTTTATATTCAAAATAATTTGAGCTTTAGTGGAAATGGTGTTTCATTACAGAAAACAGAACAAAATTTTGGTATAAGGTTTGCTGGTATTGCAAGCTATGAATCAAACGCAGAAAAAGCAAAATCTGGGCGTTATGCATTAAAAAGTGTTGTTGGCATGGATTTCTCAACCAGTAATTCCATAACAACCAGCTATGGTAATGCCAACATTGATTTACCCAAACGTCCTTTTGTTGCTCCGTATTTGGAGTTAGCGGGTAGTTGGCAATTTTAATTTGAAAGGAACTCGAGAATGAACTGTGCAGCTCTCTCCATTCGAGGAAGCTTTTCCGAAAAATCCATTTTTATTGTTGGTGGGTCTGGTTTTATTGGCAAAGTTTGGTTATCAATGATGCTTGATTTTATTCCGAATTTCGAAAAAATTTATATTCTTGTCCGTTCGTCGCGAGGGAAAAGTGCTAAAGCTCGTTTCGCGGAAATATATGCAACCTCTCCTGTATTTACTCACTTGCATAACAAATACGGTCCAAATGCGTTGAATGTTAATAAATTAGTTGTGCTAGAAGGCGATGTTACTTTATCGAAATTTGGTTTAAGCAACGCCGATTATAATAATCTTGTTAGCCAAGTTGATGTCACATTAAACTTTGCAGCCGATCTTCGTTTTTATGCTCCATTAGATGAAATGTTGAAGGCAAATGCAGAAGGACCTTTGAATGTCGCTAAATTTATTTTAGCATCAAAAAAATCTAAGTTACTTCATATTTCTACGGTTTATGTGGCAGGAGCTGCTGATGGTGTTGTTGAAGAAAGTCTTTCAAAACAAATTTCACCGAACGGAACTTCATTTTCAGCAGAAGAAGAATTTAACTGGGCAAAGCAAGAAGGGCTTGCGGCCAGATCACGAGACGCCACAAATACAGAATTGACAAATATAGGTATTTCACGGGCTCAGCGTTTGGGTTGGCCAACAACCTACACTTACACAAAAGCTCTCGGAGAAATTTTATTAAGTGAAAAAATTTCAAGGGAAAGATTGAGTATTTTCAGGCCAAGTATTGTTGAATCGGCTGAAAAATATCCTTTTCCAGGCTGGAACGAGGATTTTAATGGCACTGCGCCTTATGTTCAATTACTGAGTTCTCGCTACAGAGTTATCGTTGGAAAACCACAAAATAAACTTGATGTTATTCCTGTAGACTACGTGGTAAAAGGTTTATTTATTGCTACTTCTGCTTTATTACATGGAGTTCACGCAGACATTTATCAAAGTTCAACTTCTTCCGTTAATCCACTCACGGTTGAAAAAGCATCTTCTTTTATTGTAAAATTTTATCGTTCCGCTGAAAGAAAACGGCTTGGTGGTTTTTTGTTTCCTTATCCAAAAACTCGTTTTGTATCTCCTAAGCACATTTTTTCAGGTCCAAGCCTCAGAAAAATTGAAAATGGTGTAAGTTCTTTGTTTGAAAAAATAAGTCGTGAAAAAAATTCAGCTAAGTTTTTAGATCAATCTGGATTAAAAGCCGCTATTCGTTTTATCAAACATAAGGCAAAGTTAATAGAAAGTATTTCAAAGGTATACAGGCCTTTTATATATGATTATAACTACACATTTAAGTCTGATAACTTGTTGGCTCATAAAGTTGTTGAAGAAGAGTTTTTTTACTCGCCATCCAAAATTCAATGGGATTATTATTGGCAAAATATTCATATTCCAGGCTTAAGAAGATGGTGTCTTCCGCAAATGAAAAAAATGACTGGAGAGAAAAAGAATGTTTAATGAAAATTTACGAAAAGACCTGTCTTATTTATTAGGTAAAGG
>JAZKEW010000147.1:7590-11061 GCA_040386785.1 Bdellovibrionota bacterium
TGATTTTGTCGAATTTTTTTTAGAAAATAGAACTTATTTAAATGCTCTTGTTGAAAATGGCAAAGTGACATCAGTTTCCCCTAGTTTAACTTTAGGCGCAGGTATTCGGCTTTTTAAGGGCACAGAAGATTGCTATGTCTCAACCAATGATATCTCTTTTAATGGGCTAAAAAAAATTCTTGAAAAGGCTCTTGATATTTTTAATTTACAAATCAGTGATAATAGAATTATTCCAGAAATAAACCTAGAGCCACTTCGTGACTATGGTGTACTTAAGAATAAAAATAACTGGCTTGAAGCCAAACCGCCGGTTCATGAAATATGTGAAACGCTTCTTGCGTGTAATTTTAAACAGCAAAATACAAAACATTTGCATAGCTCTACAACGAGCGGTTTTCGTGATTGCCAAGAAGTTCTCGTTGCGTCAAGCGACGGGATTTTTGCGCGAGATATAAGGCTATATCAAAGCTTATCGGCACAAGTGAGTTGCCTTGATGGACAACATCGTGCTTCTTGCCACAAACGTATTGGTGACTCTGGCAACGCTCAATTTTATGAAAAAATGAATATCAATAATTTAACAGAAGAATTAGCAGAAACTGCAAGCAATATGCTCCATGCTGAATTTGTAACCTCTGGTAATTATCCTGTTGTTCTTGCAAATCAGTTTGGTGGAGTTATTTTTCATGAAGCTTGTGGCCACTTGCTAGAAACAACTGCGGTACAAAGAAATTCTACCCCCTTTGCCAACAAAAAACATGAAAAAATTGCTCATCATAATTT
Organism: Bdellovibrionota bacterium; assembly: GCA_040386785.1. Lineage (GTDB taxonomy): Bacteria > Bdellovibrionota_B > Oligoflexia > Silvanigrellales > Silvanigrellaceae > Silvanigrella. Next base: position 8,374 of record JAZKEW010000147.1, read on the forward strand.
AACTGCTTGGGATGAAGGCTTCTGGGAAAATGGATTTGGCTCCATAGATATGGATGACGAAGGAATGCCTTCACAAAAAACTCTTCTTATTGAAAACGGAGTGTTAAGAAATTTTCTTTCCGATAGAACGGGGCATTTATTGACTGGGCACCCACGAACTGGAAGTGGAAGAAGGCAAAATTATTCGTATGCTCCTGCCAGCAGAATGAGAAATACTTATATTGCTCCTGGAAATTTTACAAAAGAAGATATGATTTCTAGTATTGATCACGGTATTTATTGCAAGAGTTTAGGTGGGGGGAGTGTGAGCTCTACAGGGGATTTTAATTTTGCTGTGGAGGAGGCCTGGCTTATTGAAAATGGCAAAATTACAAAACCTGTTAAAGGAGCAACTTTAATTGGGCAAGCACCAGATGTCATGCAAAAAATTTCTATGAGTGGTAATGATTTGCAAATATCGGCTGGTTTTTGTGGTTCTGTCAGTGGAAGTATTTATGTTACAGTTGGGCAACCCCATATTAAAGTTGATTCTATTGCAGTGGGAGGTCGTTCATGACTCATTTTATTGCCACCATTCAAGAAGAGTGTAAAAATATTTCAGCGTTGTTAAATATAAATAAATACGATGTTTTCGTTGCCATAAAAGAAGATATTGCTGCCAGTGCAAAAGATAAAAACCCCTTTGCTCTTAATGCATCGAGTAGAATTTTTGTTACCTTAAGAGTGTGGAATAGTGAAGGGCAAGTTGGTATAACAAATACATCTAATTTAACTCACGATGGCCTTGTACTTGCATTTGAAGTCGCACTGAATTCAGCACAATTTTGCAACACAAGCACAAAATATGATTTTAGTCCTTTGTGTCTTGATCCAATTCTTTCTTCTACTGCCGAAATAGAAAGTCAATCAACTTCTATTCAGGAATTAGCTCAGGCAGCTGTGGAGTGCGAAAGCGCTATCTTAAATGCGCACGCAAGTATAAAAAGTGTGCCATATAATAAAATTAGTCAGGTCTTTTTAGAGCATTGTTACTTTAATAGTTTAAACGCTTTTAGGCATCAAAAAACTTCTTTTTCTCACTGTTATTTTTACCCACTTGCGCAGGAAGAAAATAAAATACCTAGGCAGCTAGGGCATAATTCCATAGCGAACAATTTTAAAACTCTTTCCTATTTGCAGTGTGCGCAAACTGCCATAGAAAAAACAAAAAATCACTTAAATTACGAAAAAGTCACCACCGGAAAATACATGGTGGTCTTTTCTCCTGAAGCGTTTCTAGACCTTGTGGGAGCATTTTCTAATTTTTTTAATGCGCAAAATATACTGGATAAAAAAAGTCTTTCTACAACAGATACTATGAATACACAATTATCATCTGATTTTTTAAATATAATGGACTCCCCTCTTCACGAAGCGCATATTGGAAAATCTTTTTTTGATGAAGAAGGAACTCCCACGAGAGAGCTTTCTATATTAGAAAATGGCGTGTTAAAAAACTTTATTCACACGAGTTACACAGCGCAAGTATTTGGAACAAAGCCAACAGGGCATACGGCTCTAGGCTCAAAACTAACAGCACATGTGCATTTTTTAAGAATTTTTGCAAATAAAGACTCTCAAAATCAGCAAGAACCAAATAAAAACTCTACCCATATTTATATTGAAAATGTGAAGGCGTTGCATGCAGGAATTAATGCTTTGCAGGGCTCATTTTCTTTGCCGTTTGATGGATTTATTGTAAATGGAGAAAAACGTACGAGCATAGAATCGGCCACCATAGCAGGCGATTTTTTAACTTTGTTAAAAAATATTATTTATGTTTCTCCTCTTGAAAAAGTAACTTCATCTGGAATTTGTACTGATATATGGGTGAATGATTTATCGGTAACAGGTGGTTAATATGGAAATTAAATTTTTAAATTTAATTTCCTATGGTGATGCGTTAGGGATTATGGAACAACTTCATAAAGAGGTTGTCACGCATTCTAATCACAAAGGGTATTTGCTTGTTTTGCAGCATCCACCAACAGTGACAATGGGCAAACGCGAATTACTGACAGATATGAAAATAGCGCCAGAAGAGCTTAAATTTAAAGGAGTTGCTTATTATAAAATAGATCGAGGTGGTAGTGTCACCGTGCACGAGCCTGGTCAAATTGTCATTTATCCTATTATTCAAATTGATGCTTACAAACATACTGTTCGAAGTTTTGTTGCTGCTTTAGAGCAAGCCATGATTGATACCTGTGCACATTACCACGTACGTGCTAACCGCGATGAAATAAATCCGGGAGTGTGGGTTGGAGAAAATAAAATAGGTGCTGTTGGCATTCGTGTTTTGAATAAAGTAACAAAGCATGGCCTTGCTTTTAACATTACAAATAGTCTTTCCACTTTTTCGTATATCGTGCCGTGCGGTTTAAGAGGGCGAGGGGTGATCAATTTGCAGACGTGTTTGAGCGCTGATGCAAGTCATTCAAGAACAGATGAAAGCGAATTTTTCAACGAAGTTGAAAAATTTCTCACACAAAGGGTGAGCGAAAATATTTTAAGAGGGAATGGAGAGGAAATAAAACAGAGCCTCTAAATAATTCTGCACTTGTTCAACACTCTCTCCGAAGCAATATATGCCATGATTTTCTAGCATAAATGCAATATTTAATTTCTGTACTTGATTGTGATGATTTT
>JAZKEW010000148.1:0-3395 GCA_040386785.1 Bdellovibrionota bacterium
AAACAAATTCACTTGCAATAGTGAAGATTACGCACTTTTACGTTGTGGCCAACAACTGTGAGGAGTCAGATTATTTGTCATTAACACAATCAGTTTATTTGGCATAAAGTGGACTCTTTTTAAAGAGCTTGGTGTGAGAAACTATTTACAGATTTCTCACGCTCTTCCTGTAACTGCCAGGCACAATTCAGGTGCTTGAATATTTGTTGCGCCTGTCTGTGGCTTAAAAAAATTATTTTCTTTTTTTCTTAGAAACGTTTCAATAAACATCGAAGAATAAACTTTTATCTAATTGACATTGTCCATTTTCTGCATCTGCAGCAAGGAGATTATTAGCCATAAACATCAAAGCACGTAAATTCCCCATAGAATTTTCTTTTCTGATTTTTCAGTCTAATTGACAGAATTTCTTTATTCCTTTATTTATATTTTGGCTTTTATGCCAAATTCAATAGCGCATTTTTTAGGAGATATTATGTCAGATGAAATCATTCTGCACCGAATAAATACTCATCAAAAGATAGACGATTTAATTGAAGATTTTTATCCTGAGTTTTGCACCCCTTACAAAAGAAACGCAATTTTTGAAGCCATTAAAGGCATGAATGAGCATAATGGGAATGTAACAAGGGGATTTTTACCACTAGGTTCTTGGGTGCTTCTGCCTGCTTATTCTTCTACCGCTTATTGCCATATTGCGGATCAAGATGTTCCCAGTACGGGGTTGAGTTATGTCTTAGCGACGTCTCCCATTCATGGAGTTCATCATGTGAGAGACACTCAAAGTGCTCTTCATCAAGGGATGAAGGCATTGGGGCCTCAAAAAATGCTGGCAACATCGACGGCCACATTTGATTGGTGGCAGGAATTCCATGGGAATTTAGCGGAATCACCAAAAAAAGATACTCTGTTAGAATCTTCAAAATATGTAATAGAAAAAAGCGGTGAACATGGGGCTTCTGTTTATATGGCAACACGTTCACTCGACCAAGCGTTGAAAAAATTTGGATCAGCATCAGGTCGTGAAGCGAGACAAGCTGCAAAACAAGAAGTGCTTTCTGCTCATAAACAATTGCAACATGAATTGCCAAAATCCGTAAAAAAATTAGTGACCCACTTTGCAGACAAAAGGTTCACACATACCTCTCACAGGCGAGGCCTCAAGGCGTTAACAAGCCCAGGCAACGCTATGCGCTCAGCTACACAACTCGCTGGTTCGGACACATTGGTTATTGCGGGCTCAGACTACACAAAAATGATTAAATTAATGAAGCATGGAGAGCATATTGGAAAAGGGTTTATCGCGCTTGATATAGCGACAAACACGTTTGACGTTGTAGAGGCTTATGAAAAAGATGAAAATTGGAAAGGGCTGGCTTTTGAAGATAGCGCGGGGCTGGTTTTTTCACAAATTGGAGGTCGAGTTTTTAGTGCTGTAGGTTCTGCCTCATTTACCGTCTGTGGTCCTTGCGTGGTAGTCGTTGCTCCAGCTCTTGCGATAGGAGGAGCTATCTTAGGAGATAAAGCAGGACATACAATTGGTAAATTTGTTTATAAAGCCTTTTATGAATAAGAATACATTAATTTTTGTAATTATATTAACCAGTTTTTTTTGTTTTTTATACCTAGTTTCAACTATTTTTTTGGTTTTGTTTGTCAAAAAAGATATCGAGAAAAAATATAATACAAAATTAGATTTTCCCACACACCTTAAATTTAGCCCTTGGGGATTTGTCGGTAAATATGATGCAATGGGCATGAATATTATCATAATGTATCTAATAGAAAGAAACATTATTAAGAAAAATAAATATTTCAAATATTTATTTCTTACAAAAATAAATTATACGACAGTGGGAGAAAAAAAAATAAATATATTTATTTGCTTCTTGAGCTTTTTTTCTGGTCTTTTAGCTCTAGTTCTAGGTGCTTTAATTATTTATATTGGAAATCAAGTTTATAAAGCATGAATGTTTTCTTAAGAAGAACTCATATCATGTCACCAACGACTAAGTTTCTCAATTTTTTTATTCAGTTCTTTAAATCTATCCTCATATTGTTCGTACTTTTCCAACTGTTTTTGGTGTTTTTCTAATTGAATTTTTAAGTCTTGAACAGCTCCTTCCGCATCTCTTATCGTTCTTTTTAGTTCCAATTGACAGTAATGACGGGCTTGGTATTGAAAATTAGCATAATTGTAACCAGTGATGGCTAAGGCGGCTCCTATAACAAATCTGCGGCTTAGAAGAAATCTTATTATTGCTAACGATAGATTCATTTTGTCTCCTACAACAGCCCCTTCAGTCTTTCTTATAAAAAGCGCCGCATTGTTTAGGCTATTTCCCTATGCATCAATTGGTTTTTTAAGTTGGAGGAATGCATTTTATAAGAATGAATCGTATCAATAAATGTTTGTTGATGTGAGTGCATAAGCTTCTCAATTTTTTTATCAAGATCTTTAAATCTATCATCATTTTGTTTATTTTTTTCCAATTGCTTCTGATCTTTTTCCAATTGAATTTTCAAATCCTGAATCGTTCCTTCCATATTTCTTATCGTATTTTTTAGCTGAATTTGGCACTGTTGACGGGCACTATATTGGCCATAAAAATAGCTTACCCCAGTAGCGGCTAAAGCCGTTCCTACAATAAACTGACGACTTAGAAGAAATTTTCCTATTTTTGACGATGGATTCATTTTACCCCCTATGGCAGTTCCCAATTTTTGAAAATGTTGGCCATACCCACCAGCCATATTATCGAGCTCCTTTAACATGAACTCAGGAATACTGCCTTGTTTTATTTCCGTTTCAAATATTTTTTTAAATAGCCTTTGTAATGTGTTTTCATAAATCTTTTTCCCAGCTCCACTTAGTACAGCAGCACGAGAAAGCCAAGGAATTAAAAATAAAGCTGCTTCCACCTCGTTCCAATGGGCTTCTGAGCTTGGATTTAAGGAATTAAACGCTTGAGAAATAGAACTCGAACAGTTGTACTCACCAAGAGCTTGCGCATAAGGTAAAATGTTTTGAAGAAGAATCCAAAGCTCAACGCTTCCACGAGAAATAATGCCATTGACTGGTGTGTTTGTACCTGTGGTATTAAAATGTTTATGCGGTTGTGCTGCCTCTACATTTAGAGCCCTTTGAAGGCCTTTAATAAGTTCATCGTGTGCAGACGTAAATTTTTTAGGGTCGTGTATAATGCCATCAACCAAAAAACTCGTTCATACGACACCCCCGACTTATTACGCCAGAACTCTTTTTACAAAAAGAACTTAATTGCTAACATGTAGTTTTATTTTTTGTCAAATGTAGGAACATTGAAAAACACAATTTCGGAATCAAGATCACTGATACAACATGATTTCTTCCTGTTGTTTCCCCAGCCACTCAT
>JAZKEW010000149.1:0-2778 GCA_040386785.1 Bdellovibrionota bacterium
TTGTTTGGTTCTTTTACAGGTGAAGGAACGTTGGGGTACCAGCGTATAGGGCGAACGCATTGGTATAAATCAAGAACTTGGCGCAAGGTTACATTTAAGCTGCGAATACCACCACCCACTGGAGTTGTGAGAGGACCTTTAATTGCTACGCGAAATTCTTTTATGGCATCAATTGTGTCGTCAGGAAGCCAGTTTCCGTTTGTATTAAATGATTTTTCGCCAGCGGGAACTTCCATCCAGTGAATTTTTCTGGAATCGCCGTAGGCTTTTTTAACGGCAGCATCAAAAACCAAAACAGATGCTTTCCATATGTCTGGACCTATGCCGTCGCCTTCAATAAAAGGGATAATAGGGTTGTTTGGTACAATCATTTTGCCGTTTGCATCAACAGTAATGGCAGAACCATTTTTGGGTACAGAAATTAATTTGTAAGACATAAAAGACTCCTTTGTAGTTTGTCGCAGTTCTTCTGTTTGCAGGCATAGAGTAAACCTAGAGGAAAAGTTTTTCAAGAAATCGGAGTATCAATAATTTATTTCAGTATATTACTGTATTTGGTGGTCTATTGACGAGATTTTTTTCGTATGATATTCATAAATGGAATGCTTTAAATAATTTTTTAATTATTTTTATCTTTTAATTAATATCATTAGGGGAAATTTATGCAATCAAGCTCGTTAAGCCGTGCTGTCGGCCCTGCGGTGCAACCAAATAATGCTGCCAGTGCAAGTAAACCTGCATGTATAGAGGATGTTTGGGGACGTATACATTTCTCAGAAGATGTTGGATTTAACCTTGGGATGCTTAGTAAAACAACTTTTCCTCTTCGAACGGAGCAAGAAAAATTCTTTAGCCCACTGGAGGATAGGTACTTAGGAGATTTCACGACCTTGAAGCAGGTGGTAAGGCGATGTCTACCTTCATATATTGGTGATGGTGATCAAGCCAAACGAGACATGTTGTGCAGTGCCATTTTATGTATCTGGAGTTTTTTGGAAAAAAATAATGGTGATTTCAATCTGCTTATTTTGCAAATTCAAGCAAGAGATTTAGATGTTAGCCCAGAAATTCGTGCCATTCAATACTGTTTTGGGCGTGAAAATAATGTCGGTTTTTTGTCTAATAAATATTCTAGTTCTAATTCAGGCTGTTTTATAATGTATTATTTGTGTCATTTAGTTGCGTGTAACAGTTGTGATGGCAGGTGGTATTCTAGTCAGCGATTTGACACAATAGCTACAAAGGGTTTTATCGATATGAAATACCCCTCCTTCAGTGAGAAGCCTTTTGAAGTATTATACAGGATAGATAATGCTATAATGAAATATTTATCCGGGCCTTATGGAACGGGAGCACAGTATTTTAACAGTGGCTTTGCTTGGAATAGACCAGTGGTGCCCTTATTTGAGCAAAGTATTCCTATCGTTGGAAGACTTGCCTCTCCCTCTGCTGAAACACATCAAACTCAGCCTTATTTTTTGTTTTTAAAAATTGTCTGCAGTATCCACAGCTACTTAGACGGGAGGAATATTAACTTAGAGCAAGATTGCCAGACAGGTAGGGATGATTTTAGTTTGCAACTCAATACATTTATTGAAGATAATGCCCAGCCAAAGGGATTATTTTCCGATATTATGCCAAACGATGTTACTAAATTTTCTCTTGATAGTCGTTTAATTACGTACGTTATCTCGTACATTATTTACCTGTTTTATGGAGCGAATTCTTGTTACAAAGACCTCTCCAAACCCTCACACAATGATCGTGCTGCAAGCATACAGAAGAAAATGCAGGAAGTTATTCGTCGTATTGCGGCTAAATTCTATTCGCAAGATGCAGCAAAAAAACTGGAGAGCAAACTTTCTTCATTTAAGGGTAGTAATGATCTTTTATGCATGTTTTCAAACTTTGGTTATATAAAATTTATGAAGGGACAAGTGAATTTTCGTAATGCGTTATCTGGAGTTGCTGCGCACGCCCTTGCACAACCAGCAGTGGTTCCTTCCGAACCAGTAGAAGTTTTTGCAAAACCAGTAGAAGTCTCTGCGGTTTTTGACGCAGTTGTTGATGGCAACGAAAGTTCAAACTAAATTTTTAAGGACCTGCGTAAAATCCTCTGGAAACGGCGCAGAAAAATTATAATTTTTGCCTTCAAACTCAAACTGAATTTTCGAGGCATGCAACATGTGTCTTAACGCAATTTGCGTAAAACGGTGCCCGTAAATATTTTGTGAATAAGTTTTATCTCCCAAAATAGGGCAACCAATGGCCGCTAAATGCACGCGAATTTGGTGAGTACGCCCTGTTTTTGGATAACATTGAATATAAGACGCTTCGCTTTTGTAATTATGAAGCACCTTATACTCTGTGTGAGCCTCCTTGGCGTCTTTTGTTTTAGAATTTATTTGCGCATAATAACAATTTTGCCGTGACTTGTCTTTTGCAATGGGAAAAGTAATCATACCAGCATTTTTTTGTGGAGAATAAAAGCATAAAGCATCATAGGTTTTTAATATTTTTTTATCACGAAACATGTCTTCAAATTTTTTCTGCGCATCTTTATTTCTGGCAATAAGCATAATTCCCGAAGTTTCTTTATCAAGTCTGTGCACCATAAACATATCGCTTAGCCTAAATTTTTGTGAATTTAATGCAACAAGCATATGAAAAATGGTGTCTGTACTAGAGGTGAGTGTTGCCTGCGAGGCAATGCCAGCAGGTTTATTGATAACAAAGAAATTTTCGTTTTCAAAAAATAATAATAATAATAATAATAAT
>JAZKEW010000150.1:0-3679 GCA_040386785.1 Bdellovibrionota bacterium
ATCGCTATATAAAAACGTAAATAAAATATAAATTATTTATCTTTTCAATGAAATTTTGTCTGGAATGGATGAAATTATTGCGAGTCGCAAGGAACTATCCATGCTCCTTGGCTTGGCCGAAAAGCAAATTTGTGAGGGCCTAGACGAACTGCAATTTTGCAATATGGTGCAGTTAACAGAAGTGGCAGGCAAACCACTGCGTATTCGTGCGCAACTCAATATCGACAGTTGGAACGTCGTTCACTTGCAACCATTTGATCAGTCCAAAAAACTCACTCTTGGTGATGCTAAAAATTTACATTCTCTACTCCCCAATGAACCTCATCCAAATAAAAAAAATATTAAACTCATTGAATTAAATATTTTTGATGATCCAATTCCATTCCCTAAACAAAAAACTCCACATCTTAAAGTAACGAAAAATGAGGAGGGAATGCCAACTAAAGAACAAAGCAGTTTAAATAACCTTGATGCTTTTCGTGAAAAAAATGAAGTTATTGATTCGAAAATAAAGGCCCTAGCCGTCAATGAATTAGACCTTATAAAACATGAAAAACGTTTAATCACCCCAAACGAAGATTTGCTTTTACAAATTTTAAGCCAGCACCATCAACCTCGCAAACAACTTATTTTAGCTTTAAATTCTAATGTCAATTATCCAAATTTAAAGTTTTTTCTAGCGACGGCTAAAGTCGTTGCAGAAATTGTTGACCCAAACAAGAAAAAATAATTACTTCGCATTATAAATCATAGGAAAATACAATGGAAAATAAATTAAGCTATTTAAAACTCAATTTAAAAGCAACGGAGTCTCATAGATTATCGTGGAACGGACAATATTTTAACCTTGAAGGAATTTTATTATTAGACAGTAAAATTGAATCTAAAGAGCAAGCAAGAAAAAATTTAGAGAGTTGTTCACTCATTGTTAAAATGACGCCTTTTAAAAATGAATTTAAGGCAAAATTATTTTCACATATTTTAGGTGAAGAAAAAGAAGAGCAAAGCAATATTATTGCTTTTACAGCAAGCATCAATGTTTTTGAAAAGAAAGTGCTCGACATTTTAGATATTCGTGAAGCACAAGGAGTTGTGAGTTCTTTTGGACACTCGCCTTTAAACTCTGGCGAAGCGCTTGTTATGACGCTCACAAGTGATGAAAAAAATTCTTTGCAAAAAGAATTGCAGAAGCTTCTTGATGGCCCCATGCTTGCGCACTTGCGGGAACCTTTTGTTTGCTTTTTTCCAGAATTTGCAACAAATGAGTGGAAAGAACGCATTCCTAAAAATAAAAGCAAAACAGCACTTATTCCATTTCAGGCAATCTTTCCTTTTTCTGGAGCTATTGAACGGGTGTATAAAGATCAACTGTTTGCCCTTGATGATTTATATTGTGTAGCTCCAGCATGCGATTGCAATGAAGTTAACTGTATTGTTTTGACAATTGATGCGCAGTCGGGGCAAGAAGTTGTGTATGGTGGTTTTAAATATAATTTCGAGAAAAAAACATTTAAAAATATGCCCGATTTTCCTACGCAGTTTAATTCACAAGAATGGTTTAAACAATTTTCTGCAAACCAACCAGTGAGTTTGCCTTTGTTGTTTGAAGAGCGTTATCACTTTTTAAGGTTCATAACCAAATAATTCCGCTATATTGAGTTCGATGGCTTCAAAGGATTGTCTCATCATTTTTATCTTGTTAAAAGTGATACATGCATACTACAAAACGCATTTGGTTGCTTGTAATAATTTCTATCCGCTAAAATTTTTGCCACATGGCAGTCAACAATTTTAAGCACATCTTTTATGTCCAGTAAAGGTAAATCAAGATCTATTTTTAAAACACAAGCCGATAAATCCGTATCTCCATAATAAATTCGTTCATAAAATCCGTGTCCAAATAAAAAAGGAATAGAGATATTTTGATTCTTGGATAAAGTAACAAGAATACAGCCCCCTTCATCAAACATCGTTAAAAAATCTTGCTCTCGGGTCCTGCTTGGCAAAGGCTTTTTCCATGGAAATTCGGCTCTCTCATCAAAAGCAATAAATTGCCGCATATTTAAAACAGCTTTTGTGCGTGGGAAGGCATACCAAATGTTCGCATTAAAAAAGTCGTGCCAGCTGCATGACCGAGTATTGACTTCACCCTGCAAAAAAATTCGCGGCTCGTACAAGCTTGCAAAACATTTTTCTTGTCTAGAAGCTTTTTGTTCAACAAAACAAATGCTATGGGAAAGAAAGGAACACACGTGATTTGGTTTGAATTTATTAAGATCGCCTACTGTTGGCCACAATTTAAATTTTGAAAAAATCTCACCATATGGCATAATGGGGAAGAATAACGACGAGAATTTGGTAAAATCTGGATTCCAGACCTTTTGATGAGAGACATCCATCCTATGTATTTAGCCTCTTTGTATGTTTGTTTTGATCTTGATCCATCTATCCCACAAACGGATAAGGATCGTTTATTACTCTCCATTCGTGAAAAATTAAAGCAAAAGTTTAGAAACAAACTGACAGCTAAAATTGACGAAATGGAAAATTCCATCGCCGTTGCCTTTTTTGAACATAATTATGAAAAACTCAAAACTCATTTGCACCATATTTCCGAATACTTGGAAGCAAGTAGCGGAGCTCGCATTAGTTTCCAGCAAGAACAAATTTTTTCTTGGTTTAATGGCCAGTTTTCTGAAGCGAATCAAAACAAACTATTTGACCTCAGCGAAGAAAAAAATAAACTAACAAGGTCTCGTCAAATTTCAGCAATGGCAGAAACCATTGTGTATACAAATAACGAGGATGAGGAAACAATGCCAATTCCCTCACGTTTTACGCGAAGAAATCTAAGAATCCCTACACGAAAGTGAGTTTTAAAGAATGAAAGTCTCAAAAAAATGGATCGTAGCACTCCTCGCTGTTATCCCGCTTTCCCTTGTTGGAGGTTATCAGTTTGGAATTCTGGGCCATTTAAACCAAAATTCATTTTCTGCTGAAGCCGCCGAAAGCACAACTGTACCGCCGCTTAAATCACCTTACCTTGGTTGCTCTGTTGTTAGAGAACGAGTGCATGATTTTTTGCGTTACCACTATATATATCGTAATTTTAATGCGGAAATATCAAAACGAACTTTCGCCACTTATTTTAAGCTGCTCGATCCTGGAAAATTATATTTTACGCAAGCTGATATTGACTCTTTTTCTAAATATGAAACAACTCTTGGGCAAACTATAGACAATATAGATTGCCGTTTTGTACGTGAAGTGTACGACCTCTATAAACAAAGAGTCGCAACGGCAACACAAACCTCGTCCGCTGTGTTAAAAGAGCCCTTCAATTTTACAAAAGAAGAATTTATTGAAACCAATAGAAAGAAAATTAATTGGGCGAAAAATGATGATGAATTAAAAGAGCGTTGGCGAAAATCTTTAAAGTTTATTGTTCTCAATATGAAGGACTCTCAAGACATAAAGACGATTACAGACAGACTTAAAAAACGTTATCAAATTATTTTAAAAGATGTGCTCAACCGCTCCACCGATGACATTCATGCTCTATTTTTAAATGCATTTGCTCTTTCTCTCGACCCCCATTCAAGCTTTTTGACACCTATAGACAATGCACAATTTCAGATTGACTTTAGCTTGAAACTCGTAGGAATTGGGGCAACCTTAA
>JAZKEW010000150.1:3689-6040 GCA_040386785.1 Bdellovibrionota bacterium
CCACCATAGACGCTGTGGTGCCTGGAGGCGCTGCTGCTAAAGATGGACGCCTGAAAAAAGGCGACAAAATTATAGCGGTTGATTCCGGCGACGGCACTGGCATGCAAGATGTTATTGACATGGATTTAGATAAAGTCGTGCAACTCATTCGTGGAAAAGAAGGGACAAAAGTTAAGCTTTTAATTATGCGTAAAGCGACAAATGGAGAAGTAAAACGCATTTCAATTGAACTTACTCGCGCTGTTGTGCAAATAAAAGATAGCGAAGCAAAAAGCGATGTTATGCCGGTCAATAGTAAAAAAATTGGAATTATTAATTTGCCTAGTTTTTATATTGATTATCGAGATTGTCAAGAAAACCCTCTCACCTGCCGCAGCAGCGCCAACGACATGGCTCGTGAAATTAAAAAATTAAAAGCACAAAATGTTGATGGAATTATTCTTGATTTGCGTCGCAATGGTGGTGGTGATTTAAGTGAAGTGCAAAAAATGGTCGGGTTTTTTATAGGCGATCCTATTGTAACACAAATAGAAGATAGAGATAATCAGGTTCGTTCTCTCGACTCCGACGCAAAAGCTTTGTATACGGGCCCTCTTGCTGTTTTGGTTAGCAAATATACCGCAAGTGCTTCGGAAATTTTAGCCGGTGCAGTGCAAGACTACGGCAGAGGCCTTATTTTGGGAGACTCTCGAACCTTTGGCAAAGGCACCGTACAAACCGTCATTGAAATACCTGGAACGTCCGGGCGACAAACCAACGGCGCAATACACGTCACCATTGCGAAGTTTTTTCGCCCTAGCGGAAAAAGCAATCAGGAAAAAGGAATTCTTTCTGACGTCGTTATTCCCGACATTATTGACGCCACAGATACAGGCGAAGACGAATACGACTATGCGTTACCCTATACAGTCATTAAACCTTCACGGGAGTTTACTCCTGAACAAGACATCAGTTCCATTATTCCTGAGTTACAACAAATAAGCGCCGATCGTGTTGAACGTACTGCAGAATTTAAGGAAATTATTGCCGCTGTTAAAAAAGCAAAATCAGATAAAAATACATTCGTTTCTTTAATGGAAGAAAATTTAAAAAAATCTTCTAAGAAAAAAACTGAAAAGAAAAATAAAAATGAAGCTAATAGCATTGAAGATAATTTACCTGATTTTTCTATAAAGGTGATTAATAAAAAAGATGTGGAACTCAAAGAAGCATCGAATATTTTGCTTGATAGTGTGCGCCTGTTAGATGGTAAAAAAGATTGGACTCAGAATGAAGCACGAGAATAATTCAAACGTTTGTGACATTACAATTTTAGGGGGTGGGCCCACTGGCTTATTTGCTGCATTTTATGCAGGGCTACGCAACTCAAGTTGTAAAATAATAGACTCTATGCCCATGCTTGGCGGTCGCCTTATTTCGGTTTACCCTGAAAAATATATTTATGATGTGGCTGGCTTTCCAAAAATTCTTGCGCAAGATTTAGTCTCTAATTTAGTGGAGCAAATAAAACCTTACTCGCAAGAAATTTGCCTCAATGAAAATGCACAAACCCTCACTCGCACTGAAAATGGGCTGTGGAAAATCACCACAAATAAACAAGAACACTTGACAAAAACCCTTATTATTTCTGCTGGAGTTGGCTCTTATAGCCCCAAAAAACATACGGGAAAAAATGCCCAAATTTTTGAAGGCAAAGGGGTTTCCTATGCTGTTCTTGAAAAACAGGCTTTTAAAAATAAAAATGTCATTATTGCAGGCGGTGGCGACAGCGCCCTTGATTGGGCCAATGAGCTCACTCAAATTGCAAAACACGTTACTTTAATTCACCGCACCGATTCCTTTCGTGCCCACGGTGATTCCGTGAATAAATTGTACAAAACGAATGCTCGTATTTTATTAAATACAGAAATTCTAGAATTTCACGGCGATTCTCATTTAAAAAGTGTCACCATAAAAAATTCAGACACAGGTGAGGAAACTTCATTGCCTGCCGATGACGCCTTAGTGATGTTTGGCTACAATAGCTCCCTTGGCAAATTAAATGAATGGGGTTTGGAGCTTGTTGGAAACGGAATTCTGGTATCAGAACGCATGGAAACCAACCTGCCAGGTATTTTTGCCGCAGGGGATATTGCCAAGCACAGCGCAAAACTAGACCTTATTGCCACTGGTTTTTCTGAGGCCGCTATTGCTGTTGCTTTTGCCAAAGTATTTTTAAATCCAAAAGAAAAAGCACAACCCATGCACTCCACAACAATTATGGAAATAAAAGAAAAGCAGGCAAAAAGAAAACATGCCCAAGAATAAAAATATTGCCATTGTTGGCATGGGAATTTCTGGGCTCAAAACGG
>JAZKEW010000151.1:0-8312 GCA_040386785.1 Bdellovibrionota bacterium
TCAAATCCTGCAACCGGCACCACGCGCCCCTCAGCCGCCGAACGGGACGATCTGCTGGAACACCCACAGGTTCTGTTCCCTGAAGACTCAAACATAAAACCGCATGCAAGACAGCGCCTAACGCGAATTTGAATGGGAGAAATTGCAGCAAGCCTTCGAGCAATATTTTTTTGTTCAATATCCTTTACCACACTTGGCGGAAGAGTTTTAATGCGAATACCGTTTTCAAAACGCTCTCCTGTTGCTAAATCGGAGACTGGGGCAGCAACAGTTTTTTTGATGATGGTAGTTTGCTCGGCAGAAGATGCGAATTCTTTCAAATGGCTCAAAGACATGGTTTGATGTTCCTCAAAGTAAGTATAAAATTCCCCCTTCAGGAGTTTGATTTCCGTCAGCGATGGTTCTGAAGGCTACTCGAGCTTAAGTTTATTTTCCTTGATTAGGATCAAGAATAATGGTCATAACTGCAAAAAGTGATAAAAAATATCTTAAATTTAAAGCAATTACTAGGTTTGTTTGGCTGGCTTGCCTTCTTTTCCTGACCTCATGTACCCACCAAAAAGATGAATCTATTATTGGTCTGAGTGAACTCAGCCTACCTTACTCTAAGACCATTAACAGCAACCAATTGATTAAACTAAACTATTATGAATTAGCTCCCTATCTAACAAACAAAGGGTTTGTTTGGGACTCTTTTAATTTGCCAATTGTGAGCGACAGCAAAGTGTTAGAGTCGGACTTACTTGTGGGCTACGCAATTGATCAAGACAATTTTGTCTTTCCGCCACAAAATGGCTCCTGTAAGATAATTCAAAAGCCAGGAAAAAATGAAAATAGACAAAAAAAATTAATCTCTTTTATCAGCGCAAACCCATATCCAGAGGAAGATGCTGGGACTCTTTTTCTACTTCTTGATAAAGATGATTTTATGCCTTATGCCCTTGTTAAATTAAATAAATTTGGCTCTGCAAAGTGTTATCTCCCTAATTCAACCTACCAGCTATCGTACAATTTTGGCAGCCATAGAAAAGATTTTAGCATCAACCTTGATGACAAAAATAATTTAGTACAAATTGAATTTGAAAAAAAAGGATTATTAAGGATTGAGCCTATCGAAATAAATCATGTGCAAAATGGAGATTTAATTCGAATTGGACGAAAAACTGAAATAAAAAATTCTCCCCCTAATTTGAAAAATACATTAATCCCTGTTCAAATTGAAGGAGATTTGTTTAAACAAAGTAATTTTCAAAGTCAGTCACTGAATGTGAGCGAAACATTTCAATCGACCTTTTTAATTGGCAAGTCTCCTTTTAATGTTCAATTAGATGCTGGGAGTTATGTTATTGCGGTAGTTAGAAAAAATAATGTTGTTTGCTTAAAAGAAATTGAAATTCAAGAAGGAGTTCCCATAAATTTGCTTTGTCCAAAAGGACAAAATAAAGATGCTGAAGAAAGAATTTTTAATAAAAATCTTTTTCGCTTCACCTTCGATGCGACTTTTTTTCCAGAAAGATTAACTCAAGATACACATTTTCAGGACTGGTTTTTGCTAAACAATATGAGCTATATGCCAATTTTATCAACAGAAACTAAGAAAAATACAACTTCTCAAGATGAGAAACTATTTTCCTTTATTTTTCACCAAAATTTATATGCCAGTACAAGGCAATTTCCAGAAAATTTTGATTTAAAAATTGATGATAACAGTTCCCTATTTCCTGTGTTTGGCACAAGCATGGAAAACCTAGTAAAGGGGGCTATTCCTTTCTCTAAATTTACCAATGTACAATTTCAAAATCCCCTTGAACCAAGCCAATTTTTAATGGGTTCATACTTAAATGTGACTAATGGCACAGACATTATTCTCTTTGAACCATTTCTTACAAATGGTGAATTATTAACAAACATCGTTGAACAAAGATTTCGCTTTCGAATTTTCGTTCCAAAATGGAATTCAACCAATGTGGTTGAAATGAACATTGACGGCAAACTTCACAAGCGTTGGATTTTAAATCGAGGGGACTTGTCACAACCTTTTTCGATCACACTGGATGAAAAAACATTCCAAGAAAAAGATTTTACTGTTAGATTTACAGCGTGGGGCGCAGAACCTTTGCCAGATTTTATTTATGGAACAGACGGACAAATACCTTATACTCGCACCCGTGATTATTTTGTAACCATTGCAGGAAAATGAGGAGAAAATATGACTACAAAAATAAACGTTCCCACAATTTTAATTGGAATTGCGGGTTTTTTTGTTTCCCTTTACGCACTTATTTTGCATATTCAAAATTTAATGCAACCTGGCCAAGGGACTCTTTGCGATATATCAGCAAAATTTAATTGTTCTAGCGTTATTGGAAGTTCTTATGGAGAATTAGCATCAATACCACTTGGATCCTACGGTATGGCTTATTTTGTTATTATTTTATCTGCCGCAGTGCTACCAAAAATTTCCACCGTAACAAAAAAGCAACTAGCCCAATTAGAATTCTATATTGGCCTTATTGGCTTTATATCTGTGGTAGCTCTCTTGTATATTTCTCACTTCATTTTAAAAACAATTTGCCCAACTTGTAGTGTCATACATCTTTTAACCGTAGCTTATTTTGTCATAAAGGTTGTTACCTTAATAAAAAACAGAAAAACTCACGATACTGTACAATCCGATTATTTTATTCGTTTTATTGCCGTGTGTATTTGTCTTGGTATTCCACCACTTGCATGCGGGCTTGTTGCACCAATCATAATTGATAAGTTTTTTTCAACTCCTAAAAAAACAACCGCTGCTGCGCTGCAAAGTGAAACCCCTGTTGAAATTTCAATTAATAAAACAAATTATGTTGGAAACGGGGAAGATTACAGAAGAGGCAAAGATGACGCCAAAGCTGTTGTGCAAGTTTTTTCTGATTTCGGTTGCCCCCATT
This sequence comes from Bdellovibrionota bacterium, assembly GCA_040386785.1. Taxonomy (GTDB): domain Bacteria; phylum Bdellovibrionota_B; class Oligoflexia; order Silvanigrellales; family Silvanigrellaceae; genus Silvanigrella. The sequence goes on from JAZKEW010000151.1 coordinate 2,934, forward strand.
GTAAAGAATCCAATGCCCCGCTGCTACAAGCACAAGATAGAGTTGGACTAGACAAAGTTCTTATTGTGTACCGCTTTTTTCCTCTGGACAATAAATGCAATCCCTATGTTCCCGGCGAGGGCTGGTATCCGTACAGTTGTATTTTACCTCAAGCAACTCGTTGTGCTGGTTTACAAAATAAATTTTGGGAATTTAAAGAATGGGCTTTTTCCGGACAAAATTGGACCGATGAACAACGGGCGCAAAGTTTTAACATTGCAGGCCTGAAAGAAGAAGCCAAAGGGTTGGGCATGAATGTAGATGCATTTGCACAATGTGTTGAAAATGAAGTTGAGCTTAATAAAATTAAAGAAGATGCCGCTCTTGCAAATAGACTAAAAATTAAGGGAACTCCCATGATTTTAATAAACGGCAAAGAGTATAGCGGGCCTCATTTGACAGATGATTTTACCAGGGCTTTTATAGCTGCACAAGATTAGACTCCCTTACGTAAACTCAGTTTCGAGGTGCGACCGTGTACAAAAGAAGTCTATTTAACAAAAAACCTCCTTGCGGCAGAACCACAAGGAGGTTTTTTTTAACTCGAAACTAACTAGCAAAAATTATTTTGCTGGAGCAGCAGCAGGAGCTTCTACTTTAGCAGCTTCTTCAGCTTTAGCTTTTTTGTGAGTTACTTTTTTGTGAGCTTTCTTAGTTTCAACAGCTTTTTCTTCTTTTGCTGCAGCAACAGGAGCAGCTTCTGCTTTAACTGCTTCAGTAGCAGCAGCAGGAGTCGCTTCAGCGGATGCAACTGGAGTTGCAGCTGGAGAAGCTTCAACAGCAGCAGGAGCAGCAGCTTCTGCAAATACGGAAGCGGAGAAAGCCAAAGCAACAAGAGTATATGCTAATTTCATAATAAAACCTCCAAATGGTGTGTTCTGTAAAATACAGAAAAGGTAAAGAGCGACAAAAACGTGCTCGGTACTAGTAACGTCAAGCTAATTCAATTTATTCCACTGTTGTAGAATTTTTTTCTTCTTCTTTAGTATACTCAATTTGTGCATGATCTATAAGCATGGTAACTACCTTGCGGATCATAGCTTGACCACGAAATTCATCCACAATTTTAGCTCCATTCTTTTTAAACAGCATGCGAGGGTCGATTCTGTTTGACATGGAATAATTGATTAAATCACGGTACATCTCATCATCTGTAACAACAATGCCTTCTTGACGGGCAATGTGACCAAGGGCCAAAATACCACGCACATTTTTTAAAGCCACTTCACGGAACTTAGCCCTTTGATCTTCTTTCTCGGAGTTAATATGTTGTAATTTGTCTGTGATACCTGCATTTGTTTCTGCAATAGCATTATTGATTGTGCTATCAACTAAACTTTCAGCAACTTCAAAATCATTTTTTGCCAAAACTTGATCAACAATTTGTTCAAATGCAAAATTAACCTTCATTTCGGTGTGAGTTTGCTCAAGGGTTTCGCAAATTTTAGTTTTTGCTATTTCCATATTTTCGTAACCCAGGCGTTTCGCAAATTCATCATTCAATTCTGGCAGAGCTGAATTTTGTTCTGCATTGTCTTCTTGCGAAGGGGCTTTTTGTGCAAAAGATTTTTGATATGAACCAATGAATGTTTCATATTGCTCATCAATACTTTTTTGAAATGCTTGAGGGAACTTGATATTTAAATTTTTATAATCTTGAATTTCAATTTTTGGATTGATATCCACAGTGGCAGAAAACTTAAACTCATTGTTTTCGCTAAACTGATTTTCTGGCTCAATGTGAGGGCTGCTCACAATTTGAAAATCAAGCTCTTTTGTAACAGAAGAATAGGCATCATTAATTATTTTATCAGCTGCCTTTTTAACAATATCGTTCATGTAAAATTTACGAACCATTGTAAGGGGAGCCTTCCCCTTGCGGAATCCGCGAATTTCAGATGTCGACTGCATTTCATTTGCAACAGCACTGAGGGCATCTTGAACAGAAGATGCTGCAACTGAAATGTTAATTTTGCGACGGGTTGCATTAACTTCTTCGATATTTTGAATATTGGAGGCGTTGGACATAAATTGACTCTCACTGTTGGCAAAAATGATGAACTTGCACCCCTACTAAGGTACAAGCAAAACTCTCCCTGTGGATTACTAAAGACCGCGGAAAAAGTCTATTTATTTTTAACGGCTGGATTATACTCAGTTTTAAAATGCTCTAAAAAACGCCAAACCTGACTCCGCCAATGGGGAAAAGCTTGAAGATCGCCACTTGAAGATAAAAAATAAATGTTTGTGGGATGATTCTCTGAAGTCTTCCCAAAATTTGCCGTCAAAACAGAAGAATTTTCGGACAAATGAGCGTTAAGAAGACTCGGCTCCAATTGAGCCAGAGCGAGAAGAGATCTCGATCCAAAACATAGAATAACCTCAGGGTTGATAGCATGAAGTTCCAATTTTAAATTATTTTTTGCGCACGTAGAAAGTGAAGTTGCAGGAATCCCTTTTTCAGGAACGCATTTAAGGGCAAATGAAAAGTGGCAATCCTGCAGTAAACTCAATTTTTCTAAAAGCTTTACAATAAGCCCCGAGGGAGACTTTTCCGCATACAAGAATTCGGACTGGGAATTTTCATCTTCAAGAGTTGGAAACTCAGACAATACAAAGAATTTTTTTTGTGCCACCGTCGGACTGACAAGAACCCTTTTTCTGGACTGATACAAGGGGCACTGTGTGCAACCTGAAATTTGTGTGAAAATAGAATTGGAAACACTTTTGGGAAATTTACCGACCCCCTCAGCAATGTAGCTAAGTGTTCTGTGTTTAACTTGCTCTTCTAGGGCATGCCCTAACAGCTTTTCCATTTAAAATATCCCTTGCGGCACTTTCACCAACGTCATCTTGCCGTGGCAATGCCCCAGTATATTTAGTTACGATTTTTTCACAATAGAAAAAGAAATGAATTGAGCTTAAAAAACCATTTAACCACCCTGTCGTAATACAATAATGCTTGTTGTAAGGAATAGTGTGGTGAATTTGGTGGTGGAGAGGATTGAGTATGATATGCCATTTTTGCAAAACTTTTATAAATTTTGGAGATTTTTCTGTGTGTGCCCATTTATGAATTTGATTTGTAAATAAACTAAGAACAGTGAAGAAAAAAATGAAAAAAAAGACGAACGACAAGTAAGGTTTATCAGGGCCAACTGGTATAAATAAACAGCCCACTAAAAGCGGCACCCCACCAAGTGATGCGGCTGCATTGGTTTCAATAAAATCATGCTTTGTCATGGCAAATTGGTCCACGTGATGTTCTCGAAATGGACGTATTAAAGCCGCTCCCAAAATAGGAATGTCTGGAGAGCCCCAAGTATCGGCAAGCCAATGCACCAATCCACAAAAAAAATCGGCACAAATTAAACCGCCAAAAAACCCAAGAAATAATAAAAACCACATGCTTGTAGCAACAAGAGCTATTTTATAAATCATGACAAAAAATAAGATGAAAAAAACGCTGATTCCAATCCACTCAACTTTTCGAAACCAACCTGGATAGCCCTTCGCAAGCTCTTCAGAGTTCCTCTGAATAATACGTGAATGAGATTCAAAATTTGGACTACTCATGATGAAGTCACCTCATAAATAAGGAAAATTATCTTGCATATATGATTTTGCGTGATTGACGGCTTGCATGACTTCTGCTGTACCAGTGCCAATTAGTTTCATTTTACCTGGATAAGTCACAATATCTCCCGCGCCATAAATGCCTGGAATGGATGTTTGTCTGTTGTGATCAACTGTAATTGAATTTCCATCCATGGCAATACCCCATTCCTGCAGAACCTCTAAATTAAACAAAAGGCCTATGGCAATAATAATTTCATCGACTTCAATTTTACAGAGCTTTCCTGTTTTCGTATTTTTAATTGTGGCATGTGTGAGGTGATTTACGGTGCCTTCTATACATACTATTTCTGCAAAAGTTTTGATTTCTGCATTTGATGAATAAAGTTTTTTTGTGGTTTCTTCGTGAGCATTGAAGCGATCACTGCGATGCAGCACATGCAAATCAGCGCACTCATTGACAATAGTTAAGGCAAGATCGAGGGCACTATCCCCTCCTCCAACAACAATCACTTTTTTATTTTTAAATACGTCCAAAGAGTGCACTCCATAGTGAACTCCTTTTCCTTCAAATTCACGCAAATTTGTGAGGTCTAAACGGCGAGGAATATAAGCACCCATACCCAAGCATAGTATTGCTGTTTTTGCGTGCAACACAGTGCCTTGCCTGGTTTCAACACACAAAATGTTATTCCTGTTTTTGCGAATTAACACAACCTCTTCGTTGAGGCTACTTGGTATATTGTATGGAGCAACCTGCTTGATTAAATTTTCGTATAATTCTTTTCCACGAATTGCAGGAATACCAGGGATATCAAACACCCATTTTTCTGGATAGATGGCGGTAATTTGCCCTCCAAGCTCGTGTCTTCTATCCACAAGCCTCACAGACATATCGCGCAGACCTGCGTAATAAGCCCCGAATAAACCAACAGGCCCTCCGCCTATAATTAAGGTGTCGTAGCATTCAATTAATCCCATACAATCTCCTGGCAGTATTTAGCGTCTAACTCTTGGCTTAAAACCGGCTTCTTCTAATCCTCCAATCAACGAATATTGATGTTCTGAATTTTTTGTTTCCAAAGACAATTCAACATCAACATCTCCTATACTCACCTCACTATAAGTCCTGTCATGAACAAGGTCGAGAACATTCCCTCCCATCCCAGCAATACACTCAAATAATTTTTTGAGCCCACCTGGTTTGTCATTCACACAAACACAAACCCGTAAAACCCGTCCGGTAATATGCAGTCCTCGTGCAATAACTCGAGTGAGAAGTTGAGGATCAATATTCCCTCCACTAATGCAAGCGACAACAGTCTTGCCAGAGTAGTAAGTCGGATTTTTTAAAATTTCCGCAACGGCAACTGCTCCCGCTCCTTCTGACACAAGGCGTTCTCGTTCACAAAGCATTAAAATTGATTTCACAATCCAATCATCATCCACCGTTGTTACTTTTTCTAAATATTTTACCATATAATCATAATTTAAATTGCCAATAAGCCCAACTGCAATACCATCCGCTATGGTGGATTTTGACCTTTCCGTTGGAGTTTGTGTTTTACTTTGCAGACTTTTCTGAGCTGAATGAAAAAATTCCTGCTCAACACCAATCACTTTTGTCTTTGATTCCAAAGCAGAAAGCAAAAGCCCCGCTCCTGCTGCAAGGCCACCACCACCAACCCCGCAAATAAAATAATCTGGATAAACATAATTTTTATTTAAAGAAAGCTCTGTTAAATAAACTGCATTATTAGTCAA
>JAZKEW010000151.1:8322-10084 GCA_040386785.1 Bdellovibrionota bacterium
ATTTTTGTTGCTGAAATTGTAAAATAGTTTCGTATGCACAAGTCGCTTGACCTATAATAACATCGTAGTTATTGAATGCATGCAAAAACGTCGCATTCTCTTCCTCTGAAAATTTTATGGCCGCTTCAAAAGCATCTTCTAAGGTTTCACCGACAAGATAAAGTTTGGCTCCAAGTTTTTCAGTGGCATCCCGCTTTGCTAATGAAGCCCCCTTTGGAAGAAAAATATGTGCTTCACAGCCAAGTTCTCTGCAAGCATAAGCCACCCCCTGTGCATGATTTCCAGCTGAAGCAGCACAAACTTTTGATTTTGAATTCGGTTGATTTTGTGTATTTTTTTTAATTTGACTCAGAGCATTTAAGGCTCCTCTCACTTTAAAAGAACCATTTGGGTTGAGAGATTCTAGTTTTAACCAAACTTCACCGCCAATATATTCACTCAACCACACGGATTTTATTAATGGACTTGGCTCTAAATAGGTTTTTATGATTTGATGATAAACAGATTTAATTTCATCAAAAATCTCCACAGGATTTTGAAATTTCTTCCCTTGCGCTTGTGTTAATTTTTTATATGATTGACTAGACATTTTAACTCCAATTAGGTTTTGTTTATTATGCAACTAGAAAAAATTGCTCTCTTGTTTCCAGATCAAATATCAACGTGGCCCATACTTTCTCCGTCTAAAGCTCTTCCATTTCATATCAACACTTTTATAAAGAATACATGGGGCAAAAACTTTTCCGCAAATGATTTCAACAAAAAATACTTGCCCCATCGTTTTGGCTTTATGACTCGACATTTCCAACAAGGCGATCCTCTTAAAACAATCTCTCGAAGTCATTTACTTCGATTGAATTTATTTGTCACGAAACTGGATGTGAGTCCAGGCAGAAAAAATATTCTTGTTCTCTTCCACAGCTATCCTAATATGGCCTTTCGTTCAGACTTTTCGAAGGCAAATAAAGGACAACTTGCTAATGGAATCTGTGCTATTCTTGAAAGAATTCATAAAAGCCTTGGGCAAAGTTTTACAATAAAAACTCTCCATGGCGAAGATTTTTTTAGCGGGTGCAGGCAACTACACAAATATATGAGGTCCTACGAAAAAATTTATTTTCTCAGCGATTTTTTATTTAACTCAACGAGCAGCATAGCCTGTGCTACTGAAGTACAAAACACCATAAAATATTTTAATTTAAAAAAAAATGTATTTATTATAATAAGAGATCCACTTGAAAAAATTCAGCATAATTCTAATGAAAACTATGAACTTTTGCCGTTTTCAGGAAAAATGTCAAAGGGCCTCTGCGGAGATGCGCATTACAATAGTCGTTTACAACAGCAGATTTTTGCAATTGAAAATGTTATCAAGCAAACACAAAATTTTTCAATGCTCATGACTTCTTCTCATTCTTTGGCAGAATTACTAGAGACACTTCAAATCATTCTGTAGAGAAAAATATTTATGAATACTATATTGCTCCAGTTGGCCGAAAGCTAATGCCATATTTCCCTTTTTTAAACAAGAAATTTTACCGGCAATATTTTGCGTGGTCACCTGAATATAACCAGAATCATCTTCCAAAATAAACCAAAGCCCTAAAGGGCCTATTTCTTTTATTTTTCCACGTATTAATATGTTATGATTAAAGTAATTTTCTGGATTTAATAAAAGCAATTTTATTTCAACGGGATCTTTTTTCCTTTGGCAAGATACAATCCCAGAAAAGCATAAAAAAATACTTATTATAAAAATGAA
>JAZKEW010000152.1:0-13903 GCA_040386785.1 Bdellovibrionota bacterium
TTTTATTCCTTCTAGGGCTCCTAACTCGCCAATTAATTCTCCTTGATTTATATTTGCAATCAAATGTTCTACATTATGCAGTTGATCAAACTTAACAACCGCTAAATTACCTTCTATTAATAGAAAAACATCTTTAGAATCATCTCCCTCGCGTATTAAATAATCCCCTTTATTTAAAATAACTTCAGAACTTACGTTATAAATTGAAGTTCTATGCTCTAAAGTTAAGCCTTTAAATAAGGGTAATTTACAAAATAACTCAAATTTATGTTCCATCCTTAGCCTCTTTTATAAGCTTATTTGTTAGTTTATGATACCCCATTCGGGTGACGAAAACATCAGGACAGAGTTTTAGAGCTTGTTTAAATTGAGATTTCCTTCTTTTACACCCCGATCAGGGTATAAAATTTGATTTTTCTTGATTTATACCCCGATCGGGGGTTATAATAGGTATAGAGGAATTTGTAATGCCCAATTTCAGACGTAGTCAAGAAAACATAAAAAAAGAAGCAGGTCCTATAGCTGTATTTGTTCGTGAACAGCGTAAATATTTAGATTATACGCAAGAAGAGTTTGCAAAAAGAGTGGGAGTAAATTCGCGTTTTTTAAAGGAATTAGAGCTTGGAAAGCCAACATTACGTATGGATAAAGTCAATCAGGTTCTTCAGTATCTAGGGGCACGACTTGAACCAGTTAAGTACAAGGATGAGGATTAAGACATGGCTCGTAAGGCAAGGATTTATTTTTTTGATGACTACGCAGGTCTAAAAAAGTTTTTTACCAAAAAAAATGCAGGACAATTATATTGTCCTGCTAAACGAAAGAGCGTGTGTCTTATGAGCTGTAGAAGTACAAATTACATATCGTAATCCATACCACCCATTCCGCCCATACCACCCATTCCGCCCATGCCACCCATACCAGGAGCTCCAGCAGGTGCGCCTTTGCTTGGTTTTTCGGAAATCATAGCGTCAGTTGTCAGCAATAAGCTCGCAACAGAAGCTGCGTTTTGAAGAGCGCAACGTGTTACTTTAACGGGATCAATAACACCAGCAGCAACAAGGTCCTCGTATTTTTCAGTGAGGGCATTGAAGCCGAAGTTTTGTGAGTTGTTTGCAAGAATTTTGTCCACAACAACGCTTGGCTCATTACCACCGTTTGCAGCAATAATACGTACAGGAGCTTCAAGAGCTTTGCGAACAAGTTCAATACCAGCTTGTTGTTCTACGTTTTCGCCTTTTAAGTCTGCAAGAAGAACGGAAGAACGAAGAAGTGCGACACCGCCGCCGGCAACAACGCCTTCAGCAACAGCTGCGCGAGTTGCATTGAGAGCATCTTCAACGCGAGCCTTCTTTTCTTTCAGTTCAATTTCTGTTGCTGCACCGAGTCGAATAACAGCAACACCACCTGCAAGTTTAGCAAGGCGTTCTTGTAGTTTTTCACGATCGTAGTCAGAAGTTGTTTTTTCCATTTGCGCTTTAATTTCAGCAACACGAGCTTTAATGCGAGTATCAGCACCTTTGCCGCCAGTAATAACAGTATTTTCTTTGTCCACAACAACTTTTGTAGCTTGGCCAAGGTCAGTTAAAATAGTAGTTTCAAGCTTCATTCCTATTTCTTCAGAGACTAAAGTTCCGTTTGTTAAAATAGCAATGTCTTCAAGCATCGCTTTGCGTCTGTCACCAAAGCCAGGAGCTTTGACAGCACATACTTTGATTGTTCCAGAAAGTTTGTTTAAAACAAGCGCAGCAAGAGCTTCGCCTTCAACATCTTCAGCAATAATTAACAAAGGACGGCCATTGCGGGAAATTTCTTCAAGCAAAGGAACCATATCTTTCATAATGGAGACTTTTTTCTCCATAATTAGAATGTATGGATTTTCTAGAACAGCTTCGAGACGTTCTTGATCAGTGACCATGTAAGGAGACAAGTAGCCTCTGTCAAATTGCATGCCTTCAACAACATCAACTGTAGTGTCAATACCTTTTGCATCTTCAACTGTGATAACGCCATCTTTGCCAACTTTTTCGATAGCTTGAGCAATCATGTTGCCAATAGCGGTGTCGTTGTTTGCACTGATAGAAGCAACCTGTGCAATTTCTTGATTTCCAGTAACAGGACGAGCCATTTTGCGAAGATTTGCAACAACAACTTCAACCGCTTTTTCAACGCCGCGTTTGAGTTCGCTTGGAGAGTGTCCAGCAGCGAGCATTTTGAAGCCTTCGCGATAAAGAGCGCGAGCAAGAGTTGTTGCTGTGGTTGTTCCGTCACCGGAGTCATCGTTGGTTTTGGAGGCAACTTCTTTAACAAGTTGAGCGCCAATGTTTTCAAATTTGTCGGCAAGTTCAATTTCTTTTGCAACGGTAACACCGTCTTTCGTAATGAGAGGCGGGCCATAGCTCTTTTCAATTAAAACGTTGCGACCTTTTGGTCCTAGTGTTACTTCAACAGCATCAGCAAGAATGTTGACACCTTGTAAAATTTTTCTTTGAGCTTCTTCGTTAAAAGAAATCATTTTAGCAGCCATACGTATTTAACTCCAATAATAAATATTAAAAAATAAAAAAATTAATCAATAACAGCAAGAATTTCGTCTTCTTTTACGAGAAGATATTCTTTGCCATCAATTTTAACTTCACTTCCACTCCACTTACCAAAAATAACTTTGTCACCAGCTTTCACGCTCATAGATTGGCGAGATCCATTTTCAAGAATTTTCCCGTTGCCTACAGCAATAACTTTCGCTTCAACAGGCTTTTCTTTTGCATTGTCTGGAATTAGAATTCCGCCTGCAGTTTTTTGTTCTGCCTCTAGGCGTTCAAGAAGAATGCGATCATTAAGGGGACGTAGTGATTTACTCATTGATAAAACTCCTTTGAAAGTTGCAAATTTGCTCTACGAAGAGCACGCTCATAGGCTAACCACTCTTTGAGAAGTGTCAAGGGGGGTTGGATATAATGCGTGAATTAAACGCAGGGAAAGGGTTTTTATGAAGGGAATTATTTTAGCCGGTGGGTCAGGCACGCGTCTTTACCCCCTTACTCAATGTGTTAGCAAACAACTGATGCCAATTTATGACAAGCCCATGATTTACTACCCACTTTCAATACTCATGCTTGCAGAAATCACCGATATTTTAATTATTTCTACTCCGCGCGATCTTCCTGTATTTAAAGAACTTTTAAAAGATGGGAGTCAATGGGGGATAAAACTACAATACAAAGAGCAGCCAAGCCCAGATGGTTTATCACAAGCATTTATTCTTGGGGAAGACTTTATTGGACAAGATTCCGTGTGTCTTATTTTAGGCGATAATATATTTCATGGTCATGGGCTTGCTTCAACTTTGCTTGCAGCGCGAAGCACAATACAACAAAATTCAGGGGCTGTTGTGTTTGGTTATCAAGTGCACGATCCCGAGCGTTACGGTGTTGTGGAATTTGATAAACAAGGAAGGGTTATTTCTGTGGAGGAAAAACCAGCAAAACCCAAATCAAATTATGCTGTAACGGGTATTTATTTTTGTGATAACTCAGTGGCTTCCATTGCAAAGTCTTTGAAGCCATCCGCGCGAGGTGAACTTGAAATAACTGGTGTGCTTGATGCTTACTTACAGAAAAAAAAGTTAAATGTGGAAATTTTAAATAGAGGTTTTGCGTGGCTGGACACAGGAACTCACAAGTCTTTATTAGATGCTTCACAATATGTATGCCTTTTAGAAGAGCGCCAAGGCTTAAAAGTAGCATGTCTTGAAGAAATTGCTTGGCGAAAAAAATTAATTACGCGAGAGCAACTCGAAAATAGCGTCAAGCCTTATTTAAAAAGTGAATATGGGAAGTATCTTACTCGTTTGCTAAACTCTCCATTTGAGGAAATAAAATGAAATTAAATAACATTTTAATTACGGGTGCAGCTGGTTTTATTGGCTGCAATTTTGTTCGTTATATGCTTAAAAATTTTCAAAGCAGTCATATTTATAGCTTTGATAAACTGACTTATGCTGGCAATGAAAGTAATTTACCACAAGACAAAAATCATACTTTTATACGTGGTGATATTTGCGATAAAGCTTTAGTAGAAAGTGTATTAAAAAAACACGAAATTGATACCATAGTCCATTTTGCAGCGGAAAGCCATGTGGATCGCTCTATAGCAGCTCCTGCTGACTTTGTTGAAACTAATGTCATGGGTACTTTTGTCCTGCTAGAAGAAGCTAAAAAATATTGGTTAAATGAAAAAAAATGGACTGAAAAAAATTGCAGATTCCATCATATTTCTACCGATGAAGTCTATGGTTCATTAAGCTTAACTGACCCTCCATTTCACGAAAAAACAGCTTATGCACCAAATTCTCCTTATTCAGCAAGTAAAGCTGGCTCCGATCACTTGGTGAGGTCTTTTTTTCACACTTATTCTCTCCCTGTAACAACTTCTAATTGTTCTAATAATTATGGTCCATTTCAACATGCAGAAAAATTAATTCCAACAGTTATCCGAAGTTGTTTAAGCAAACAGCCAATTCCTGTGTATGGTAACGGGAGCAATATTCGTGATTGGCTTTATGTGGAAGATCACTGCAGTGCCATAGCTAAAATTCTAACGCATGGAAAAATTGGTGAAGTTTACAATATTGGTGGAAAAAATGAGTGTGATAATTTAACGCTCGTAAAAAATATTTGTGCACTTCTTGATGAACTTAAGCCTGCGGCACAAAAATATTCTCATTTAATTACTTATGTTACAGATAGACTTGGGCATGATTTTCGATACGCTATTGACAATACAAAAATTCAAACTGAACTTGGCTGGGAACCTCAACATAATTTGCAGCAAGGCCTTCTTGAAACGATTAAATTTTATTTAAAGTAAATAATGCCCATGTAAAAATTGACAGCACATATTCGCACTCCACATTTTTATTATCTCAATGCAGAATGAACATAGTTAAGCATAGGGAATCTTATAAATGAGAAAAGTTTGTAACATAAAAATTGTGGTGTTTGTTGCAACATTAGTACTGTGTAGTGGTTGTAATTCACTCTTAGGTATAAATCAGGGGCAGGGACAAGAACAAGCAAATTCAAATCATAATTCAGTGTTTTCTTCTATGGATAACAATGATGATGCGCAAAATAACCAACTAAGCTCGGGGGCAAATTTAACTTTAAAGCAGGAATCCAGTAGGCTTCCTAGCTCTTTTCAACAGCCTCGTAGAATGCCAAGGCAAGATATGATGGGGATTTTTTCTTCATTGAAATTAAGCCGTATTGAAGGCAACACCTGGCGAACTGCAGCTAACCCTGTGGTTGTTTATGGAATTATTGCAAGATTATTGTCGCAGTCTTATATTATTTCTTCCGTTGATAGAAAAAATTTTAATATTCAAACCGACTGGGATAAATTTTTTATTGATGGCCGCTTATTTAGAAATAGAATGAGTGTAACCGTTTTTCCGGTTGGAAAGTCTCAAACAGAAGTTGTTATTAAAAATTCTGTGGAATATTATACGGGGACGCTTGCAAAACAAGAAGAAAATATGGCTTGGTTGCCAAGCCCCGATTTAACAGATGAAGTGAACAAGCTTGTGGAAAATACAGACAGGCAAACGGCATTTGCGTATTCGCAGCAAGGTTTGCGTAATTAAAGCCAATTATTAAATGAAATACCGACACCAAACCCTTGTGTTGGGTGGTTGTATTCAATTAAACTTTGTCCGTAGCCATTAAAATATTGTGTATATAAATTAATTTGATTCGCGATAGGATAGCTTGCAGACGCTATTATGGAGCCTCTTTCAAAACCACCCTCAATATTTTGTACCTCGAGTGCCACCACAAAATCAGCTATTTTGTAGCCTAAAGTAATACGTTCGTGGCCAAGGTATTTTTCAATATCGGGATTGTGTAAATCGCTCGATTCCCCTTGAGCAACAAGTCCCCAAACGTCGAGTTTTGTAAACCAATGCTTTCCGCTGAACTGTGCAGAGCCAATCATTCTATTCCAGCTGCGTTCATACTCACCACCTCGGCCATTGGATTGGTGATCGAAACCAGCGCTCAAAAGCCAATTACGATATAAATGATAGTTGACATATATAGTTGGTTCATAGTTCGTTTCTCTAAAATATTGTGAATGAGCGTAGACTTGCCAAAACACAAGCTGAGTGTAGGAAGCATTGAGAGATAAATCATGAATGATAGGCACTTCAACACTAAATTGCCCTTTAAATTCAGTTTGCATAACACTCTGTTGTTCTGGAGTATTGCCTTCGTAAACTGCTTTGTATGGAGATTGTGTGTGGTAGTAGGGCAACAAGTAATTGATGTCGTGCAGAGTGATAAAATTGGGAAGATTGCTATATTTTTTTTGATTGAGGACTTTGTCCTCTAGAGGAGAGGTTTCTGTTGGTGTAATTGAGTCTAAAAATTCCTCTTCTGTTGGATATTTTATTGTTTCTGAGGGAGTCAGCGGTGCTTGATTGTCAGCATACGCTGTTAAATTCAAGCTGATAAAAGCAAAAATAATTATAGAGATGACTCGCATTTTTTATCCATTTCACATTTCGTAAAGCAATCTAGTGAAAATTCCCTGCACTGAACGCAAAGAGCCAAGGGACGTTAGGATACACAAAAACTCGGACAAGTAAAATGGGTGATAATACAATTCCTTGTATTTGACTTCCTGTTGCTTTCAAACAATATTGAGCCATGGGCTTGTTTTAATGAAACTCTTTCCACTTAAAGGAATTTTATGTCTTTCTCAATTGATATTCTTCAGGCGGTATCTCTTTTAAATGACCCCATTGCACTCATTAAAACTGTTGGCTTAATTGGTCTTATTATTATAATTTTTGCAGAAACTGGTTTGTTGTTTGGTTTTTTCTTACCAGGAGATTCCTTACTCGTGACTGCCGGACTCCTTGCGGCCAATGGGACAATGTCTTTAGAAAATTTGCTTGTAGCACTTTCGGTTGCTGCTGTTGTTGGTGATGCTGTTGGATTTTACATTGGCAGCCGGCTTGGAGCAAAACTCTACGCAAAAAAAGATTCCTTTTTCTTTCGAAGGAAACATCTTAATTATGCCCATGATTTTTACATGAGACACGGCGGTAAAACAATTATATTTGCCCGCTTTATTCCAATTGTGAGAACTTTTGCCCCCACTGTTGCCGGTGCAGCGCAAATGAATTATTTCAGGTTCTCATTATTTAATGTATTTGGTGGAATTGGTTGGGTTGTGTCCATGCTTCTTGCTGGTTTTTATTTAGGTAAAATTTTTGGTGAACAAATTCAAAACTATGTTCATGTTTTAATTGTTGGAATTATTTTCCTCTCTTGTTTGCCGCTTATTTATAAGTTTGTAAAGTTCAGAAAGAAAAAATAACATGCTTGATAAAGTTTATAAAATTATTTTTCCCGATGTAGAAAGTTTATTTACCTATTATATTTTACCTACTATTATATATTTTATAGGTATTATTTTAATTTTTGTTTTCTTTCTTGCTCTTGCAAAGTTTGCTAAGGCAAAAGCAGAAAAATGGAAAGCTCACAAATATCAAAGTAGTTTTATTCGACGTTTTATTGTTGTGCAAAAAAAACTTATTCATAAAAGTTTAACGGCTTGTCGATATACAGTTTCCCTCTATATATCTCTCTTATTCATAAGTCATATTTTAGAATCTTTTTCTTCTCAATTAAAAGATTCCTTTGCTCATGAAGTTGATAAAACAGATAAATTATGGCACTCAATTGCTGTTTACTGTTATCAAGGATCTGAATTTATTGACAAGTTTTCACTTGTGGCGGTCAAAATTTTTTTAACTGTTTTGATTGCTATTTGGTGTACGCGTATTTTGCAAAAAACTCTCAATATATTCCTTACGACACCTGTAAAATCAGGATCTAGTTATGAAAATATTCGAAATTTAGCGAAAAAAAATACCCTAAACTCGGTGACGAATTACTTACTTAAATTTATCATTTCTATCATTGCTGTTTTTACCATTTTAGAAAATTTAGGAATTAATATTGCGGCTCTTCTTGCGACAGCGGGGTTGGCGTCTGTTGCAATTGGCTTTGGGGCACAAAATTTAGTGAAAGACTTTATTGCTGGTTTTTTTATTTTATTTGAAGATCAATTTACTGTTGGCGATAGTGTTGACGTCGTAACAGCTTCAAGTGTTTTTTCAGGTAGCGTAGAAAAAATGACGCTGAGAATGGCAAGAATACGAAGTAATGAAGGGAGTTTGCTTACTATTCCAAATGGAGATATTCGTTCGGTTAAAAATTTTACAACAGATTGGTCGCGTATTGATTTTAAATATAGTCTGCAGTTTAGCTGTAACTTAGAAAAGGCCACAATTATTTTTAAGGAAGAAATTGACAAGTTGTGCCAAGAGTTTGCAGAACAAGTTATAGGTGCGCCTGATATTCGTCCCATGGAAAAAATTGTAGATTTTGAAAATAGAAGTGTTGCTATTTCCTTTCGCTTTTTTTTGAAGACAGTCAACGTAACGTCAAAAATGAAATTGGAAAGAGAGTTTAATAGTAGAATTTTGGCGCGGTTTAAGAGTGAAGGGATTTATTAAAAAATTTAAATATGAAGAATTCCTTAGAAAAAAAATACGAGGTCCTAGAACCTCGTATTTTCTACAATTAAATTTGTTTTACAACAAATTTATTATTGAGCAGGAGCCGCTGCAGGAGCTGCTTCTACTTCTTTTTTCTTGTGGTGAGCTTTTTTCTTTTTGTGGTGTTTCTTCATTTCTTTTTTCTCTTCAGCCGGAGCCGCTGCAGGAGCTGCCGCTGGAGTAGCAGCCGGAGCCGCTGCAGGAGCTGCTTCTTCTGCAAATGCAGGAGTTGCAATTGTAAGTAACAAGGAAGATGCAATAAGAGAGGATACAAGCTTCATAAAAACCTCCAAAAAAATATGAAATGAGACACAATTCAACAAGAAGGTGCAGACACGAACGACGTGACAACATTTTTCTTCAGGGTGCTCATAAAGTAACTACGAGAGTGAACTTAATTTTATTCCTATCTTCTAAATTTTGTCAACTATTTAAGACCAAATTGATATTTTTAAATTATTTCGCTATATTGCTCAACAAGCAATTTTGAATTTTATAGCGAGGGTAATATGCTCAAAAAAATAATTTTTGTGACTTTGTTGTCGGTGCTGTTTTTTTCCTGTGGAGGAGGCGACTCTTCAGGCAGCAGTGGTGACGGCGGTGGCGGCGATGATCCAGATCCATCAATTTGTAGCGTAATACCGAGATCAACGTCTTTAAAAAATAAAATTTTTAATAGTAGCTTCACACATCCCTTCAGCACTTCGTTTTTAAAAATGGAATCAATCACACATCGAAATAAAGTTCAAAATAAAAATTTAATACAAAATTTAAAAATTGTTGGTGGAGATACTATTCCAAGTGGTACAAACTGCCAAGCTTCTGGGCTCGCTACGGGAAGCGGGTACAATACAATAGCAACAACGAACACAGTCGGTATTGTGATAAATGGCAATGAATTGTGTTCTGGAACTTTGGTGACAAGTGATCTTATTTTGACGGCAGCTCACTGTTTTGACAATTTTGCTGTAAATGGATCTAGTCCTAGTAGCGTCGTCATTCATTTTAGTCAGGATGCTTTAACTAGCACGAACACAACGACTGCGATTGCATGGGGGAGAAGCCCAGGACATGATCGCGCTGAACCTTCTACTTACGCAAATGTACTCAACGACATTGCTTGGATAAAAATTACGCCTGGTATTGCCTCGGGTTTTGGATATTTACCCGTTAATGTTCTTGCAAATCCACAAACAGCGCTGAGTGCTACAGAAGAAAAACTCTCCATTGGATTTGGAAAGACAACTGACTTTGGTACAGCCGATGGGCTTGAGAGGTGTGTGAGCACCTATGCTGATGCAAATTATGCCACTCGTGGTGATGTTTCCCCTACCGGTGTCATCAGCATATTTGATTCCCAAACTTCAGCCAACGCATACGAGCATTACTTGACCGTTATTGGTCCTATTAATGGAGCAGATTATGGAGGAACAAGTAGAGGAACTTGTTTTGGAGATTCAGGTGGACCCACATATGTTTACAGAAGCGGAAGTTGGGTGCTTGCTGCACTTACACAAGGGACAAATAATATTCTTAGTCCAAAGCCGACGATTAATTTTACAGCGGAGATAGACGGAAGTACTTTAGGTTCATCTTTTGATTCTGCTGCAACGGCGGCTTGTTCTGATGGCTATGGTGATTATACAACTGTCGGGAATTATGCGGCTTGGTTGGCAGAACCTTCTACTGCGCCTTGTTATGGAGCGGGGGAAACAATTACCACGCAATAAAAATAAGTCTTTGCATGTTTTATGAAAAAACTGACTTGACACTTCTTACCAAAAGTAAGACAATGCTGGCGTGGGGTGTCTATATGCTTAAACCAAAAAAAATATTTTCTTCTACGTTTCAGGCAACTGTTTCAAGTAAGGGTCAAATAGTTATTCCAAAAGAAGTTAGAGAAGCCCTTGGTTTTTACACAGGGACGGAAGTCATGGTTAGGACAAGGGAAGACGGCATTGTTGAAATTGTTCCAGTAAAAAAGAATCTTTCTGACCTATTTAAAATGTTCCCTAAGAAATATGAAAAAAATAGAAAGTCTGATGATGAGCTTATTATGCAAGCTATTTTGGAAGAAAATAAATGATTACCGTTGATACAAATGTTCTCGCTCGAGCAATCTTAGATGATGACGAAATTCAATCTCCCTTAGCCCAAAAAAAAATTAATAAACTTCTTGCAACAGAAGGAATTTATGTTTCTGCTTTCACAATTCTTGAGCTTGCTTGGTTGATGAAAATGAAGAAAAAATCTCGACAAGAAATTTATGAAGTTTTTTCTCATTTCTTAAATGCAAAAAGCACAGAAGTTGGTCATCGAGCAATTGTTGAAAGAGCCCTTGAGTTATATCGAAAAGGTAAAGTTAGTTTTGCAGATTGTATGATATTGGCTGATTCTAATGAAAATTCTTCTTCTGGTGTTGTCACATTTGATCATGACTTTGCTCAATATGACAACGTTCAATTAATAGCTAAAAAATGAATAGGCCAAAATGCTGACAAATTTTTTTCAACTCTTTTCTTTCGATTTCGCACGTATGGCATTGTGTGCCACCGTCTTAATTTCTCTAACTTGCGGACTGTTGAGTCCTGTCGTGGTCCTTAAACAACGCTCCTATTTAGGCGACACTCTTTCTCACCTCGTTTTTCCTGGCGTCGTGGCAGGAATTTTGTGTTCTCAATTTATGTCAATGCCGCAGTGGGGCTGCGTTGTTGTGGGTGCTGCAGTGACTGCCCTCTTGGGAACTTTTATTTCTGAGTGGATTTTAAAAAAATTGCAATGCCCACCAGACTCTGCCGCTATTGTGTGTCTTACCACATTTTTTGCCTTGGGAATTGTGCTTATTTCAAGTAATAAAGGTGTTCGTATTTCTCCAGACAGTATATTTTTTGGTGACGTGCTGACCCTCAATAAAATAGATTTAACCGTTATTTTTAGTGCATTTATTCTTGTAGCTGTTGCTATTATAAGTTTAAAAAAACATTGGGATGCTTGGCTTGTGGACACTGAGTTCGCTGAAATTGCGGGTTTTAGGGTAGGGCTTCTCAATAAATTATTTCCGGTGCTTTTAACTGCCTCGGTTTTGTCGGGTCTTTTCGCCGTAGGGGGGCTTATGATTTCTGCCCTCATTACAATTCCCACACTTTTATATGCTCCTCGCAGTGTCTTTTCTTTCACAGTTGTTTTATTTAGTTTAGGCATAGGTCTACTTGGTTTCGCACTTGCCTTTTTATTCAACTGGCCTGTGGGACCAACCATAGTCCTTGTTGGTTTTGCGTGTCTTATATGCAAAACATGTTTTAAAAAATAGTTTCAAAAAAATAGGAATAAATGTATGTCTGATAACATCTTTGAACTCAAAAAAGAAAAATATTTGCAAGAACGTTCTAGCAATAACCTTGCTGATAGCTACGTAAAAACCCACACCCTTGCTGAAGTGGAAAAGTTAAGCGAAGGCACTACAAATGTGCGCACTGCTGGACGTGTTACTTTATTGCGAACCATGGGAAAAATTTTGTTTGCGAAGTTGTATGATTTTAGCGGTGAAACTCAAATCTGTGTGCGTAAAACCGAGGAAGCCCCCGAGGTTTTTGCCAATTTTTGTGCGCAAGTTTCCATTGGAGATTTCATTGGGGTTGAAGGGGAAATGTTTATTACAAAAACAGGGGAGCTCACAATTCGTGTGTCTAGTTTTCAGTTGTTGAATAAATGTTTGCGTACGTTACCAGAAAAATACCACGGTATTGAAGATATCGAATCTCGTTATAGGCAACGTTATCTTGATATTATTATGAATGCTGAAAGTCGCAATGTATTTAAAAAACGATTTGAAATTGTGAAAACTTTGCGTCGTTACCTTGAGGACAGCGGTTATTTAGAAGTAGAAACTCCAATTTTGCAAACCACGGCATCAGGTGCGTTGGCGCGTCCATTTCATACCCATCACAACGCTTTAGATATTGACTGTGTTATGCGTATTGCTTGTGAAACTTATTTAAAGCGTTGTATTGGCTCTGGTATGGACAAAGTTTACGAATTTGCACGTAGTTTTCGAAACGAAGGAATTTCTGCCACACATTTACAAGATTTCACGATGCTCGAATTTTACGCCTCTTACTGGAATGCGGAAATGATGCGCGAATTTGTAGAAGGTTTGATGCGTAACTTAATTGAAAAAATATTTGGTTCCGTTAAAGTAACACTGTCTGGAAATGAAATTGATTTTTCTGGACAATGGCCTGTATATGAATATATTGACTTAATTCAAAAAGACAGTGGTATTGATATTCAAAAAGCAAATACGCGTGACTTACTCATTGCAGAATTAAAACAAAAAAATATTAAACTTGATGATGATATTGTAAATTTAAGTTGGGCAAATTTAGTAGATTCTTTGTATAAAAAAGTGAGTAGGCCCAAATTAATTCAACCTTGTTTTTTAGTAAAATATCCAGTAGAAATGGCCCCTCTCGCCCGTCGAAATGCACAAAATTCAAACTTCGTCGATTTTTTTCAATTTCTTGTGAACGGTGTCGAAGTTGTGAAAGCGTATTCGGAGCTTGTGGATCCACTCGATCAACGGGAACGTTTTGTAGAGCAAATGCAAGCACGCGAACACGGCGATGCGGAAGCAATGCCGCTTGATGAAGAGTATTTAACCGCCATGGAGCACGGATTTCCTCCTATTGCTGGTGTTGGTATTGGTATTGATAGACTTACCATGATTTTATGTGGATGCGAAAATATAAAAGATACTGTACTATTCCCTCTCTTGCGACCACTGCAGGAATAGGGTGTAGTTTTATTTCTATTTAGGAGATTTTTTTATGTTATATGATATTACCGTGCTTCAGTTCACAAAAATGCTGCACAATTTAAATTCATTTTTGGACAAGGCTGCGATGCATGCTGAAACAAAGAAATTTGACATAGATATTTTGCTAAATTCTCGGTTAGCACCTGATCAATTTAATTTTATTCGGCAAATTCAAATTGCTTGCGATACAGCAAAAATCTGTGTTTCAAAGTTAACTGGCAAAGACGCTCCAATACATGAAGATACAGAAAAGACATTTGAAGAAGTACGTGCAAGAATTGAAAAAGTAATTGGATATTTAAAAACATTTTCAGAAAAAGATTTTGAAGGAGCACTGGTTAAAAAAGTTTCTCAACCACGATGGGCAGAAAAATATTTAACAGGCCACGAATTTGTTGTACAACATGCAATTCCTAATTTTTATTTCCATATTACGACCGCGTACGCAATTTTACGTC
>JAZKEW010000152.1:13913-17432 GCA_040386785.1 Bdellovibrionota bacterium
CGTCACAACGGTGTTGATCTTGGGAAAAAAAATTTCCTCGGTGAAATGCCTTTTAAAAAAGATTAAATTAAAAAATGGAAAATCAAACACCGCGCCTTTTTATTGTCGATGGCATGTCCTTATTGTTTCGTTCATTTTACGCCATGGGCACGCGCCTCTCAGCTCCTGATGGCACGCCGATTGGTGCTGTGTTTGGTTTTTTAAAAATTATTTTAAAGATCTTAAAAGAAGAAAAACCAACTCACTTTGCTGTTTGTTGGGACTTAAAGGAAAAAACCTTCCGTCATGAAGTGTTTCCTTTGTATAAATCGAATCGTGGCGCGACTCCCCCAGACATTATTCCACAAATTGCTTTAATAAAAGACTTATTGCTAGAGATGAAAGTCCCTTGTTTTTCCATGCCTGGCTATGAGGCTGATGACCTTGCTTGTGCTCTTGCAAAATATTTTGAGCATTACGGAAAATCTTATTTAATCACCCTCGATAAAGACTACATGCAAGCAGTTAACGACAATATTTTTATGATTTCACTTAAAAAAGGTGATGATTACGATATTATTGACAAAGAAAAAGTCATTGATTTTTTTGGTGTCCCCCCTGCACAAGTCGTCGATATTTTAGCCCTCACAGGTGATACCAGTGATTTTATTCCTGGTGTGAAAGGTATTGGTGATAAAACAGCGGCAAAACTTATCAATCAATTTGGATCTGTTGAAAATTTATACGCAAATTTAGATGAAATTTTAAATAAACGAGCACGCGCATTACTTGAAGAAAATAAAGAGAATGCTTTTTTATCGAAGTTTTTGGCTACAATTAAAATGGATGTTCCTATGAACGTCAGCGAATCTATCTTGCGATATTCATTTTATAGTTTGCAAAATAATATTTCTCTTAAGGAAAAGTTGACAGCTCTTAAAATGTTTCAAATTGTGAAGATGATTTATACTGCTCCACCAACACAAGATGCTCCTGCAAAGAAAAGTGTGAGTTATAGTGACGATTTTGTCGATGTCTTATTCGTAGATCCTGCAATTGCAAAAATAGAATCAGCAACCAATCATGGTTCCAATCCTCAGAATGATAATGATAAACACACTGCCTGGGGCAAACGTCACTACGTATTAGTGCAAACAAAAGATGAATTAGAAAAAATATTCGAAAAAATAACTTCACCCCATACAAAATATTTTGCTCTGGACACAGAAACCACAGGCCTCGATGTTATTGAAGACATGCCTATTGGTGTTTCCCTTTGTTTTGAAGAAGGTGCTGCTTATTATCTCCCAACCCATCCGCGTTTTTTAGAAGGTGGAACACTATTGCATGTGGATAAGCTAACACCTCAATATACCGCGAAAGATGTGTATGAAGGGCTTAATAAAGCATTGCAAAATAGAACAGCATTGCTTGTTGCACAAAATTTAAAATTCGATTTGCATCAATTACACAACGTTGGAGTAGGGCTTGGCGAAGGTCCTATTGCTTGCACCATGGTTGCGGCTTGGGTTTGTAATCCCATTGAGGAAGTTGGTTTTAGCTTAGATGCATTAACTTTCAAACACTTTGGTCTTGAAAAAATTCCAACGAGCCATCTTATTGGAAAAGAAACGGGCAGACAATCCATGCTCGATGTTCCGTTAACGGAACTTTCTGAATATGCCTGTGAAGATGTGGATGCCACTTTTAGACTTTGGTCTATTTATGAAAAGAAATTGCGCGACAGTAGCGAACTCGAAAAACTTTATTTTTCCATGGAAATGCCCATTTTAAAATTACTTGCAAAAATGGAGCGGACTGGTGTGCATATCGACTCTCGTTATTTGGGAGAATTGACGGTAGAAGTGCAGACACGGCTTATGGAAATTGAAACTGAAATTTATGATAAAGTCGGTTTTCATTTTAAAATTACCAGTCCTAAACAGCTTGGCGATGTTTTGTTTGATTCTTTAAAAGTTCACGAAACCATTGGCTACAAAGGAAAACTTGCGCGTACAACGCAAGGTTATAAAACTGATGCTAAGGTGTTAGAAGAATTTTCTGACCACCCCGTGGTTTCCTTAATTCAACAACACCGCGAGATTTCAAAACTTCTCAACACTTATATTTTAGTGCTACCAAAATTAATTAAAAAATCCACAGGTCGAGTGCATACGCATTTTAATCAAATTGGCACGGCTACAGGCAGACTTTCCAGTTCCGATCCAAACATGCAAAATATTCCAGTGCGCACCCCTTTGGGGAAAAAAGTGCGTGCTGCTTTTACCGCAACTTTTGCCAGTGACAACATTATTTCTGCCGATTATTCGCAAATTGAATTGCGAGTTCTAGCGCATTTGTCGCAAGATAAAAATATGATTGATGCCTTCTGTTCCGGTGCAGATATTCACAAACAAACTGCAGCTCAAATTTTAGGGAAAAAATTAGACGAAGTGACGTCAGAAGAACGTAGCAAAGCAAAGGCTATTAATTTTGGAATTATTTATGGTATGGGCGCTAATCGTCTTGCTAAAGAACAAAAAATTTCTACTTCTGAAGCAAAGCATTTTATTGAAAAATATTTTCTTAATTTTTCTCGAGTGAAAGAGTACTTAGACAATCAGCGTGCTTTTGCTCATGAAACAGGAGTTGTTAAAACTTATTTTGGTCGTATTCGTCCTGTGCCTTCTATGCAGTCTAAAAACCCATTAGAAGCAAAAATGGCTGAAAATATGTCTATTAATGCGCCCATTCAAGGAACTGCTGCCGATATTATGAAATTCGGTATGCTTGCAGTGCAAAGAGAACTTGAAAAAAATAATTTGCAAACAAAAATTATTTTGCAGGTGCATGATGAACTTGTGCTTGATGGGCCGCAGTCTGAATATCCCTTAGTAAAAGAGATTGTGAAGCAGGCCATGGAAAATGCGGTGCAATTTGTGGTTCCTATGCTCACAGAGGTGGGCGTAGGAAGAAATTGGCTTGAGGCGAAGTAACCTATGTCAAAAGGCCTCAAAATATTTGAATATTTTTCTCATGTTTTTAATGCTGGGCTCAATCGCAAAGCTCGCAGGGAATCTGCTGTACTCGGAGTAGAACACAACAACCTTTCTATTTTAGAGCACGTCCAACAACTGCGTAAACACCTTATGCTAGCAGCAATTTGGCTTGTGCTTTTTACCATGATTTGTTTTGCGTTTATGAATCCAATTTTAAGCTATTTAAAAAAACCTTACGACATGTTTTTAAACACGGTTAGCCAAAACGAAATTTCGCAAAATTTAACTTCCATTAGTATTTTTGAAGTGATGACGGTCAATTTTAAAATTTGTTTTTTTCTTGGCTTCGCCTTAAGTCTTCCTCTTGTTATTTATGAATTATGGAAATTTGTTGCTCCTGCGCTGTACCAAAAGGAAAAAAAAATTGCGCAAATTGTTTTATTGGCAAGTGTTTTTTTGTTTTATGCGGGAATTTTATTTGGGTATTATTTAATTATTCCGTACTTTTTTCAAAGTGCTCTTTCTTGGGCAAGTCAATATG
>JAZKEW010000153.1:0-3690 GCA_040386785.1 Bdellovibrionota bacterium
CAAATCACCATAAAGAACCAATAATTACTTACCACTGCTAAGCGGGAACTGCTGTCATTTCTATTGATTGGATAAGATTTTTTTTTCATAAAACTTCGGTTCTTTGTATTGGTTAAAAAACCGAAGTTTTTTAACTATCTGAAATTATTGAGTATATTTAAATATGTTAAAAGTGGCCATAAAAGTAACCTTGTCTTTATTGAGGATAAAAACTTCGGTTCTTTAAGTCAACTAGAAACCCGAAGTTTTTTTAATTTTTGACCTGAGTGTGTTGAGTTGTGTGCAGTCTTAATAAATCTTGCAGACCTGTATATCGTTTAATTGCATTTTGACTTTTTACGGCTTTTTTGACTGACCAATCTTCACCAAATACAATGACATATTTGCTTGCTCTCGTAATTGCGGTATAAAGTAAATTACGATCAAGCATGCTAAAATAAACTCCAAACATGGGAATAATACACATTGGAAATTCAGAACCCTGCGATTTATGCACTGTCATGGCGTAGCATAATTGTAAGTCAATGATTTCATCTTCATCGTAAGATATCGTTTTATCGCTATACTCAATAATAACTTCAGTGCTCTCCTTCGTTTTCACAATGCTTTTACAAAAACCAAGATCCCCATTGTAAACGTCAAGTTCGTAATTATTTTTAGTTTGAATGACTTTGTCTCCAACTCTTAAAATTCCACCATAAGGCAAGGCTATTTGCGTCTTGTCTTCGCTTGGTGGGTTTAAATAATCTTGCAATGTTTTATTGATGTTTTCTTGTCCTACTTCTGTGCGTCGCATAGGCACAAGAATTTGACAATCGCGCATAGGGTCAAGACCATAGACATCTTTTACGGTTCCACTTAAAAAAGGCAACAGGAGTTCAAAAAAGGTCTGTGTTGAACATGGAATGTAAGCCACAGGCTCTGGAGAAGGAAAAAATGGCACTGAACTTGTATACGTGTATTGTGGTTTTATTCCTGAAATAATATCGAGCGCTGCAAGAGGAATAGGGCTTTCTTGGCTTTGTCTAAAAATTTTAGTTAATTTTGCAATTGGCGCACACTCTGAGGCAATAATATCGCGAAGGCAATTTCCTGCGCCAACGCTAGGAAGTTGATCCACGTCTCCAACCAGAATTAACCTGCGATTGCAACCTAATTTTGATAATAAAACATGCAATAAATCAAGACTTAACATGGAGCTTTCATCAACAATAACGACATTCACTTCGTTTAAAGAGTCTGAATTACTTTCAAGCTCTTCTAAAATATTATTTTCATCTTCCTTCTTTTTTCCAAGTCCTAAAAGTTTGTGTAGAGTGTATGCATTTTCTCCAATGGAGGCAGTCATACGCTTTGCGGCTAGTCCTGTTGGCGCGCAAAGAGCAACCTTTCTATTCAGGGCTTTTTGAATTCCGTAAATTGCTTTGAGCACAAAAGTTTTTCCACACCCAGGCCCTCCCGTTAAAATCATAAAACGAGAACTTAGACTCATTTTTACTGCTTGTTGTTGCTCTTGCGACAATTTTTCCCAAGGTAAATCAGGGAATAATTCTTCAAATGTTTTATCACCTTTATCAACAACTTCTTGAGTCTTTTTTTCTCTGGCTTCCTGCGTGACAGGATTTTTTAACAAAAGAGAAATAGCACCAGCAACTTCATCTTCCATTTTTAATATTTCAGGAAGATAAAAAAGTATCCCTTTTTTTTGCGATAAATTATAATTTTGCACTTCGCGTATTAAAAAACTGTCGGTATTATTTTCTTTATTTTTTTTAAAGATTTGCCTAAGCTCATTGAGAACATATTCACGACTAAACGTGGGATCTTGTTTTGCTCCAAGAAGTTCACATGATTTATCAACAAGGGCATCACGCGGCAGGCAGCAGTGCCCGTCATCTTGAGCAACTTCTAATGCGTAAATAAAGGCTGCTTCCAATCGGAAGGGGGAAGTTGTTGGGATACCAAGTTTTTGCGCAATGGCATCAGCACGCAAAAAGCCAACCCGCCTAAAATCAGAAATAAGCCTATAGGGGTTTTCCATAAGAAGGTTGATAGAATTTGCACCATATTTTTGGTATATTTTTTTAGAAAAATTAGGGTGAATATTGTGTTCATGTAAAAAAATCATGATATTGCGAAAAACTTCATCCATGACCATGGACTGAATAATACCGTCGGCAATTTTTTTTCTTTTCAAGCCAAAAAAGCTGTATATTTTCTCTTTTTCTTGCTTACAAATTAAGACGAGGTCTTCTATTTTTGTAACTTTAAGAGCTTCCACAAGCTTTTTGGCCGTCACTTCACCAATGCCTTTTACGTTATTGGCAAGATAGGGGGCTATGCCCTTTAATTCTGATGGCCGCTCTGCTTCGGAATAAATACAAACAAAAGTTTCTCCATATTTTTGGATATTTTCCCACTGCCCAATAAGTCTGTAGCGCTGTTTTGCATCTGATTTTGCAGAAACTTGAATTTTGCCCGTAGCTCGAAACCGTTTGGCAGAAAGGGCGTCAATGAACTCGGCAACAAGGAAATCGCCTCTTTCTGACTGAAAGATGACCTTAGAAAGCATGGCCGTGATTTCTTGTGACACGAAATACTCCAATGGAAGGGCAAAAAAAAGAACAAAAAACTCGAACAAAGCTTGCACTCATTTTTATTCTGTGGCAAGTATTCTCCTTGCAAGTCGGGGGTTAGCGCAGTGGTAGCGCATCTGTCTTGGGAGCAGAGGGTCGCGAGTTCGAATCCCGCATCCCCGACCATTTTGTTTTCTTACTCTCCGTAGTTAAACTTCGAGGGTGCGGGCTAGGGCCAGCCTTCTGGTCCAATTTTAAGCTTGGACCGTACTGGTCCGGCCTGGACCAAGCATTTTATCCACCGTTTTTGCCATTTCATCCATACCTAAGTGGGAAGCTGAAAAATACGCTTTAGTCATATTCACCGAACTATGCCTTGCGAATTTTTGAACCTGTTGCAAATCATGACCATTTGAAGCAAGAAATGTAACAGAAGAGTGTCTTAAACAGTGGGCTGTTGTTTCCCTGATTTTTAAACTCCGTGAAAGCTTAAATAAAGATTTAGACCAGCCCTTCTGATTTCTCTCTAGACGTGGAAATAAAACCCCCGAATTAGAATTATCAAAACCCGATTGCGCCGCTAACATTCTCCATTGCTGAAGTCTTTCAACGATGCCATCAGATAACGGAATAAAACCATTAGAACCTGATTTTGCTTTTTGTTGTAATTGCTTTGTCTGGCTGTAACGAGTTTTGTTGATAACAACAAACCAAGCGCTTTGGTTATTGGTTAAGGCATCCGTTTTTCTCAGGTCTCCCCAAGTTAAAGCAGCCGCTTCTCCTAGCCGCAAAGCCGTTACAAATAAAAACTCAGCAATCAAACCAAATTCAAAATCTTTTTTATAGGCACCTGCGAATAAAATTCTCAGCTCCTCCGAAGTGCGAGCTTTGTCTTCGATACTACTTTGAAATTTTTTTCTCCCTTTAATTAAACGAGCTAAGTTTTGCCTAAATAGAGGAGATTTTGCGGGATTTAAGGCAATATAACCTCTTAAACAACAATATTCAAAAAAATTACTCAGTGTGCCAACAATGTTTTTTATTGTTTTTACATTCAACATTTTTCCGTTTTTCTTGTTCTCTTTGAGACTAATTGTATATTCTAAAACGATTC
>JAZKEW010000154.1:0-5594 GCA_040386785.1 Bdellovibrionota bacterium
GGGGAGACAAATTTCTCGAAGTTTTAGCACAGGACTTGCAAAGCGAATTTCCAGAAACTTCAGGATTTTCTTTAAGAAATATACAAAGAATGAGGCAATTTGCTAAATTATACCCGGATGAATCAATTGCGACACAACCTGTGTCGCAATTACCTTGGAGCCAAATTCTCATGGTTCTTCAAATCAAAGAGCTTCAAGAACGAGAATGGTACATTCAAAAAACGATTGAACAAGGGTGGTCGAGATCGACATTAGAACGAGAAATAAAGTCCAACCTCTACAAACAGCATATGGTTGCTAGAGAAAAAGTTTCAAATTATCTTCAAAAACTACCTGAACTACAATCATTTCTTGCTCATGAAATGTTGAAGAGTCCTTATAATTTTGATTTTCTTGGATTACATGATGAAGCTTATGAAAGAGAAATAGAGCATGGACTTATACAACATATAAAAAATTCCTTCTAGAATTAGGAAAAGGATTTGCATTTGTGGGCTCTCAAGTTCAAATTGAGATTGATGAGGAGGAGTTTTTTATAGATCTATTGTTTTATAATACAATTCTTTATTGTTATTGTGTCGTTGAAATTAAAGCTACTAAATTTAAACCTGCACATGCAGGGCAATTGAATTTTTATTTGAGTGCTGTTGATTCAAAAATAAAAGGACCTAAAGATAATCCAAGTATTGGAATATTGCTTTGTAAATCGAGAAATAAAATCGTGGCTGAATATTCTCTGAGAAATGTTGAAAAACCAATTGGAGTTTCTGAGTATACACTTACTAAAGCAATTCCAGAAAATTTTAAATCAACCCTTCCTAGTATTGAAGAAATTGAAGAAGAATTGAGTCATATTGAGGAATCAAAATCATGATTTTAATGAACCACCAATTTATACTCTCCATTGACGAAGGCACAACCGGAGTTCAAGCCTCTTTTTTCGATTCCTGTACCTTCAAAATGTACGGCAACAACAAAGTTGAGTTCCCACAAATATATCCAAGAGCCGGACTCGTCGAACAAAACCCACTCGACATTTGGCATGCCACTTTAGAGGCCATTCGTCTTGCCATTGAAAAAACGCAGCTAGAAAATTCACAATTTAAAGTGAGTAAAATAGCCTGCATTGGCATTACAAATCAAAGAGAAACCTGTCTTGCTTGGAATAAGGTAACAGGAGAATTAGCTGGCAATGCTCTTGTGTGGCAAGACAGGCGCACTGCCGATTTCTGCAATTCTTTAAAACAAAATGAAACAACTCGAAAAAATATTTTAAATAGCACAGGGCTTGTGTGTGATCCGTATTTTAGTGCATCAAAAATGCGTTGGATGCTTGAGCATTATCCAAAAACAAAACCGTGGTTGCAAAAAAATGAATTGGCCCTTGGCACTGTTGATAGTTACGTGGTGTGGAAGTTGACAAGTGGTTCTAGCTTTGTGACAGAACACACCAATGCGAGCAGAACAATGCTGTATAATATTGTAAAAGGCGAGTACGATGAAGAATTGTCAAAACTTTTTAATGTGCCCCTAAGCACTCTTCCACAAATAAACACAAGTTCTGGCCACTTTGGTGTGACTAAAAATACACCACATTTGCCAGATGGTATTCCTATTACGGGTATTTTAGGCGATCAACAAGCAGCATTATTTGGACAAAATTGCACGCACAACGGAGAAGCTAAAATTACTTTTGGAACAGGTGCGTTTTTGCTTATGAATGTGGGTGAAAATATTCCAATTTCACAAACAGGTTTGCTCACAACAGTTGCTCACAGCTTTGGCGAAAAACGATATTTTGCTCTAGAAGGTGCTGCGTTTATTGCGGGTGCTGCTGTGCAATTTCTGCGTGATAATTTGGGCTGGGTTAAAAATTCTGCAGAAAGCGCCAATCTTGCCATGGGCTACCCGAGAGACGATGATTTATTTTTTGTCCCTTCTTTGGCTGGTCTTGGTGCTCCTTACTGGAATCCAAATGCAAAAGGTGTGCTGTTTGGGCTTACGCGCGGTACACAAAAAGCACAAATAATTCGTGCGGTGCTTGAAAGTATTGCTTTTCAAAATGTGCAATTATTGAATTTAATGGAACAGGCTTGCGCACAAAAAATTGTAAAAGTGGGTGTGGATGGTGGTGCTTCTCGTAACGACTATTTAATGCAATTTCAAAGCGATGTTCTGCAGGTGGAGCTTGTGCGTCCTAAAAATACAGAAACGACGTCTCTTGGTGCTGCAAAGGCGGCGTGGCTTGGTTGTGGTGGAACTTTTCAAAGTGTTGAAAGTGAAGATGAGGAGCAACAGGCAAAAATATTCACTCCACAGATGCCAGCGGCTGTTGCAAGTGCGAATTTATATCGGTGGGTGAGGGTGGTGGAGTGTGTGAATGGGTTTTATCGGGCCAGCAAAGAATTTGTTTGAGATGGTATTCGTATAAAAAAAATTGGGTGCACTTTTTTAAGAGTCATTTTTAGCTAAGCCAGTTGACATGGTTTTGGTAGGCGCGTAAATAACTTAACAACGGAATTAATTACGTACAGCCTTATTTTTAAGGGGGGATTTTATGACACCATTTGGATCGTCTGATTGTCAAGCCAGAACTAGAATAGGCGCTGGTAATAACGGTTCTGTTCCAGTCAATAAACCTGTCGTTGATGAGCCGTCTAGCCAGATGTTTCCAAACGTACTAAGTGTAGAGCAGCAAAAAAATTTACAGCTCGATGAAGCAGCTGGGTATGTTGTCAAAGAACTCCAAACGCACGCAGAGCAAATAACACATTTTCGTGATGTTCATAAAAAGTTTAGAGATGCAAGGCCTGTCAAGAGTAGAATTAACGGTGATCCACTCTTGAGTAACCAAGAGAAATGGGGCCTGCGCTATCTCGGTGGAAACCGCACAGAACGTGCAGAGCGTGTGAAAAAGTATGAAGGTCTAGAGAGAGAGCTCGCAGATGTAACCAAAACACTATTGAATAAATATAGAGATCACTACGGTGGGCATCGCGGCAGAGGTGAGGCGAAACTTATTGCCATTTGCTATGCTCTTATTTTTGGTCAAGATTTTGGGTTCAATAGGGATGTAGGTGGTAAATGTAAAATAAATATGGAAAAATTTGAATGTTTTTATCACGCTGTGACGGGATCTTATTTATATGCGTTAGGCAAGACTAGAGGGTATGTTGAGCATGCTTATTGTGCACAGAATGATAGTGGTCAATGGGAATTTTTCGTTTCTGATGAAGGCAGATGTGAGAAGCAGCAGAGTAATTTTTTTGGACTAAAAAAAGATGGTGGGTATGGAACTGTGGTTCAAATGTTTACTCAAAACGATTTTGGTATGGAATCCTCAGATTTTGTAAATGTTTTAGATTCAAAAATTCGGAACTTCAAAACATCTAAAGAAAAAGCGCATTCCGCAGGATCAGTCGTTAAAGACGAATCCCTTGCAAGTATTTCAACGAGAGAAGCTAATAAAGATAAAGAGTCTCCTGTTTTAGTAGTGCCTCTAAGCATACCAAAAAATCTAAAACCGGAAGCAAACGTTCGGAACGTTAAAACTTCAAAATACGTATCTGACTTGTCGTTAAACGCGGTAAGTGCAACAGAAAAGAAAATAGCAGAAAAAAACAGACTACTTGATATGTTTGCAGGAAAGGCTGTAAGTGGATTTAGTACCACCAACTCGCAACAAGTAATGTATTTTCGTGCAGCTATTGCGGAAATTAAAAAAGCCCGTTTTTCACACGATTACCTTGAATTTACACGACAACGTTTTATAAAACAATTTAACGAAAATAAATTGCTTCTCGCTAAGGCGACTAAAGCAATGTTAGAAGAAAATCGCGGTGAGCGTTCAGACTCCGATAACTCACCTTTATCCTTTGCTCGCGACAGCAGAGGTGAGTTGAAATTTATTGCTATTTGTTATGCCCTGATTTTTGGTGAAGACCATGGGGGAATTGAGTCTGATAATGTAGATGCGCGTAGAATTAACCTGCACCTATTTGAGGATTTTTATCACACAGTCACAGGTTCATTGCTGGAGGACGATATAAAAAAATATGGGTACGTTGAGCACAGTTATTTTGCAAAAAATGAGAATGACCAATGGGAATTTTATGTTTCCAACATAAACAGGCACAAGGTGAAGCGCAGTCTATATTTACGTGCACTAATAACAAAAGACGGTGGATATGGGACTGTTGTTCCAATGCTTATTGAGGAAAATTAGAGGTATTCTATAAAGAACGGGTTTGAGCTACTTGCTTGGCTAGCCATATCATTAGATAGACCTGTGTTTGTATTGAAAATTAGGTAACCTTCCTCGTCGGCATAGTACGCCGCCATGAGTAAGTCCTGCGAGTTGGGTACTGAAACTGAAAAATATTGATCAAGGCCGTTACTAAGCCCGTAGTTTGTTGCGAGTGTCGTGCAGTCATCGTACATGGTAGGGTCCAATGCTGGGACGTTGATTAGTTCGCTCAATAGGTCGGCTCCTAGGTCTGTGGAATTTCCGAGCACGTTAATCCAGGGGTCAACAAAAGGAGTTCCGTCGTAGTACCCCACAATACACTGCACTGCGATGTTCTGATTTTTTGTTAGACTGCTATCGTATTGGTTTGTAACTGCGTTGTTGGTATTGTTAAAAAAACCAAGGGCAGTTGAATCAAGAAGTTGTAAATCATTAACATTGGCAACGTAAGAAACTGGAGTAATCCAACCAGAAGTCAGTACAGCCCCTCCAATCG
Source organism: Bdellovibrionota bacterium (assembly GCA_040386785.1). Taxonomy (GTDB): domain Bacteria; phylum Bdellovibrionota_B; class Oligoflexia; order Silvanigrellales; family Silvanigrellaceae; genus Silvanigrella. Next base: position 4,743 of record JAZKEW010000154.1, read on the forward strand.
GGTCAATAGGAGTTAAATAACTTTGAGCTCCCACCACATCTGCAAATCTTGGGTTAAAATTATTGGTCACTCTGTCGCAAATTGTAGTGGAGCTGTCGAGCACTTCGCTTGGTGCTAAATAAGTTTCTAAGGCTGGATCTTGGGCTGTAGGTGTTGAATCTGCCAAACTCAAATTCCAAAACACGGGAATGCCATCTAAGTTGTTAACAGTGTCTATCGGAGCATCGTCTGGTGTGGAAACACAGTCAGTAACGGGCACGGAGTTCTCAACTAAGTCATATGTTTGTACTGTGGTTGCGCTTGATTTTAAAGTGTTCAATTCTGCTTCTGTGTAAATGGCTGGACTAGTTGATGTTAGTAAATACTGAGAAACTTTTAGCTTTAAAGAGGCCGTAGAAGACAAGTCCAAAGGTAAATCAGTTGCAATGCGCCCTTGTGTGTCGGTTTTTGCAGTGTAAGGGAGTCCTGTACAAGGATTGGTAACTTCAGTGTTACTGACGGAGTCAACAAGAGAGACTGCTGTTATCAAAGGAAGTACAGCGCCTGCGGGGGTAAATGTACTCGAGGTCAAAACGCCTGTCGTTGCATCGTAGGTTGGAGCTGAAACTGTATAATTCGCTGCAGCGGGAGTTACTCCGTCGGCGTTGTAAATAGTTAATCCAAATTTGTCTAAATCAGCTGCAATGAGTGTTGGGCTAACGTTAAATGTTTGGTTTGCTTCTGCCGTTATCGTGTATGTTTGTGGGACTTCATCAAAGTCCGCATAATAAATGTTGTTGTTGCTAAAAGCATTGCTCACAGTGTCGTTGCTTTGGCAAATATTCCCATTGGCAGCAACTTCTTTGGCAACGT
>JAZKEW010000154.1:5639-11000 GCA_040386785.1 Bdellovibrionota bacterium
GGATCCACATTTGCGAGTGTGACAGAAGGGGCTTCTTTGTACGAGCCATCGGCGTAATTTCCAATGGGCACCACGCCTTCGTATAGAGTTGCGTTTGTGTTATCAACCACTTTTAAATAAATTTGAACTGGTAGATAAGTGACAGAAGCAGATTTTAATTTGTTTTTTGAGAGAGACTTATTCGTAGAGCTTACATTTTTGGGTAAACTTAAGTCCAGGGTGATGGTAGAGACTGGCTGTTTGCCGCAGGAGTTTAAAAGAATAAGCGGAGCTAAAAAAAGCCCCAATAGACCAATCGTATTTTTTTTCACAAAAACCTCTCTTAGCTAAAATGACAATGAAGACTTTAACTAATGTCGCAGGGCTTTTGTGTAAATTCAACTCCTCTACGCCAAAAAACAAGATGCAATTTATTCATCAATAATATGTAATATAAAACGTTTGTTCAGCTTTGCTGCACCGCAATTTAAAATGGTGCGGATAGCGTCGGCAGTGCGTCCACTTTTTCCGATAATTTTTCCAACATCCTCTTTTGCAACTTTGAGTTCGAGCACGTTGGTTTGTGCGCCCGCAATTTCGTTTATCTCCACTTTTTCTGGTTTGTCCACCAGGGTTTTTGCAACAAACTCGATAAGCTCTTTCATGGAACCAGTATTACTGTCACTAGACATCATGCAACTCCTTGAGCAACTTTTTCTTGAATCAAAATCAACACACAGGCTCAAGTTTATCTTATTTCAATACGATATGCCAATGGAGGAGGGAATGAGCTTGTCAAATTCTTTATTTACGCTAAAAAATGGCACAATTTTCGTTGTTGCAGAAGCGGCTGGTGGAGTTTACAACACAACCCAACTCAAAACGATTTGTGAAATATCGGAACAAGATTCTTCCTTTTTAAAAGTGACTGAGGATGAACGTCTTGGCTTTATGATACCTCAAGATAAAATTCCAGATGTGCAAACTAAATTAGCTGCTGTCGGAGTATTGTTGCGGGACTACCGCGGAGCAAATTTTGCATCGCCAAAATCTTGTTTAGGTGATTTGTGTCCTAAAGCAAAACAAGATGCCCTTGGTGCAGCTCTAGAAATTTCTCCATTATTAAATGAAAAGCTAAAAAATTTGCAGGAAAGAGTCTCTGTTGGAATAAATGGTTGCTCTGAGTCCTGTGTTTCTGCTGCTACGGACGACATTAGACTCGTCGGCTATGAAAATGGTTATAAGATTTATATTGGAGGAAATTCAACTGAAGCAGCGACGGTATCGTTGTTTTTATGTGAAGGAGTTCCTCAAGAAAAAGTAGGCGAAGTCGTTTTAGAAATTTTAAATACCTACTCGCAACTAAAACAAGACAATGAACGACTATGTGATGTGCTAGAGAGAGTGGGAATAGAAGCATTTCAAAAGTTCCCTCAGGATCTTGATAATCCTCTTCCCGACTCAAACATAGAACTTCCTAACCTAGACACAGAACCTCCTGATCTGGACACTGGGCTTACAGATATAAGTACGGAACTCCCAAATCTAGACACCGAGCTTACTGACGTGAATACGGAACTCCCTGATTTGAATACAGAGCTTCCCAGTGAGTTGTCCATGGATGAATCAGGTTTGGATGGAATGGACTTGAATGCAGATGGAGAATTAAGCCATGTCTCTTACGAGGAACCACCAACCGATAAAACAAGTATTTTTGATACAGATGAAGAAAATAATGCATATACAGATGCTGAAAATAAAAATATATCATTGAGCATAATTATTGAGCTGAAAAAAGAAAGAATTATTATTGAAAATTCATCTGGGAAAATGAATATAAAAATAAGTGATAATGATTTAAAAAAGGAATCGAAATGATAAATGAAAACGAAAAACTTCGAGAAATTTTAAAAATTGTCCTTATGATATCAGCTACAAATGGATTAAATAAAACTCTAGAAATTATTATGACAAGAGCGAAAGAATTAATGGAAGCTGAAGGCAGCTCTCTCATGTTGATTGATCCTGAAACAAACGAACTTGTTTTTCAAATTATTGAAGGTGAAAAAAAAACAATTCTGCAAGGATTTCGTTTAAAAATGGGGGTTGGAATCGCTGGTTTGGTGGCTGCAACGGGGGTTTCTAGAATTGTAAATGACGTGTCATCATCTTCCTCTCACTACAAAGGGGTGGATGCAAAATCGAATTTTGTGACGAGAAATATACTTTGTGCCCCCCTTCGTATTAAAGGAAGTATTATTGGCACAGTGCAAGTATTAAATAAAATTGGAGGTGAATTTTCCGTTGAAGATTTATATTTTCTTGAACTCCTTGCAAGTCAAGCAGGGGTGTCCATAGAAAAAAATAGACTTTATGAAGAGGCGACAAAAGATTCTTTAACAGGATTAAATACGCGCCGATTCTTTGATGTGTTGATAAAGGATGAATTTCTGCGTGCAAAAAGAGACAAAACAAAACTGTCTTTTGCTCTGTTTGATATTGACCACTTTAAAAGTGTGAATGATACCTACGGACACCCTGCAGGGGATGAAGTTTTGAGAACAATGTCTAGTCTGTTTCAACGAAGTGTTGGGGAAAATGAAATTCTTGCCCGTTACGGTGGAGAGGAATTTGCATTAATAATGCCCAGTACAGATTCTGAACAAGCAGCTATTTTTGTGGAAAAAATTCGAAAAGCAGTGGAAAGTCAAGAAACATTTCTTTCTTCCAGGAAGCTTCCTAAAACAATATCGGTTGGTTTTGTCACATGGCCCGATGTGCCAGCAGATACACTTGAGGAGATTATAAAGTATGCTGACGAGGCTTTGTATGCTTCTAAAGCAAATGGAAGAAATCGTGTGACACAGTACAAACATTGAACGAAAAAAAGGAGTCAGTGTTCAATTTTGGCCTCCTTATAAAATACCGCAGACCCAAAAAAAATATTAAGAATTCTTTTGTTATTAAATTCAACAATACTCATTTTTCTCAATCTGCCATAACCACTAGGGAGCTTATCACTCACGTCGTAGTACCATACATTTTGCTCTGTATCCACGCCGTACACAACGATAGCATGATAACTGTACCCCACCTTGTCCTCAGTGTCTCCCCAATTCAAAAACACGTAAACAGGTTGTTGTGTCTCTTCAAAATGCTTTTGCAGGCTTTGTGCGCTAAGATAGGTTTTGGATAATACAGCATGCCGGATGTACCGCTCTACAAACTCGTTTACAGGGAGTGATCCAACTCTTGGATGAATTCTAGTGTAGCCTGGAAAAAGGTGAGTACATATAAAATAACGCAGTTTTGTATCTAAATCCGGATGAGTAGAGATTATTGGTTGATCTCGACTTGTTGAGGTTAGTCCGGCTAAAAAACTCGGTAGCGTATCTTTATTAAAATCAATTATCATTGATAACACTTCAAAAAGGCATAGGTTCGGTTTTTGAATGCGTGGATTATCTTGACAAAATTTTTCAAAGTTCCTTAAAACCACTGTATTGTTACACAGAGTGTTTCCAAACAGCCTTCCCCTCGTAATCCAGTTTCCAAAATATTGGAATTGGTTTAAATGACTATTGCCAGCATTGTTTTTACTGTTAGAGCTGGAACTGAATAGTCGAGCAGTACAAACTCTTGTCCCGATTCTTTGTAATAGTCTTGATTCTCTAACAAGCACTTGTAAATTCTCCATGAAATATGGGTTAAATTCCGAAGAAGACTAACAAAAAGAAATAACATCCAAAATAGGTAACTTAAAAAAATTTATTTACAATATTTTGATTTAAATATAAAGTTATTTTTATGAATTAAAAATATTTATTTTGGTTATTTAAAAAGCGGAGGGTTCCAGGGCTGATTCAAGTTTGATAAACCCCAAGACTTTCTAACTTTTGATAAATTTCCAAAGACCTTGCCTGATTGCTGTCATTTACAGCACTAACAAGCCTCGCGTATTAAATCCTGTTTTGAAGAAAACTCAAGCCCCTGCATGGATTTTGAATTTGGCGAAGGGTGAAATAAAGGTAATGATTCATAAATCTATCTTGCTTTCATCTTATGCTTATTCTATTTTACGCAAAAAAATCATTTAAATTTACCATAAATACATTAATAACCTGATATAAAATGAACATCATTCTTCTTTAAAATTCTTGCATGTTCACCATTTTTATTTAACTCTTCAATATAGGAGTTTATTTTACTGAGAAGAAAATTATCACTTTTTCTAATTCCAAAAGCGATGTCTGCATTTGTAATATTAAGTTTTATATAATCGAATTTATTTGGGTTTGCCTTTGTCAAAGAAGTTAAAAACTGACTTCCATTAAAAGTAAAATCAATCCTATTCGCAATCAGTGCTGTAGAAATGTCACTTTCAGAATCAAATATTTTTATACTTGCATTTGGAACTGGATTATTTTTTTGAATAAATGTCTCGTATATACTACCTGATCCTATTCCTGCAATTAAATTAATTTTATTAAAATCATTTAACATGGAAGAATTTTTTAATTTTAAGTTATTCTTTGCATAAACAATGTAGCTTTGCGATTTGTACATTCCTAATGTAAAATTTATAACTTTTTTTCTCTCATCTGTGGCAGCCATTCCGGTGGCAATAAGATCACATTTATTAGAAAGTAATGCTGGAATTAATCCGTTATAAGAAAAAACTATATATCGAATGAGAAGTCCTTCTTTTTTGGAAAATCCATTCAAAATATCAGGGGCAACGCCTACATATTCTCCCGATGGTAGTTTATAAAGTACAGGTTTGTAATCCGCAGTTGTACAGATATTAAAAACAGAGTTTTTTAATACGCTGGAATTAGCAAATACAAATTGGCCTATATTTAAAAATACAATGATTAGAATTTTTTTTATATAATGCAAAATAATTTCCTATTATATTTTTTATAATTCAACAATTTTCTTCAAATTTTCATTCATTAAGTTAAATCCAGATTCAGTTTTATTTGCACCAATGAAACTAAATAGTGTCCATCCAGAAATAGCCGCATAGTCATATCAACAAAAAACGCACAACAATGCTGACTAATCGTTAAAAATAAAGTAAATAAATAATTGCAAAAAAACCTGTTTACTTAAAAATAACGAGGAGAAGAGCAAGCTATGCGCAAGAAGATTGAACTATATCAAGACCTGTTTTGTCAATACTCTACCCACGAATATTCCTTCATCTCCCGCAACTCGGCGTGAATGTGTATCCAACATATACTAAAATGCAACTCAGTTATTTGAAAAATCTATAAATATACGAATTTATTATTGTGTGTGAAAGTTTTCTTCTTTTGGAATATAGGTGTTAACGGGGCTTAATTTCCGCTTGAATTTGGTGAATTGCGCGATGAAAAT
>JAZKEW010000155.1:0-5532 GCA_040386785.1 Bdellovibrionota bacterium
TTGGTCTATTGTAGCCCATAAATTAAACAGAACTCCATAAATTATTGATTGTGATAGATTCAACTGCATCATTATTTTTAAAAAGTGTGATATTTAAAATCATCTTTTTCTTTTCATTGAAATAAGTTTGCACACCCACCTCTTTGGCTAGACCATCAGTGACAAGCCAGTTAAGGGCGTTTTGTGCGTATTCTTTTGCTTTTATGAGAACGTCATTTGTGTATTTTGCACGTTCTAAAAGCCATAGTTTACTTCCTGTTTTTTCGCCAAAAATTCCGTCTCCAAAATACCCCCTTTGTAAAGTTTCTCCGCTTGGCAATTCTGTTTTTTCGCAACGTACGTCTGTAAATAAAGAAACAAGAACAGCAGATTTTAGACTCTCGTCCACTTGAACTTCTGAATTGTTCACAACAAGATCTAAGGCCATATCATTCTCGAAAAAATCAAATAATAAATCACTCATGACATTTTCCCCGTGCCTGTGCCGCTCCCCGAACTCGTTTGAACAGCCACATTGACTTCACCATTTTGTTGAATATGTTCAATGATAATTTTTGCCATATTGATGCAGATTTCTTCAGTTTTTGAAGGGTCTGTTTTAGTCAGCACCTCAAATAAATTTTTTCCTAAAAGATTTGCATTGAGTGTCATGTCAACCCTTCTCCCTTAAATGAATCCAATTTTTGTTTTAAAATTACATATTGAGGTGCGCTTAAAAGAGGCTGTGCACCAAGCAGCGTGTTTGTTTTATCTTTGGAAAGGAGATCGCAAAGTGTTGATAAAATATCAATGAGTTCGCAAGAATCATTTTGAACAGAAAATGAAGATGTCTTTATCTGCAGCTTTTTAGTTTTGAGTTCGGAACTATTTCCATTTTTAAAGTTCAATGAATCACCACAACCAGAATAAATTGAAACTTCACCCTCCTTTAAATTTTTAATTCGACTCTCTTTATTTTCCGTGGCGATAATAAGAGGACTTTGTCTTTCCCCTCCCAAAAACAAAGCTACGCCCTCGCTGCCTTTTGGAGGCACGGATGTAAAACCAAAGTGCTGCCAAACTTCCGCATTGTCGTGGACTTCTTGCTCATAACATTCAGCTTGTGCAGTTTGGGTTGGTGTTGAATCATTGATCAAATTCAACGTGCAACGTGAAATCATTAAACTCACACGACGTACTAGAGGAGCCACGATATTTTTAACAACTTCAATCATAAATTTCCTCACCATTACTTTGCTCTGAGTTGCGATCTGGTTGGGGTTTGTACGCATCAGGGAGCACAAGAGTGAGTTGAGTGATCATCCCTCGCTCTGGTTCAAGTAGAAATTTTGTTGATTCAATGAGAAAATTGCCTTCAACCCCAACACTTTTTGCAGTCAAATAAACCTGTGTATTGATTTGCCAAATTTTTCCACTTGAATTTTTCCAGCCCGCAAGTGTCACGTTTGCATGAAATGATTTTGCTGTGTGCAATGCCATTTCCCAATTTGCCCGTGCTTGTGCACCGTTTTTGTCGGTATTTTTAGAGATAATAACTATTTTGCACCTTGGAGCACTCACAGAATTATCAATCGCCTCTGCACGCACCGTAGAAATTTTTCTCTCTGGTGTTCCTGAATGTGAAACCACAATGTATTTTTGAAATTTTTCACTTGCGTCTGTACGAGTATTAACTTCAAGAATATTTTTCTTTTCATCGAGCGTCTCACCCACGATATTTGAAACGTCAGAAAAAATAATCCCGCCTTGTGCATCTGGATACACAAGCACACCTTGATATTGAGCGAGGCGATTTATCATCTCCCAAATCGTTTCATTGTATTGATACGTTATGGTTTCAATGAATCTATTTGCTGCCTCACTGTTTGACGAAACAGATACGTCGAATGGTGCAGCAAGTTTTTCTGCCATGCTTTTCAAAGAGACGCCTTTAAATGTTTTTTGAGAGAGAAGCGTCCCTGAGTCAACTAAATTGCCTGTTCTGTCCCGTCCTGTCACACTCAAATGCCGAGAACCACCTGCAAGGTCAGCCTCAACGGTGTCAATAATTCCTGTGATAGCCGTTTCACCATCAAGCTCCAAAACACATTCGTCTCCTGCTCGCAATTGAAAAGCTGTGTTTTGTCCGCTCCATTTATCGGTATAATTTAAAGCAAAATGCCCGCTCACTGCTTTTAAGCTGCGCTCAATTTCTGCTGTGAGAAAACCGAAAAAGACTTTGTCATTGGTTTTTAGAGTGACACTCATACTGCCACCTCAAGATTCATTCCTGCTTTGATATCAAATAAATCTTCAATATTATTTCTTGCAATTAAATCCCCTTCTTTTTCAAATGATTCAAAATTTTCATACAAAAATGAAAGCACGTTTGTCTTTTTTGTTACTTTAATTATGGAGATAATAGGAAGCTTATTTTCAATGGAAGAAAGTGCATCACTCAAACAACTCTGCATGTTTTGAATGGAATAAAACATGTCATCGGAAATAAGAGGGTGCTCTAAAATTTCATCAGACAAACCTAAAATAAAATTTCGTGTGTTTATCACATCAGAGGCCACAGAAAAAACACTACTAGCAGCAGCGTCCGCTAAATAAGAAAGAGCAATTGCATTTGTTGTCAGCTCGATGATGGCTTTATTTGTTTGCTCAAGTTTTGCTTCTTTGGAGGACGAATTTAAAATCTGCACTTGATTAATTTTAGACTGACTTAAGTTCGTCCATGCATTCCGCCGTTTTGTATCATTTTCAGACGTTGATTTTTGTATAGCGACTGAATTTGAGTCAGTTGCATTAGGAGACGCTAAACCTCCTGACATGGAGCCAAGCAGTGAAGCAGAAGCGACAAGCCTTTTTTTATCATTTTTAGACTTTGATTTATCTATAGAAGCTGAGAGTGCTCCATAAGCCGATTCAAATAATGCAGAAACTTTGTCAGGAAAGAGAATAATTTTATCCATAGCATTGGAAGCTTCTCTTACAAGCTGACTCAAATCATTTCCTGTTTGCGCAATATCAGCACATAATTTCTGCGCTTTATTTAAATTTTCCATAGCCTGATTCACAGCATCTTTTGCCTTTTGAATACCTGATTTGACCGTATCCACAATGGCATAAATTTTTTTAAAGTTGTCTAGTGAATTTGTTTTTATTGCTAAAGTCGAGTTTGTTACTTGAGCAGTTTTATCCGTATCGACAACAGAAATAAGCGCATCACCAGACTCTACAAATTGAAAAGAAAGCGTAGCGATTCCACCATTATCAGGCGATTCTGAAATAGAAAATGATGAGCAATTGACTTGCATTCTGCCAAGATAAGGATGCACCAAAACACCCGATCCGAATTGCTCACAAGCAGAAATTAATTTGTCTCTTTGTGTAAAGTAGTCTTCTCCAATTAAAAAGCCTTCTAAATTAAAAGAGCGCGATTTTTTCCCTAAATCTTCTGTAAATGGCTTATCTCCAAATGGAAACTCATGCGAAACAACACGCCTGCCAAGATTCACAGAATGGGATTTCACAAGGAATTTAACTTCACGAAAGGCGGCTTGTTGTAAATTATCTTTCCAAGTCATTGTAAACTTCCTCCAATCAAACCAAGTTTGACATTTGGAGTTTGCATATTTTTTGTTTTTTGAATGACGTTACTTCCTGCGGGCAGGCCGTTGACATTGATGTCAATTTTAGCTGAAGATTCGAGCCTATTTTGATTATAGTTTTCAAAAATTTGAGACAGTTCTCGTTCTTTGTTTTTTCTTTGCGAATTTTTGAGAATGTCTGCCAAATTGTCTTTGTTTGGAGTCACAGAACCATCTAAAAAATTGTTACGATAGAGACCCTCTTTTAGTTTATTCTTTTGTTCTGGTGTATAAAATGCATTTAGTTGTTTTTCATCTTCTTGTTCCTGATTTCCATAGATCTTGTCCGTAATAAATTTAGGCAATATTCTTCTATTGGTTTCTTCAATATTTTTTCCAAACTCTTTATAATTGTGTGAAATATCATAAATGGCATATCCGAGTGCACCCAGAGCAAGGATAGCGGCACCAATAATCCACACCAATGGATTTAACGCCGTGACAAAATTCCACACAGTAGTCAGTGTGATAATGCTTGATAAACCGTCTTTTAAAAGTTTTAAGGTAACAAGTACTGGCATTAATTTTGCGCAAATTTCAACAAAACCATAAGTCCCAACGCCTAAAATACCAATCATAGATTTGGACGTATCGCTGAGTCCTTCCACAGAACCAGCCAGCCCTTTGAATTTGTCTGTTAAATTTGAAAGAGTTTCTCCGGTGCCAGAATCAAGAATGCTGATTTTAAAATTTTCCCATGCGTGTTGAGTTTCTTTTATTTTGGAAGAAAGCGTATTTCTAGTGGAGTCTGCAAACTCCTGGGCTTTTCCTTCCGAGTGATTTTTCACAAGGTCTACTGTTTTTACAATTTCATCCATAAATCGAATAGCGGTTAAACCTGTGGACAACGCTTCTTTGCCAAACAATTGACTTAAAACAGAGGTCTGGTCTTTTTGAGAGAGTTTTGGAAGAGCTGTATTGATTTGTTTTAGTGCTTTAAAGAGATCAATTTTATGTGTTTCTTTGTCTGAAATGTCCTCATAATTTAGACCGAGTATTTTTAAAACTGCATTTTGTTTATTTGATTTAAAATCTTGAAGCGTGTTTTTTAAGTCGTCATCAGCCCCATTTTCAAGCCGCATTAAAGTTGATTTATCGAGGTTTTCTACAAATTGTAAAGGCAGACGTCTTAACGCGGTACCTGCTGTAGACCCTGTAATGCCATGGTTAGAAAGTTGCGCAATAAATGCCAAATAATCAGCAGGTGTGGCGTTGGTGAGAGCTCCCCATGTTGGAGCAGCGTATTTAAATCCTTCTTTTATGTCTTGATATTGTGCTGTCCCATTGTCTCGAGCGAGTACAATTTGATCGGTTAATTTTGCTAAATCAGCATTTTTTAAATCAAAAGAATTTTTAAATTCATTGAGCAAAGAAAAGGCTTCGGTGGCTCCAAGTTCACGCTTGGATGCATCGGCAAGCAGTACAGCTAAATTTATAAATTTAGAAATTGTATCGGTATCTCTTACGCCGCTATTCACAATGTCCTTAGAAACATCGGAAATTTCACTTGCGGACATAGTGGAAACTTCGGCAAGCTCACGCCATTGGTTTTTTAGTCCGCTTAAAAAGGTGTCTGATGGTTTTTTTTCTAATAAAATAGAAACGCGATTTAAATTGTCAGTGACGTTGGAGTAATTATCAATTGAACTTGTTAAATAACCATTAAAACTAGAAGAAAATTGACTTAATCTCTGGGAAACAAGTGTCAGTGCTGTGAGAGTGGAGGCAAATGAAATTTTTTTTGCAAGCTCATTTGTTTTTTCTATCTTTTTGTTCACACCCGACAAACGCAACGTAATATTTCCCAGAATTGGCGAGACATTATCAACACCTCCAAATTCAATTTTGACAGGAATATTTTGACTAGCCATGAAATTCGTTTAACCCTTCCATCCAA
>JAZKEW010000156.1:0-11571 GCA_040386785.1 Bdellovibrionota bacterium
TTTAACAACTGCCGAATATTTCCGCTCCAAGAAGTTTGCTTGCATTTATCTGTAATTTCATGAAATAAATTGTCTGAAATATTTATGTTTTTGCGGTAAAAAAACGACGCTACAATAGAGGGAACATCATCCAAACGCTTTGCCAAAGGCTCCAAATGCACGTCAACTCCGGTCAGGCGATTACGCAAGTCCGGTAAAAAGCGCCCTGCTGCCACTTCGGCATCGAGGTCTATGGTTGTGGCTGCCACCGGTTGAAAAAAGGAGTGGGCTACACGAGTATCACCAATGCGGTAGTAGCTGCCGTCGTTCAATACCCGCAAAAGCTTGCGCTGAGTGTTTATATCGAGACTATGCACCTCATCTAAAAACAAAATACCACCGTTGGACTCCGCAATAAAACCATTGGTAGTGGCATCGGCACCCGAAAATGCACCCTTTCTGTGTCCAAATAAAATGGAGGCAGAAATTTCTGAATTTAATTCGGCGCAGTTGACCGCAATAAAAGGAATTGTTCCCTCTTCTTGAGACCTTTTTTTATGAATAATTTTTGCAAATTCTTCTTTTCCAGTGCCTGTTTCTCCAAATAAAATAACAGCAATTTTTTTATTCTTTGCGACTGCTGTGGCTACTTTTTCATGAAATTCGGGAATAACAATGCCATTGGGATATGTATTTAAAACATGTGCACCCAGCTTAAAAACTTCGGAAAGAGCCTCTCTGTGAATTTCATTTTTTTTGTTAGCAACCAAACCAGCTTGTTTGTGCTTGATTGCTAAATCGAAATTAATGGCAAATTCGTCTTTGCTGTGCAATGGTTTTCTAAAAAAATGGTTTGCTCCAAGTTTAAACACTTTAGTGCTAATTTCTTGGGTGGGGTCAGCCGTCATGGCTAGCACAACGATGTTCGGTTGGGTTTCTATTGCATGTTTAATGATGTCGTATCCGGAAGATGTGACACCGGTTTTAGTATCGAGTAAGTTCATATCGGTAAGCAAAAAGTCAAAACCTTCGTCATTGAGCAGCTGCATGGCTTGGGCCGCAAAAGAGACCCCTTTTGCTTCCATACCCAACTCCACAGCAAAGCGAAGATATTTTGAAAGTTCCTCTTGCAAATCTTCAACAATAATAACACGATTTCCCTTTAGTACCACGATATACTTCCTTTATAAACGCATTCTGCGGAACCCGTAAGGGTACGCTGCTCTTTTGACCCAATATCGACACCACCACCCTTCAGATTAAAGGAAATTGTGCCTTCATTACAATTCACCAACTGCAACGCCTCAAGCGCCACTCGCGAGGCCACGGCCCCTGACCCACAACATAAGGTGAGCCCAGCACCCCTCTCGTAGACCTGCAAATACCAAGTCCCTGATTTTAAATAAAGCATGCTGATGTTGCAAACGGGAATTACCCCTGCAAGCAAATGCACGAGTTCACCTTGGGCCCACTTGCCAAGTTGTTTAAACTGCTCGTCATGAAACGCTTCAAAAGCGGGTTCAATAAATACCAAATGCGGATTAGCAAGTTGAACATACACGCACTGTTCCAAGTTAAAATCGTTTTTAGAAATGCTGTGAATTTGAGTTGCGTGCTCCGCACCCATGGCCACGCAAATTTTTTGTGTCTGCAAATTTCCTTGTAAAAGTGTCGCAAAAACATCATTTTTATTTTGTAAAAATGCTTCGCTACTCTCAAATTGATATTCTTGAAATATTACTGGCACCAGTCTTTTCACAGCAACAGATGATTTCCCATCCCACAGCCCATCAAGTAGCAACTTTAATCCATAACAACGGAGAGCATTGCCACAAGTAGCAGCAAAACTTCCATCGGAATTAAGAATAAGAACTTCATTTTGGGAAGTATTGCAAAAAACAACCCCGTCAGCGCCAATTCCAAAATTTCTACTGCATGCTCTTATGACAAACTCTTGCAATTGCGCTACAGAAGAAAAAAGGTTGAGCGCACTGCTCTCAATAAAAACAAAGTCATTGCCATTGCCATGATACTTTTCAAACGAAATCATTGAGAAACTTCTATTGTGACATCTCCCAAAACCAGACATTGGCATGCAAGTCTTTCATCTTCCATGGCCGCCATGGTTTCCAAAAAATCACGCTCATGCTCACCCATGGGGCTTAAATTCTGCGGATTTTCAAGAACGCGAACCATGCAAGCACCACAAGCGCCATCACGGCAACCAAATAATATGCTGGTCTCTTCGTTTTCACAAACATCAATAATGGCAGCGTTTTTTTCCACTTCAATGTTTTTTTTATCTGTTTTAATATTCAAAAATGGCATACTTACAATCCCTTCTTTCAAAAGCTTCTCAGGATAAATAAACAAATTTGAGGACAACGTCTATGAATTCTTCTCAACTTTTTTTATTTCTGACCGACTAAGCTCTCATGAAAAATCAACCACCACCATTATCTTCGCTCATATTGCCTCCCAACTACGAGTATACCTTTCATCAAGATAAATTGGCCCTCGCTCTAAGTATACTCCATTCTTATGCTTGTGGCATGTGCGGCAAACAATTCAAAGACTTAGGCGCAACTTGGGAATGTGTGACAAATGATGTTCACAAACTAACATCATTTCCAATTCGTGAAGTGAATTCGCATGAAATTTGTTATTTTAAATGCCTTTTATGCACAAAAAACTATGTGAATATAGAAGATATGGCAAAGTGTTTGACAAACGACCTAGAACGCAAAAACTTGCCCGTTGCTTTGAAAGAACATTTAAATAATGTTGTTTTGAAGACTCTTGAAGGGAAAAAATCAACAAATAGAAATCCCCTTTTCTCAACACATTCTATTTTAAAAATTCCTATAAAACTCTCTCCTAATCCTATGAACTCAATAAAAAAATCTTCTAAAACGAACAACAAAGAAGTGATAGAGCCACAGCAAGCAACCGAAGTTAAGACATTGCCAACAACGCAAAAAGAAAAGGAAATACATGTTCTAGGACAGGAAGAATATAGCAATACTGCCAGCGATATCACAGAAACTCCAAAATTTGACTAAAAATGATTTCACGGCAGACGATATTCTTTGTAGAAGAATTGTACTCTAAAATTCATGCATAAGGAAAAAAATATGAGCAACGAACAGACAAAAAGCACAAACAGCAACGTTATTTCCGACAAAAAAGACGCAAAGGACGATAAGCTCAGTATGCCAAGACAACCGGATCAAAAGTCCTTTATGCGTCAAGACGCTAACTACGTTTGCACAGTCTGCAAGGCCAAGTTTTTTACGAAAGTCGATGTGGAAGAGCATTTTTTTAAACATCCACTTGTGGAAAAAGTTTAGATGGTTCAATATCATGCGCTGTGACTTTTCACATTTTGCATGGTGTTTAAATGATAACCTTTTATTTTATAAGTTTTATTGCTAAGTTTTTGAGCGTATTGTCTTTCGATATTTTTAGAATTCGTCGCTCTATTATTTTACAAAATTTAGATATTGTCTTTGCCAATACAAAAACATTAAAAGAAAAAAAACAAATTGGCAGACGCTCTATGACCAGTTTTTTTTCCACTTTGCTTGAATTTATTGTTGCAAAACGCTTATTTCCTAAAGCAAAAATTAATTTTATAAATAAACAGCTCGCTGATACCATATTTAAACAAAATACTGGTGCTTATGCCATGTGCATTCATATGAGTAATTGGGAGCTATTATGCCATATCAACGCCAAAACCTACACCCCTGTCCATGTGGTTGTTAAAAATATTGGCAAAGGATTTGTGGCCAAATGGGTTGAAAATGTACGCAAACATATTGGCTATAGCCTTATTGATAGACAAGGACATTTATCTGCAACCACGCAAATATTTAATGCCATTGATAAAAAGGAAATTGTTGGTTTTATTGTAGATCAAAAACGCCCGAGTGGAGAACATCTGCCTTTTTTTGGTAAATTAGCTTCGACTAATAACAGCTTGGCAAAGCTTTATTTACGAAAAAAAGCGCCCATTGTACCTGTTATTATAAAAAGAACAAAGCCTGGTTGTTATGATGTTATTTATTTTCCACAATTCTTAATAGAGGAAGATAATAGTATAGAATTTGCACAACTTGTCACTGAAAATACAAAAAGAATGAATTTGCAAGTTGAGCAAATGATTTTACAAAACCCACAAGAATATTTTTGGATGCATAACCGATGGGATCTAAAAAAATAAATACCCGTGAAGAATCTAAAATTCACAAAATTCGCGCTGCTCTCCGTTTTTTAATACACTTACACAAAGAAATTGAATTGGCACAAAAACTTGAAGACATTCAAGACGAGAAAATTTTAAGCAAATTTCAAGAATATATTGACTCTTTAAAAGAGGAATTTGGCGAAGAATTTTTAGAATAGTCTTATATTGTAACGTCTTTCAATGATCGGCTAATGCTTTCAAAAATCATGGTTCTTTGCAATTTTGTCGGTGAAAATAGATAGAATGAGTCCTTTTCTTGTATCAATTCATATTGTAAAAGTTCCAACAAATGAATTTCAACATCATCTCGTACCATATCAGTTTTTAATAAATTAATCAGTTGCTCTTTAGAAAATTGCTCCAAGTTATTAAATTTTTTACTAATGCGTACCAGTGCATTCATCCATTTATAATATTTTGGAGGAACAAAATAATTAACACCTTTTTTTACTGAGGCAATGGAAAAATTAGCGTAATCTTCCAAAATTTGTGGATTTGGATTCAAAATAACTGGACCATATTTTTGATTTTCTCGAATTCTAAATAAGCTATTTTGCTCAAACAGATTAAAAATTTTTTGCAAGTATGAAATTTTTTTTAGTAAAATAAATTCTGCTTGAATTAAAAAATTTTTTGCTTGATACAAAGGTGTTCTTGTGTCATCCATTATTGTTGCTTTACGCATAAAAGATGCTAATAAATATGCCAATTGTGCACTATGATGATACACAGTTCCTATGTTGCGTTGCAAGACTCTTTCTCTTAAAGCTGCTTCTATTAATTTTTCATTTGTATCTTTTACTCTTGCAACAATATCTTTTATGATAGCTTGAGTCCAAACGGGAATTTCTTTAAAACCTTGTTTTAGCTTTTCGTTTGGATAATAAACTAAAACACATTTTCCTTTTGCACGAGCGGATGCTGTTCTAGGCGCTTGTGAAATTAATGTCATCGTTCCAATAACGTCACCAACTTTTAAAACAGCTAAAATAACATCGGTATTTTCACGCGCGTGAAATATTTCTACAAAACCGTCTTGTATTAAAAATATTCCGTCTGCTTTGTCACCTTCTTTAAAAATAATTTCTCTATTTTCGAAGGCTTGTGTACGCAATGTCATGCACTACCTGCAATGTACCCTGGAAAAACTGCATTGAGAGCTTCCACCATTTCTTTTTTGTTTAACTTACTCACGTAAGCATTAGCGCCAGCTTGTTTGGCCCGTTCTCTATTCACTTCTCCCGTTAAACTAGAATGCAAAATAATGGGCAAATGATTTAATCGAGCACTCTTGCGAATTCGTCTCACCAAAGAGTATCCATCGAGCTTTGGCATTTCCACATCACTGACGATAAGTTGAATTTTGCTCGTCAAACCCCCTTCCACAGAAGAATTGATTTCATTCCAAGCCTCATCACCATTGCTAAATTCCATAACCTCTAAATTAAATCCTCGTAGCATTTCCGAGATGGCTTTGCGCGCTGTCGATGAGTCATCAACAACAAGCACAAGAGGTTTTGCTCCACCTCGTTGTGTTTGTGTGCTTTCGTTAACGTGATAGGAGGAACTACCGCTTTGTTCCCCCCCACTTCTGCGTTCAATGTCGATGAGAATTCTTTCAAAGTCGAGAATGAAAATGAAATCTTGGTTTTCTATCAGCATCATGCCTGTAATAGAGTTAAAAGCGTCGCTTGACGGGGGAAGAACTTTATCCCAGCTCACCCGACGAATTCTTCGGGTTCCTGACACAACAAACCCAGCAAGACGACCTGAAAATTCAGTGACAATGACTTGACTTGTGGGGGACACTGGCTCATCAGCATAACCAAGTGCCTTGGCCAAATTGATAACAGGAATAGGCAATCCGCGTAAATTAAAAACTCCCAAGACTTCACTTGCGCTCGTA
Organism: Bdellovibrionota bacterium; assembly: GCA_040386785.1. Lineage (GTDB taxonomy): Bacteria > Bdellovibrionota_B > Oligoflexia > Silvanigrellales > Silvanigrellaceae > Silvanigrella. The sequence continues at coordinate 6,135 of JAZKEW010000156.1, forward strand.
AGACAGGGAACAATTTTAGGAAGCCTGATAACCTCGCGCACTTTGGCCACGTTGACACCATATAAAGTGGGGCTTACGTGGGTGGAATTGTTATTTTCAATTGGTTTTGTTACCGTAAATTCAATGAGTTCAAAAATATTGCTTCCAACCTGAATCAACGGTTTTCCCACTGTGGTCACAAATAGTTCCCTCAATTGCACTAAAAAAGATTACTTCATAGGCCTATCGGAAGATTGTGGGAAGACTGAATATGAAAAAAATGTTTCAATAAGTTGGGAAAATATGTCATACTTCGGCTTATCTTTTACACTAAGGAGAATGAATTCATGCCATTAATTGATATTTTTTTAACTCTTGCCCACTACCTTCTCCAAATTTATTCGTTGTGCCTTGTGGTCGCAGGGGTTTTAAGTTTTGTTGGAGCTAATCCAAATAATGGTTTTGTGGTGTTTTTTCGAGCGATAACAGCCCCTCCCTGCAGAATGTTGACGCAAAAATTTCCAAAATTAATTATAAGAACTGGCAATGGTTTTCTTGATTTATCACCAATTGTTTTATTATTAATATTAGGATGCTTGATGATTATAATTGAAAAAGTAGCGTTTTATTTGAAGATTTATTTGTAGCTATTAATGCATTCCACGATCAAGACGACTTGTGGTGATAAATTGCGAAACTGATGTTTTCAACATATCAGCCACCTGCCCCGAAAACTTTTGTGAAAATATTTCCGAAAAAGTGTCTATATTTTCATAGTAAAACAATTCTGGCGTCTTTTTTTGTTTTGCTAGCTTTGCAATTTCAGAAAGGGCGTCATCCCGCGTGCCAATAGCATCAATTAATTTTAGCTTAAGAGCTTGAGGTGCAAGCACAACTCGACCATCAGACATAAAATTCATATCTTCTGCCGTGGTTTTGCGCGCACTTTTAACATCATTCACAAATTCCTCGCGGGTTTCTTCTATAAGCCCTTGCAGGTATTTTTTATCGGTTTCATTCATGGCGCGTGTGGGTGAGCCCGTATCTTTTAAAGCACCTGTTTTTATAGTTACCGGATTAATTTTTAAAAATTGAATTAATTTGTCAGCTTCAAAACCTTCCATAATAACACCAATGCTGCCTATAATACTGCCTCTATTGGCAATAATTTTGGAAGCAGATGCTGAAGAGTAATAAGCACCACTGGCGGCCATTTCACGAACATAGACAACCACAGGCTTAGATTCTTGAAGGCTTTTAATTTGGTCGTAAATTTCTTGACTCGGCACTACGGAACCACCAGGACTGCTGACTTCAAACAACACGCCAACAGCCATGCTGTCTTCTTTAGCAGTTTTGAATTTGTCGAGAATTTCATCGGCAGTATCACCAGAAATTTCGCCCATTAACTTAATTCCAGCAATATAGGGAGTATTTTTTCGTGGCACGGCATAATTGACTTTTGTGCCGTAAGATTTGCTAGGCACTTGTGATGAAACAAGACTTTTTACAGAACTTGAAACAGAGTGCATAGCAAATGCGACAAAAACCGAAAACAGCACCACAAATAAAATAGACACAACACCAATTGTGGAAAGGGCAATGGCCAGAACACCGCAGCGACGGCCACCCTTATTTTCATTTGACATAGGCTTTACTCAGCATCCTTCGATACTTTGGCACGAGCAAAGGCTTCTGCAAAACTATTTTGTGGCGGCGCTTCGTGGTTCAACGCTGCTTGAATGGACTTTTGATGATTTTCATCAAGTCCACGCACAGCTGCTTTTTGAGACAACTCAAAACGACGTTCCGCTGTGTCTACGCTGAGCACAACAAACTCAATTTCTGTGTCTACAGCAACATCACTTTTTTCAAGTTCGCTTGTGTGCACAAGGCCTTCTACAGCAGGTGCAATTTCAACAAACACACCAAAGTCAGTTAAACGAGTTACTTTGCCCTTAGCCTTTGTTCCTGGAGTAAATTGCTTAGCTGCAACGTCATAAGGATCTTCACCTAGTTGTTTAATACCAAGTGAAAAGCGCATATTTTCAATATCAATTTGCAAGACTTTCGCCTCAACTTCATCACCTTTTTTATAGAGATCTTGAGGGTGTTTAATACGTTCTGTATAACTTATGTCAGAAACGTGAATAAGGCCATCAACACCTTCTTCGATACCAACAAACACACCAAAGTCAGTAATATTGCGAATTTTGCCACGAATAACGTCGCCAACTTGATATTTTTGAGTCACAATTTCCCATGGGTTTGGTTCAGTTTGTTTCATGCCAAGAGAAATACGGTGATTTTCAAGATCAACAGCAAGCACTAGAACTTCAACGTCGTCACCGATATTTACAATTTTGCTTGGATGTTTGATGCGACGGTTCCAAGTCATTTCAGTAACGTGAATAAGGCCTTCTACGCCAGGCTCTAATTCAACAAATGCGCCGTAGTCTGTAAGGCTCACAACTTTTCCACGCAAGCGTTGGTTTGGTGCGTATTTTTCAGCAACAGAAACCCAAGGATCACCGTGCAATTGTTTTAGACCCAAAGAAACGCGGTTGCTACCTTGATCAAAGCTCAAGATTTTAACATTGAGTTCTTCGCCAACAGTCAGCACTTCAGATGGGCTATTTAAGCGTCCCCAAGACATGTCTGTGATGTGCAAGAGGCCGTCAATACCACCAAGGTCAATAAATGCGCCATAGTCAGTGATGTTTTTAACAATACCAATCATGCTGGTACCAACTTGCAAGCCCTTGAGAGTTTCGCTGCGCATACGTTCGCGATCTTGCTCAAGAAGAACGCGGCGTGAAAGCACAATGTTGCCACGTTTTTTATTAAATTTGATAATTTTAAATTCAAGAACTTGGCCAAGAAGTTTTTCAAGGTTGCGTACAGGACGGAGATCAACTTGGGAGCCTGGTAAAAAGGCTTTTACGCCAATATCTACAGACAAACCACCTTTAACGCGCCCAACGATTTTACCTTTAACAAGTTCGCCTTTTTCAAAGGCTTCAGAAATACGGTCCCACGCTTTAAGCATGTCTGCTTTATCTTTAGAAAGAACAAGTTCGCCTTCATCGTCTTCAAAAACTTCAACATACACATCAACCATGTCTCCCACTTTAAGAGAAAATGGCATATTTGTGCTTGCTGTAAATTCACTCTTTAAAACTTCACCTGCAGATTTATGGCCAATATCAATCATAATAGAGTCGTCTTTAATTTCAATAATACGACCCTGAACCACTTGACCTTCCTTAATGCCGGAAGCGGATTCTTCTTGCTCTTTGAACATGGTTTCAAAACTGCCAGCAACTTCGTCTTGGGAGAGGAAATCAACGTCCTCATCAAGCCATTCAAGAGCTTTGTAGTTTATTTTTTTCTTAGGGGATTCAGTTTGAAGAGTAGACATGCAAAAAGGGACCTTTCTATAAAAAACCACCTTGCACAGGCGTGCCGAGTGGGAAAAAGCTAATAAGTTTTAGCCTGATTAAAAAAATAACTCAGAATACGACTTGGAGTCTGATTAGAGCGTGGTGTTGGACATAGCAGGATCTGAATAAAAAGTATAGGAGTTTTGAGAAAATTCTATGCGCAAACTTAATTTCTTCTTTTTGCTTTATTCAGTGCTGCAGCAAATATATTATTGTTTTCGTTCATAGGTTCTTGCGAATTTGTTTTTGTTACTTTTTTATCTTGATATTCGCTCCACTGCGAGCCTTCGGAACCATCTTTTAAGCTCAAAGCAATGCGTAATTTTGGGCTGCGTTCAATGCGCAAAACACGCACAGACACCACATCACCAACCTTCACAACTTCCTCTGCGTTTTTAACTCGCTTGGCAGAAAGTTCATTCATAGAAATAAGCCCCTCAAGACCATCCATAGAAGCAAAGGCACCAAAATTCATTAATTTGGTTACGGTTGCTTTATAAATTTGCCCTTCTTGAATTAATTCAAGAGTTTTAGCAGCCTTCGTTTCTTGCTCTTCACGAAGCAAACTTTTTCGAGACAGAACAATGTTACGCCCCTTCATCTCAATAATATGAAATTGAAATACACTACCAATATACACATCAGGATTTTCAATGCGATGCAATTCCATTCCAGACATGGGCACAAAACAACGTTTGCTCCCGATGGTGGCTTCAAAACCGCCTTTATTGATTTTTTCAATTTTAGCTTCCACAGGAATTTTAGATTCAAAGGCGTTGCGAATTAAAAGCTCATCGACATCACCGCGTTTTAGCGAACGGGTGAGCAATATTTCAGAGCCGTTGTCTGTGCGTACGTAGGCTGTTATTCGCTCTCCCATTTTTGGCAAAGTCATTCCTGCGGAAAGAAATTCATCGCAAGAAATAGATGCTGCGTTTTTACCACCCAAGTCTACAAAAATGAAATCAGCCCCTACGGAAGCAACAGAACCTGCGACGGGCTCACCTGGTTTGTATTTTTTTCCAAAAGGAATATCGGTTTCTGATTGCAGCATTGTTTCAAATTCTGTTGTATTTTGACTAGAGAAAGATTCATCAGATGCGAAAGGGTCCCGACCTTGTTCTTCGGGATCAATAAACTGATAGCGTGCCATTGTATATTCCTTTATTTTTAGGCGGAAAAATGTTTTTCTTCAAACGACTGATTATTACCTCATGTGTGCTTGTTTTTCAAATTGCTTTTCAAATAAAAGCCCTCGCAACTTTTAAGCCCACAATTAATGTCCTCTCTACCATGCATACTCTAGACCCTACCCTTATCGCCCATTTTGAAGAAGAAAATAAGCTCAACGTGCGCGTCGATTTTGTAGGAAGCAGAAATGAATTTGAAGCACATATGCGAGCCGGATTAAGAACCTATGACGTTGTGGTAGCCGATGAACGCATTTTAGAAAAACTCTCCCTAGAAAGACTTTTACGCTCTTTGCCGGACGAATATGTTTCTCCCGCAGACAATAAATCACCTCTTTGCAAACGCTCCAAAATAAACGAAGACGGAAGAGCCTACTTAGCTCTGTTCACAGATCCCTTGGGTATTGCATACAGAATTAATCAGTCAAATATTGTCTATCCGGTAAACTGGGATATTTTAATTCACACCGAAGAAAACCCCTATTGGCGTCAACGTATCGCCATATCCCCTTCATACAAAAGCCAGTTTTTGCTTGCACTGCTTGCTACTCAAACGGAAATTACTCCTTCTAGTTGGTTTATTCCTGAAAGCGCAACCAAATGGTTTAAACAATTACGACTACAAAATGCCAATACGGATTTACCCATAGAGCTTGCATTTTTAGGTGATAAAGTTTCAGCAGCTGTTACTTTTTATTCTGATTTTTTGCGCGCAAAGCGAGTTGTGCCAGGACTTGATTTTGTGGTGCCAACACAAAGTACTTATTTTGATAGGATTAGTGTTGGTTGGGCGTCTAGTTCTATGCAGGAAGTTTTTTCTAAAAA
>JAZKEW010000157.1:0-1300 GCA_040386785.1 Bdellovibrionota bacterium
AAAATTAAAAATTTACAGGACATTTGTTCTCAATTTGTAGGTGAACACGATTTTGCAGGTTTTAGAGCATCCGATTGCTCAGCAAAAAACACAATTAAAAATATTTATGCCGTGCAGGTTTCAAATCATCCACAATTTCCAGAAATGCTTTATGTTGACTTTTGGGGCGATGGTTTTTTAAAGAATATGATTCGTAATATGGTTGGTACCTGCGTGCAAATGGCCATTGGAAAATTAAAAGAAGATTGTATTCAAAACGCCTTTGTGCACAAAAATAGAGAACTTGTTGGAATGTGCGCTCCAGGGTGGGCGTTGACGCTTATGAAGGTATACTATAGTAAAGAGGAACTGTTGAATGTCCCATTCCAATACCCACACCACCACGGCTAAATACGTTTGGAAAAGAAAACACTTTTTTGCTTCACAGGAAGAAAAACTAGACGAATATTTTCTGCAAAAAAAAGAACAACTTTTCAAGCAGCTAAATTTACAAAATCAGAATGAAGAAAATCAATCGCTTCTCGCTCTTCTTCCCGATCCTTGGAGCTTAAAAGACATTCGCAAGGCAGCGCAGCGAATTCTTTTGGCAATAGAGCAAAAAGAAAAAATTACCATTTTTGGTGATTACGATGTCGATGGCACAACTTCCTGCGCTATGCTGAAGGAATTTTTTAGTGCACTCAATTACGCAGTTGAAATTTATATTCCCGATCGCCTCACGGAAGGCTATGGCCTTAACCCTGTGGGCGTAAAAAAACTTTCTCAAAATGGCACCAAACTTATTATCACCGTTGACAATGGCATAGCTGCTTTAAATGCCTGTCTTGAGGCGCAAAATTGTCATATTGACGTCATTATTACCGATCACCACGATGTTCCTGCTGAGTTGCCACAAGCTTTTGCAATTTTAAATCCTAAACAAATAGACTGTTTATTTCCATTTAAAATGCTTGCAGGCGTTGGTGTTGCTTTTTATTTAATGATTGCCTTGCGAGCATTGCTCCGTGAAATTTCGCCTTCCTACAACAATCTTATTTTAAAAAATTATTTAGATTACGTTGCTATTGGTACTATTGCTGATATGGCCCCTTTAAACGGTGCGAATCATATTTTATGCAAAATTGGCCTTGAAGTTTTGCAAATGAATTTGAGGCAAGGCAAAAGGCTTGGCTTATTTGAACTTTTAAAGCTTGCTGGTTGGAGTGAAAATACGCAGGTATGTGCTGCAGATATCGGTTTTAAGATTGGCCCTCGTTTAAATGCAGCGGGACGTCTTGGCAATGCTCTTCGTAGTGTTGAT
>JAZKEW010000157.1:1310-7518 GCA_040386785.1 Bdellovibrionota bacterium
TTTGCTAACACAAAATAAAGAAGAAGCCAGCGACTTTGCGCAGTTTTTGCACTTAGAAAACACGCAACGCCAACAGCTCGAAAAAAAATTCACCGCTGAAGCTTTGCAAATGGTGAAAAATAAAATGCCAAATTTGCCCGATGCCCTTGTGCTGTACGAGCCAAATTGGCACCCAGGAGTTGTGGGCCTTGTGGCATCGAGGGTGCTCGAAAAATATTACAGACCCACGCTTGTCTTTGGCCTTCTTGACGGCAAACTAAAAGGCAGTGGTCGTTCAACACATAGTTTTAATTTGTTTGCAGCACTAGACGAAGTGCGTCACGAATTTATTTCCTTTGGTGGACACTTTCACGCGGTTGGACTCACTCTTGCACCAGAAAAACTTCCGTGGTTGTGCGAATACTTACAAAGCAAAGCACAAGAACTCATTGCAGCCGAAGACAAAACTCCACCTCTAAATTTAGATGGTAAACTGTCCTTAACTCAGGTGGACAACCATTTCATTTCAAGGCTTGAAACTTTTGAGCCGTACGGAATTGAAAATCCACGTACAAAATGGCTTGTCGGCCCCTTGCAAATAAAACACATCAAGCGCATTGGCAAAGACCCCACACAAGGGCACGCAAAAATTTTATTCCTTGAACAGAACAAAGAATTCTGGTTGACTGCATTCAGTATGGCAGAGGCATTTGAAAACCTACTCGCTAGTGGACTCGATGTGCAGCTTGTCATTGAGGCAAAACGAGGTTTTTGGAACAACAGAGAATATGTAGACTTGTCTATTGTTGATTTCGCTCCCGTCGTATATCTTGACAGGCAATAATATTCTTCAACTCAGGTAACAAGCCATGATACAAAACCACAATAGCCCTCAGCCTTGGTATGTTAAAAAAAAGAATTCAACTCATGAAACCACTCCTCGTGGAAAATCAACAAAAGGGCATGTGCCTGTACAACAAGTTACTAAGCTGTTTAAAATAAAATGTTTTTGCGTGCAAATTTTCCCTTCTTTGCTCTGTATTTTATTTTTAATAAGCGCTGCTCTTTGTTTTGTTTTGAGCTATTTACATATGACAAAAACACTGTCAAATGTTTTTTTTATAATAGGTGGTTTGATTTTTGCATTTTTGGGATTTATTGCTATTTTATATCAAATTGGTTCTGTTTGTTCTTATTTTTCAAGTAAAAATGAACAAAATTCTTGCTTCTCTCTTGCGCTAAAATATTTGCAAGGGCAACTGCAAAAAGAAGAAGTACGCAGTGGAATTCCTGCTCCTGAAATGGCACTTTATCAATTTGTGCAACAAGTGCGCGCGTATGCTACTGAAAAATCTTTTTTAAAGCAAAAACAAGACAAAAATTCAGGCTCCCCTCACTTGCATTTACAAAATTCCGATCCCAACGTCATTATTAAGCGACGTTGGAATGACGTTATGGATAGTTTGAACGAATTTGAAATTTATCTAGCCAATGATCCCAATGGTATTATTGAAAAACTTGTTGCGAAATCACCATTGCAAAATACGGATGTGTCGCAAATATTTCGCGACGTTGCAGAAACCTTTGATACAACTTGGCGCCGTAAGGGAATTAATATTGAACAGGCCATTGTTACTCCATTAAAAGCAAATACCAACGAAGCTTTATTGCGGCGTTTGCTTGTGGGGCCATGGAGAAGTTGTGTGTACTTTGCCAGACGCGGCAATGAAGTTATTTTTACGGCTAAAAGTAACAATGGAAAAATAATTGCGCATTGGGAATGCGAAGGCGTGGTTTACCCGGAAGAATTTTACGAAGTTGTTGGTAACAACGCTCTTTCCGTAAATGGACGCATTGAAAAAGGGATGACCATTTTGGGGAGCGACCCCAGTAGTCCCAATATGCTATTTGCATTAATTAGTTTTGTGACTTGGCTTGATTTAGCAAATGCTTCTGCGAGTGATTATAGTATTAAACAGGGAAGTGAAGGGCTTATTATAGAGCTCAGAATTTAGTTTCTATGCTGGGCTTGCTCTAGGAAGTAAATCATACATGAAATAAAGAAAATACCCATGAGCAAAGGGAGGGTAGACTTTATTTTCTGTTGTCTACCATGTTTTTCTAGATTTGTAAGAATACTCTCTAAGTCTAAGTCCTTCTGAATGCCTTCCTTCTTAAAATGCTTTTTTAACTCTTCAATAGCTTTGTCTATTGTTGATGTGTGGACGGCAGTTCCACGATACTGAATTTTGCCAATAGATGGCATAATTTTAGAAACCCAAAAATCTACCACGTGGGAATTGCTTGAATTTAATTCAGCATCCTGGTGTTCTTTTACAACAACATAGCAATGATTTTCAAAATAAGATGAACCATTGTCGAAATTAATTGAGATGGATTCAACATTAGGATGATTTTGTGTTGATTGTTCATCGACTGCAAGAACAAATAAGACGTACGCCAAGCAAGAAAGCTCTATGCAAGTGCCCTGGCCATGATGAGCTGCTACTGCTGCCGCATTGACAACTTGCTGTACGGTGAGTTCGTTCACTTTGTAAGATGATGATACAAGACTTTGATACTGAGCTGAAAGAGAACAAATTCCGAGCCTACGCCCCATAAAATTGCCAAGGGCATCGTCTGCGTGAATGTTAAAAAAAGGGCTTTTCATGGAATTCAGCGTTTGCGTAACTAAACCGTTCGAGGGATTATTTTGAACTCGGATGTGTTGCATTTTGCTGTCAACAACGGATTTTATGCTCGCATAAGAACTCCGGGGGGGATTAGTAACCAATTTAAGTAGCCTTTCACATTCGTTTATAAATAGGTAGTATTCTTTCTACATGAGGTGTTTTTAACGCACGAATTTCAGGAAGTGCCCCTATAAGTGGTAGAGCATAGTCGTAAAATTCGTTTGTTACCCCATTGCCTTCTTTATTAATCATGCTGCGTGGCATTAGCTTCGTTTTTTGTGCCACCAGCTTTAAATCGCAAAGAGAAGCGGAGCATCTGTACTCTGAGCCCTCTTCGCGGACAAGAGTGACCATTTTGTCCGTTTCACCCTTCATCATAAAGTGCACTGCCTGCTCACCAAGCATAAAAGCTTCTTGTTGGTCGACTGTTGATGCCATACCCACAAGGGAGCGTTGCAAATAACCGAGGGTGTCAGCCCTGCAACGGAGCTTACCAAGTTCGGATTTAAATTTCAATTTTTTTTGAATTAAGTTAGATAAATAATCACCAAGCTTTCCAGAACTAGACAAAAGCGCATTGCCAAATTCGTCAACTTCGCCTGTAAATTTCTCATGGTTGATTTTGTCGGCCACACCTTCGGCAACTGTAATTGTTGCACGACCGATGCGATCGTAAGTGTTTTGCACGTCGTCTAAAAATTGTGCTTCGTTAAATTCAATTTCAGGAAAATAAATTAAATGAGGCCCCACTTCATCGTGATCTTCAACATCAATATGCCCTTTTTTTGCAAGTGCACTGGAAGCTGCTATCCAACCAGCGTGTCTTCCCATGACAACATTAATTTTAACACTGTTGTAAAAGCTACGGTTATCTAGGTCATCTCCTGCAACAATATGAGACACGACTTTTGCAACGCTCCCAAACCCAGGGCAGTGGTCGGTCACGAGCAAGTCGTTATCAATTGTTTTTGGGACATGCAAAATATGGACGTCATAATGGAGTCTATTCGCTTCTTCACGAATAAGTTCCGCAGCTTCTGCGGAGTCGTTGCCCCCATTGTAAAAAACAAATTTAATATTGTGTGCGGTAAATATTTTAAAAATACGTTCTAAGTCGCTGGACTTTGGTTTTATGCGTGCTGAGCCCAAAGCAGCCCCTGGGGAAACAGCAATTTCATTCCAAATAGAGCTTGGTTCTTTAGAAAGATTGAGGAAGTTTTCTTGCAATAAACCATGTAGACCATGATAAGCCCCGTACACATTTTGAATTTGTGTATAGTTGCGGCTTGTGAGCATAATTCCAGCTAGAGATTGGTTAATCACCGCAGTCGGCCCACCCGACTGAATAATGAGTGCATTGCCCTTCATAATCGTGTTCCTATAAAATTTATTTTACGAATCCGGCACGTTCTAAGAACCGTGTAGAATGAGTGCCATTGATAAAGTCGGGGTGTTCTAAAACCTTGAGGTGGAAAGCGATGTTAGTACGAATACCATCCACGATAAATTCTTTTAGAGCGCATTCCATTCTTTTAATTGCAAGTTCGCGAGTGTCTGCATGCACAATTAATTTTGCAAGCATGGAGTCGTAGTAGGGCACAACAGTGTAGCCGTGGTACACAAAGCTGTCTACGCGCACACCAAGGCCACCTGGGCTTGAATAAGCAGTAATATGCCCGGGCCAAGGTGCAAAAGTTTTTGGATCTTCAGCATTGATACGGCATTCAATAGAATGGCCGCGAATGGAAATGTCTTTTTGTGAAAAAGGAAGTTTTTCACCCATGGCAACAAGAATTTGTGTGCGCACGAGATCAACTCCTGTGACGGCTTCGCTAACAGGGTGTTCAACTTGAATACGCGTATTCATTTCCATAAAGTAGACGTTTTTATTATCGTCCATTAAAAACTCAACGGTACCGGCACCGTGGTAACCAACTTCTTTTGCAAGAGCGATAGCGTAAGCACCAATTTTATTGCGCTCTTTTTCAGAGAGCAAATTACAAGGAGCTTCTTCAATGACTTTTTGATGGCGCCGTTGAATACTACAGTCCCGTTCCCCTAAATGCACAATATTGCCAAATTTGTCAGCCATAAGTTGAATTTCAACGTGCCTTGGGTTTTCAAGGTATTTTTCCAAATAAACCTCAGAGTTTCCAAAGGCTGACGCGGCTTCTTGCCTACAAGTGAAGTAAGCTTTTTCTAAATCTTCTTCCTTGTGGACAATTTTCATGCCTCGCCCACCACCACCACCGCTGGCTTTTAAAATAACAGGAAAGCCAATTTCTTTTGCTGTTTTTTTAGCAGACTCAACGTTTTCTATGGCGGATTTTGAACCAGGCAAAAAAGGCAAACCGGCCTTGCGAGCCACATCACGAGCCGCTACTTTTTCGCCGAGTTGTTTCATTTGTTCCGGCGTAGGGCCAATAAAAGTAATGTTACACTTGCGGCAAATTTCTGCAAAAGCTGTGTTTTCAGATAAAAATCCGTAGCCAGGGTGAATTGCATCGGCTCCACTCACTTCAGCAGCGGCAATAATAGCAGGAATATTGAGATAACTTTTTTTACTCTCAGCAGGGCCAATGCAAATACTTTCATCGGCAAGTTTTGCGTGCAGGCTATGTTCGTCCGCTTTTGAATAAACGGCAACGGTTTTTATTCCAAGTTCACGACAAGCGCGAATAACTCGAACGGCAATTTCGCCGCGATTGGCAATAAGAATTTTTTTAAATTTATTGGTCATATTGATGAGTTCCTATGTTATTTTATAGGAGCGATAATAAACAACGGTGTGCCAAACTCAACAGGTTTTGCATTTTCCACTAAAATTGCAACGACCTCGCCATCGGCTTCCGACTCAATTTCATTCATAAGTTTCATAGCTTCTACAATGCAAAGTGCTTGACCTTTTTTAACTTTGGAACCAATTTCCACGAATGATGGGGTGTCGGGGCTAGGGGAGCGATAAAAAGTTCCTACAAAAGGGCTTGTCATAACTTCACCGATTGGTTGGGCTTTTTCTTCCTTAGCAACGGGTGTAGATATGGAAACATCTGTGCTGTTCCCTTGATTTTCATCTAAATTTTCAATGGATGCATTTTTAGGTGAAGAGGAACTCATTTGCTGTGACGAGTGCGGTGCATGTTGAAAAATGTGGGCATGGGAAGCGTTTCTCGCTAGAGATAGCTTTTCGCCCGAAGATTCCGCTTGCACCACGTCAAAGCCATGCTTTGACATAAGTTGCATTAGTTTTTCAATTTTAGCGATATCAACCATAATTTACTGTCCTTTAAACGATACGGCACATGCATTGGCCGTATGATATTTATTTTTTATTCACTCTGTCCATATAAACGCCTTCACGTGTGTCAATGCGTAAAACGTCTCCCTCGTTAATGTGAAAAGGCACACTCACCACAAGACCTGTTTCAAGTTTTGCAGGTTTGCTGCCGCCAGTTGCGGTGTCGCCACGCACACCAGCAGTGGTTTCAATAACTTTGAGTTCAACAAAAATATCTGTTTCAACACCAATTGGTCTA
>JAZKEW010000158.1:0-1034 GCA_040386785.1 Bdellovibrionota bacterium
CTGCCTGGTTTAATAAGAAACACGAGAATAAATGTGATACAAAGGGTTGTGAGAGTAAACACAAAAAACCAGAAAAAAATTTTTTTAAGATAATACAAAGACTCATTTGATTTAAAAATATGACAAAAACTGCAAATAAGGGCCACCATCATAATGGGGATAATTGCAATTTGCAGGAGGTCAATATAAATATTTCCTAGAAAAGAAAGCTTTTTTGCAATTGCTGGATAAAAAACACCAAAAGTTCCGCCAAGAAGCATTGCAATAATAACAGTCCAATGGCTAAGAAGCACTCCTTTTACCTTATGGAGCATTGTTTTCGTTGGTGGTGGAATTTCGCTTATTCCTGTTTCGCTCATTTAAGGCCCTTCAAATATTGTTGAAAAATAGCATTTGCCATTCCACTGTCGTCCATACTTGCAACAAAAAGATTGATCCAGCCTAACAGGGTTGGGTTTTTAAAATTGACGGCAAGACAGAGGGGGTCATCTTGGTTGTCAACCATATATTTTTTGGAATATATGTTTGCAGACTTGACGTTTTTTAACAAATAATTCGCTCTAATTTCATCTGTAAATAAAGCGTATATTTTGCCATCCATAAGTTCTTTCATTGCGGCTTCTAGGGTACCGTAGGAAACCACGTTGTTAGGCGACGCATACTTGCTAATAGTATAAAACTTCTCTTTGAGAAAGCTCTCATAAGCAGAATTTTTAATGACTCCAAACTTAATTTGGTCTCCTTTAGGCATTGTGCCTTCAGATTCCAACTTGAGATCGGTCACGCGGTTGACAATAAGAACTTTATTCACTTTTAAATAAGGAGTCGAAAAAGAGACATGGAGCCCTCGAGTGAGGGTTGAACTGAGCGAGCCTAAACCGATGTCTGCAGCATCATTTTCAACTTGATCTACAACGGCATTAAAGGATGGTGCTTGTGAATTTATTTCTAACTTCACTCCCAACGCGTGGGCTATTTCATTTGCAATGGTAATGTCAATGCCTTCAAGCTCATTTTTTTTATTATGAAAAAAA
>JAZKEW010000158.1:1044-10526 GCA_040386785.1 Bdellovibrionota bacterium
TAGCAACGACAAGTTTGCCTCGGGTTAAAATTTTTTGAATATCGGGCGGAATTTCAGCATGGCTTGAGAGTTGAAAAAAGAAAAGAAAAAAAGCGAAAATACCTAAAAATAAAGATTTCATTTGTGTTCCCTAAAGTGAATGGATAAATGAATTGAAATCTATGGTGTTGACCAAACTCACTCCACTTTCTTCGAGTAGAGTTGAAATTTGTTTTGCATCTGGATTGCCCATAATCACCAAAACCGCTAAGGGCTTCTCCTGAGCAAGGCCACTTAGGATATGATTGATTCTAGTGACATTCTTTAATTGGTCAAGGCTGACAAGGCTATATTCGATGGGGTTATTATTTGGAACTTCGCCTCTCATAACTTGCTCCATAATGCTGTCACTTTTATTAAAAATAGTGGACTCCGTAGCAAGAAGCCTGTTCATAAGCGATGTTCTTTTCACGTCCAATTCTTCTTTTTGTATGCCTTTTGTTAAAAATACATTCCAAGTTTGCTTAGCTAGTTTTACAGCTTCTGCCAAGCGTTCATTTGGTGATTGGAAGTTTAAATAAAAAGCACTTAAGTTTGTATTTGGATAAAGAATATTTTGATTAAAATAAGCGTGAGGAGAGTAACTAATGCCAGAGTCTGTGCGCATGACTTTGCTAAATCTATCGTTGCCAATGACGCCACCGGTTGAGGAAAAGACTTCTGAAATTAAAGAATACTCAGCCTCTTCAAGGTCATTCAGTTTGCCTAAATTTGGATAGAAATAGCGTAACGTAACATTGCATTGAGTCATATCTGGTTTTTTAATAAGTACAGCCAAAATTTTATTTCCCTGATTTTTACTCAGTGGGCGTTCAGGAAGCCAGGCATAAACAGAGGGCTGTGTTTTAGGCACTTCTGCAACAAGTTTAGATAAATTTACGAAATTTTTTTGTGTGTAATTTCCAGAAAGCCAAACATTGAGCCCGTTTTTATTCAAGGCTTGCTTATAAATTTCTTTCACTTTTTCAATGGTTACTTTACTTGTTTCTGTTGGAGAAATTCGCTTTAAATAGGTTGAAAAATATTGATTTTCACCAAGAGCAAGAATATTGGCTTGATTGTCAACAAACCGCATTTGTTTTTCAAGGGTATTGGCGTCGGTTAAATTCACAAAAGCATCGCGACTTTGCTGTTTCCAAATATCAAGAGCACCAGAGGAAAACTTTGGTGAAAATAACATTTCTTGCATGATTGTTAACACTAAATCGAAATCGCTTGACAGCGCATTGGCAGAAATCACAACCTGGCCATTTTGATTGATGCCAGTTTCCAAATTAATTCCATTTTCAGACAGTAAATTTTGAATTTGTTCAAAATTTTTATCGCTAAATCCTCCTAAAATAAGTAAATCAGCCATGGCTCCAAAAGCTGTGCGCTCCTGTGGAGTCATAGAGTAAATACTTTTAGGAAGGGCAATTCTTAAACTAAATTTTGCTGTGGTTTGGTTTGGTAAACTATAAAGAGAAGCTCCACCATCAAGAGAAGTTTCACTATAATTAATGGTATCAAACGAAACCGAACGCCAGTTTAATTCCACGGGTTTTGAAAAAATAATAGGACGAATGCTTTGCAGGCTGGATTGTTGCGCAAATAAGTTAAACTGAAAAATAAAAAAAGATATGACAAGGCTTCCTGTAAGTCCTAATATTTTCATAGTGGTTCCTTATATTCTGAACATGGAGTGGTTGCTCCTGTTGGTACAATTCCTGTCATATAAAAATTCTTTTCATTTAAATTCTTTTTCATCCATTCTTTGAATTTTTTTTCATTTAAATTTTTTAGAATATCTTCTGCTTTTCCAGCCGCGTGAAAATCACGCAAAAAGAAGTCGTTGTCTATAGCAACATTGACTAAAGATGTCATGCGTTCCGTTGCGTCCGCATTAGAAACAGCCATTTGTTTTAAGACTTGATTTTTTATTTTATTTGTGACGGGCGTATTAAGCACAGTAGCAACATTTTTTAACCAAAAAGCCTTTACTTTTTCAAAATCTTGCTCTCTCCCTAAATAAAAGTTGGCAATATAAGGGTGAGTTTGATCTTGCCAATAAACTTGGTAAAAATTAAATTCAGTGGCAAGTTTTGCTTTTACGAGGCGCCTACTGAATGTGCCTTCTATGTTGTCGTTGAGCATGGCTTCAAACAACGACGTATAAACTAACGTGGTAAGGTCGCTTTGCGCAGAAGGGTAAACAATTTGGTAGCGTTTTGTAAAAACAGGGGCGCTACAAATAAAAGATTTTCCAAGGTCTCGCACGTAATAATTTGCAGGGTAGGGTTCCTGTTTTGGAGTGCGTCCGCTTCGCCAGGAGCTAAAATATTTTTCGACTAACTCAAAAGCTTGTTGAGGTTTAAAGGGGCCGCCAAGCACAATAAGTGTGTTGTCTGGTGTGTAAAACTCTTTGTAAAACTGTTTTGCGGCATTGAGGCTCATATTTTCAACATCGGACTTGGAACCAATGGTCATCCATTGCATTGGCGTGCCACGCTCTGTGATGGAGCGCAAAACTTCTTGGCTCCGTTGCATGGGGTCATTTTCTACGCGCAATTTTCTTTCAGAAATAACGGCGCCCTTTTCCGTGCTGAAGTAGGGGTCAGTTATGTCTAAGTGCATGAAGCGGTCGGCTTCAAGCTTAAGCATGGTTTCTATGGCAGGAGCTGGGAACTTTGAATAAAAAGTGACAAAGGCGTCTCCCGTTCCAGCGTTGCCACTTCCACCAACGGAATTCAGAACTCTATCGTAATTGCCTTCTGGAGCCCCAACGGTTTTTCGAAACATATTGTGCTCAAAAAAATGTGCCAGACCCGTTGTTCCTAACTTTTCGCGATTGCTGCCTGCGTCTAGCATAAAGTGCAAACTAGCAACGGGGTTGCGGGTGTCAGGGACGACAATAAGGTGCAGTCCATTTTTTAGAGTGTATTTGTAGGCCTCTAGAGAAGAACCTGGAACTATTTTAGCAGTTTCCATATTTGGAATTGCAAAAGCTTGTAATGAAAAAATAAAAGAAAAAATGGCGAGAGTTTTAACCATGAATAAATTTAATCCTTTCGAATATATTTTTCTGCATAACCACGCACTCCCGCTTCTGCAAGAATATGAAAAGTGCGCACACGGCGAATATCAGCTTGTGAAAATTCGTCAAGTCGAGCGTAGATAATATTTTTCCCGCTTTGTTTTAGAATTTTTATGATGTGTTGGGAAGGGGGGTGGCTAGAAATAAATAAAATACTTTTGTGCGGACTAGAAAGAGCTCCTGCAAGAATAAGGCATTCCGTGCAATTTTGTGCGTAATTTAAAATATAAGGGTGATTCCACGGATGTTCAATATAGGAGTCTAGTGGAATAACAGCAAAGCCACCAAATTCACTTTTAGCAACGCCAGGGCCAATTAAATTATCTTTAAATGGTGTAGCGTAAAACATAAGATGGCTGTCGTCGTGTTGTTCCGCAAGCCAAAATGATTGCCAAGAAAATTTCACGTCTTCTTCAGGTTGTGCAAAGCTAAAAATAACGGCGCCTATGTCTGCTTTGCCCACGTGCAAGGTTTCTTTTACAATAATTTTTTCTTTGTGCCAGTTGCGAATTGTTTCTCTTAAATCGAGACCATCACCAAAATCACTTTGCAATTCTCGGTGTAAAATTTCTTTTTCCCTGATACGGTCTTGCATATTTTTCTTTAAATCAAGAGCAAGCTTTTCCATAAATATGTCTTCGCTTGGAAAAGAACAAGAATAGGCGTGATCTTCATTCACCCAATTATTGTCAGCATATTTGTCTTCAGGCACGGTGTCTGTTTCTCGTACGGGACGGTTTTTGTGAATAGATTGTAATTTTGTTTTTTTAAAAGATTTTTTTTGACTTTGAATGGTAGCAAATTTTTGTAAACTCACTTTGTGAGTTTTTTCAAAAAAGGAGTCAAGTGGAAGTGAAATTTGTTTTAGCGTATTTGCATAGACAGCATTTATAGGAAATTCTTGTAGTTGTTTATGCATTTCATAGGCAAAGTTAGAATTAATGACACCTTTTGCACTCAATAATAAATCAAAAGTATTTGGAAAATATTCGTGTTTTTCTAATGCAAGCCTGTAAGCAAAACGAAAAAAATCACGCTCTTCTGCTGGTGTGGCGTCCATTTTAGTCCAGTCGGTGTACTTGACGGCAGTCTCCAAAAAAAGTTTTGTAAAAGTTAATTTTAAAAATTCAAGCCAATTATTAATTTGAGTATTGTTATTAAAAAATTCTGTCGAAATAAAGCCATTCATTTGTGAATATTCAAGACACGTTTCTGGTATTGGTTGAGATAAAAATAATTTTTCAGGCATACTACTAAGAGGGACAACGTTATTTTCTAAATCATTTTTTTCAAGGAGTGTGTTTAAAGTCAATAATGTATCAAAATTAGTGACAATAAGTATTTTTGAATTTTGATTTTTAGATATAAAATTAAGAATATTTTTACATGTGGTTTCGACAGGGAGGGCATGTGTATTTAAAAATTGTGCATTTAACCAAGGAATGAGCCCACCTGTTAATAAATAAGGCACATGGTTTTTTTGTTTTGCTAAATTCCACTGCAAGCATTCATCGAGTCCACCAACGCAGGTTATGTTTTGGCTTGGAAAGTTTTTTGTAATGAGTCTGCGTGCATTAAAAGATTCTATGAAAAATACGGGGCTTGTTGCATCTTTTTTTTCTAAAACACCTGCTTCTAAAATATGTTTATTTGTTAAACACAAAGGAGTTGGAAAACTTGAATTTATTTTAGAAAGATGCGGTGAGAATTCAGTGGGCCAATCAATTAGAATATGATTGAATTGAGAAAAAAAATTACATTTATTCAAGTTTTCAATGGCTAAAATTTCATCAATTTGTGTGTTAACCAGTGGAAAAAAAGAAATATTATTATTTGGAAATAGTTTATTTAAAAGACTGTGCGTAATTTTTCCGTCGAGAAATTCGCAACCCAGAAATTCATTTGCATTTATATCGTCATCCCGCGGGGAGCTTAATAGCGCCGCCGCGGGATCTATTTCAAAAAAAAAGTTTTTGCTAATTTCAATCATATTTATTTAAACCGGACGTAAATGCGGATGTCCTGTTTCCTGTGAATTTTCTTCCAAATTTTGCACATACTTCATGGCTCCATCTCCAAGGACAGAATAAATTCCCGCTTTCAATGCCTTGGCAATAGGCAGGCTTGGGTTCATAGCACGAAGTCTATGCGCATATTTCGCAATTTGAATTCCATCACGTACCGAGTAGGTTTCGTCGAATTGATGACCGATGCTAAGAAATTGAATAAGCATATTTAATAAATCAAGTTCAACGTAGGGAACAGCTTGTTGAATTATTTTGGTTTCTGTTTGAGAGTCGGCAAAATTTAGAAAAATTTGTGGGTTAAGGCGGCTCTGAATATATTCGGGTAAGTCGAATACGCTTGCATCATCGTTCATGGTGGTAACAAAACGAAATTCTTCATGGGCATGAATACGAACTCCAGCAACAATGGAATCGACGTAGCGCCTGTGGTCAAGGAGAGACGCAAGGCTTGCCCAACTTTTTTCGGACATGCGGTTGCCTTCATCGAGGATGCACACACCGCCAACAAGCATGGCTGTTACAAGTGGACTTGCCACGTACGCAATTTGCTTTCCTTCAGTAATAATTGGGGTAATAATGAGATCGTCAGGGCGAATGTCGCTTGTGCCTTGCATAAGGTACACTGGAAATTTTAATTCCTTTGCCACCGATACAGCAAGCGTTGTTTTGCCCACACCAGGTTTGCCCACAAGGCGAGGGTTCATTGGTTGATCTTCGGGAGAAAAACGTAGCCACGCTGCTCTGAGTTGATGTGCAGAAAGCTCTTGGCCTACCCAGTTGGAAGTATCTTCGTACTCTCTTGCCAATTTGAGCGTGATATTGTTAATAGTAGCTTCATTTTTTTCTTTGTTTATTTGAACATTAGAATTCATTTATTTTGTCGCTCGTAATGAAAGTGTACATAACAGGAACCACAAATAAGGTAAATAAAGTTCCTACAGTTAAACCCGCAGCAATGACTAAGCCGAGGTCGTGCCTGCTGGCAGCGCCTGCGCCAGAGGCGAGAATAAGTGGCAAAACTCCAAGAACCATAGCCGCCGTGGTCATTAAAATAGGTCTGAGTCGAGTCGCCGCAGCGGTTTGTATGGCTGTAAAGATATCACAATGTTGAGTTTTACGCAGCTGATTTGCAAACTCAACCATCAGAATTCCGTGTTTTGTAATGAGTCCAATTAAAGTAACAAGCCCAATTTCTGTGTAAATATTAATGGTTCCAAGTCCAAGATTGAGAGGAATAAGTGCTCCACAAATTGCCATAGGAACACTCACCATAATAACCAGTGGGTCGCGAAAGCTTTCAAATTGTGCTGCAAGGACAAGGAAAATAATAATAAGAGCAAACACAAATGTGTAAATGAGCGCATTGCCTTCGTTGACAAACACGCGAGAGTCACCGGAGTAATCTACAGACATGCTTTTAGGTAAAATTTCTTTGGCTGTCTTTTGCAAAAATTCAAGGCATGCTCCTTGCGTTTGCCCTGGCATCATCATCCCAGATATGGTGGCGGAATTGAGCTGTTGGAACTGATTTAAAGAACTTGGTTGGGACTTCGATTCAAAATGAATAAAGTTTGCGATAGGAACCAATTCACCGCTATTTGAACGCACATAACTCTTTCTTAAGTCGCTCGGGTTGGTGCGAGATGCATCGGGCAATTGAGGAATTACTTTGTAACTTCTGCCGTCCATACTAAATCTATTGACGTAATTTCCACCAAGAAGCGAGCTTAAAGTGTTGCCAATTTGTTGCATGGAAATATTCATTTCAGCAGCTTTTGCGCTGTCTACGGAAATGTTGAGTTCTGGGGTGTCAAAGTTGAGGTCGCTATCGGCAATAATAAATAAACCACTTTTCTTCGCTCTTTGCACAAGTTCTTGTGCCGTCGTGTAAAGGGTTTTGTAATTGGCTGTGGTTTTAATAACAAATTGTACGGGTAGGCCATCGCTTCCTGTTGGAAGATCGGGGAGAGAAATTAAAAATGATTTTACACCAGCTATATTATTTAATTGTTTTTGAATAATAGGTTGTAAATCTTTTGCTTTAATTTTGCGCTCATCCCATGGCGCTAAAATGAATCCACCAAAACCTTTATTTTCAGAGCCAGCCCCATTAATCACAAAGTGTGCATCTCGTTCTTTGTGTGATTCAAAAACTTTGTCAATTTCTTTTCCATATTTTTCTAAGTAATGGACGTTGGCATACGATGGGGCAGCGTTAATTGCAAATAAAAAACCTTGATCTTCAACTGGTGCAAGTTCTTTTGGTGTTAAAATAAATAAAAAGTAAACACTAATCAAAATAACAGAGCCAAAAACTAAAACCACAGGTCTGTTTTTTAAAACAGCTTGTAGTTTTTTATTGTAGTAGTCATGCAATTTATTAAATTGCACATCGAGCCAATGCGCAAAACTTTTTTCATTGGTGTCGTGCGTTAAAATTTTAGAACACATCATGGGCGAAAGGGTTAAGGCCACAATACCTGATACAAACACACTGGCAGCAAGGGTGAGGGCGAATTCTTTAAATAGGGCTCCAGTCAAGCCGCCCATGAGCCCAATGGGGGCAAACACAGCTGCAAGAGTAATAGTCATGGTAATAACGGGCGCAGCAATTTCACGGGCTCCGGTTAAAGCAGCATTGAATGCAGATTCTCCATTTTCAAGGTGTCTGTGGATATTTTCAACCACCACAATGGCATCGTCCACCACAAGTCCAATGGCAAGCACCATGGCAAGAAGGGTGAGCAAGTTTAAAGAATAGCCAAGCAAATACATAGCAAAGGCCACTCCCACAAGGGAAAGTGGAATTGTCACCACAGGAATAAGTACCGAGCGGATAGAACCCAAAAATAAAAAAATGACGACAATAACAATTAGCGTCGCTTCAATAAGTGTTTTAATAACATCGACAATGGAAGTGGAAATAAATTTTGTAGAATCATACACAATAGTTTGCGCTAAAGAAGGAGGCAGACTTTTTTCAATATTTGGCAATTCTTTGCGAATATTTTTAATAACAGTGAGAGGATTTGCGCTTGGCAAGGCGTTAACACCAATAAATACACCGCGTTTTCCATTAAAAGTCACAGAAGAAGAATAATTTTCTGCACCCAATTCTACTTCAGCCACATCCCGTAGGTGCACCAAAATGCCTTTGTTTTGTCTAACAACAATATTTTTAAATTCTTTCACTGTATGTAAGTCGGTATGGGCGTTAATATTAATAATGGTGTACAAGCCTTTTAATTGGCCAGCAGCACTTAAATAATTATTTTGTGTGAGCGCTTTGTTAATGTCATCGGTTGTAACGTTAAGTGCAGCCATACGAATGGGCTTTAGCCAAATACGCACGGCAAATGGGTTTCCACCAAGGATATCTGCACTAGAAACTCCTGGAACAGATTGCAATTGTGGTTGCACCACTCTGAGCAAATAATCATAAATTTGTGAAGGACTTAATTTTTCACTTGCATAGTTTACATAAAGTAACGCAACAGAACTACCTGTGGTTTTTGTAATAACGGGGAGTTGAGCACTCGTTGGCAATTGATTTGTGACGGAGTTAACTTTTGCCAAGATGTCTGTAAAAGCCACGGAGGAATCGAAATTAAGGCGCAATTTAGCTTTAATAATACTTGTACTTTGTGAATTTGACGACGTAATATAATCAATACCGTCTGCGGCTGAAATTGCTGTTTGAATAGGCTGAGTGACAAAACCTTGCATTAATTCAGGGCTTGCACCAGGGTAAACAGTTGTAATTGTGATAACGGTATTTTCAACTTTAGGGTATTGCCGAACATCAAGATTAAAAATTGACTTTAGCCCTAAAATAAAAATAAGTAGGCTGACAACCGTTGCAAGAACGGGGCGTTTTATAAAGAGATCGGTAAATTTCATAGATTTTTCTTTGCTTGTTATAATGGAATTGAATTATTGATAACAATTTGAGTGCCATCATCAAGTTTTGTTTGTCCAGAATTGACAACAATATCTCCAGCTTTAATGCCTTCTGTAATAACCACATTATTTTCTTGTTTATCGCCGGTTTTAACAAAAATTCGCTTAACAGTACCGAGATCTTGTTTTTTATCGTCTTTTTTTCCACTTAAACTGACTATAAATGCACTATCTCCATAAAGCGTGTAAGTGACCGCAGTTTGTGGAAGGGTAATGGTGTTTGGTTCAGGTGGTAAATATAAATTTAAATTCACAAACATGCCAGGGTAAAGCCTCCCTTGTGGATTGTTCACTGTGGCTTGTACTTTAATGGTTCTGGTATTTTCATCGACTTTTGAATCAATTGCAGTAACTTTGCCATCAAAAAATTCCTCAGGGAAGGC
>JAZKEW010000158.1:10536-14809 GCA_040386785.1 Bdellovibrionota bacterium
ATAAACTTTGACAACTTGATTTAAAGCAATATTTTTAATGTCTTGTTGAGGCAAAAAGAATTTAACATTATAAGCATTGATTGCTTGCAGACTCACGCACACTTGTCCTGCAGCAATATATTGACCGTAATCAATTTGACTAATTCCTATTTTGCCATCAAACGGTGCGCGAATTAATTTTTTAGAAATACTTGAAATTACATTTTCATAATTAGCCTGCAATTGTTTTACTTTTGAAGTGGCATCATCGTAGGCAGACTGTGTGGAAACTTTTTGTTCTAGTAAACTTTTTGTTCGCGCTAAGTTTGTTTTTGCCAGTTGAAGCTGAGCTTGTATGTCGGCCAGTTGGGCTTTTTCCGATTTGTCATCGAGCTGAATAAGGGCATCCCCTTTTTTTACAAACTGGCCGGAACCAAAATAAACGTGAACAATTTGTCCTGAGACCTCTGGACTAATGTCCACGCCATTTGTCGCACCAATATTTCCAACAGCGCTAATATATGGCTGCCAAGTAACTCTTTTTGCAACAGCTGTGGAAACTGCTTGTGGCGGCGGGGTAAAGTGTGCAAAAAATTCTTTTATAAAATGCTGCTTTAAATTATACCAACCAAAAATTCCGCTAAAAACAAGAACGAGTCCGCCAATAGTCCAGGCCATAGGTTTATTCATTTAAAAAATATCCTTATTTATACTTCAACGCTTTTATTCGACTCCAGTGCCGACTTGATGAGTCTATCTTGTTCTATGTGGTGTAATTTTTCAAGCCCCACCGCAGGTGTGGCCCGTTTGCTCCTGCCAATATACAAAAGTTCTTTTATTTTATTTTTTTGCAGGACTGTTTGCATTTCGTCTTGAATAAAAAACCAAGCTCCCATGTTTTTAGGTTCTTCTTGTACCCAAAAGATTTTTGCGTTTTTGTATTGAGCAAGAATGTCACTCATTTTGTCATGGTGAAAGGGAAATAGTTGTTCCACACGAATAATAGCAACTTTTGAGTCCAGTGTTTTGTACTCATCTTTTTCTAGGGCATCAAAGAGATCGAGAGCTATTTTTCCGCTGCAAAGAAGTACTTTTTCAACTAAATTCTTTTTTTCTAATCTTTCATCATCGAGTATTTCTAAAAACGTGCCAGTTGCTAAATCTTCAAGCGTGCAACTTGCACGAGGGCTTCTTAAAAAGCTTTTTGGTGTCATAACAACCAAGGGTTTTCTAAAATTTCGGCGAAGTTGTCTTCTCAGAGCATGGTAAAGTTGTGCTCCTGTGGTAAAGTAACAAACTTGCATATTTCCTTGGGCGCACAGTTGCAAATACCTTTCTAGTCGAGCGCTAGAGTGTTCTGCACCCATGCCTTCGAGGCCGTGAGGTAGCAAAAGAACAAGGGCTTGTTGTTGCGCCCATTTGGTTTCTCCAGAAATAATAAATTGGTCAATAATAACTTGCGCTCCATTAGCAAAGTCACCAAATTGAGCTTCCCACAGTGTAAGGCAATTTATGTTGCGTACGGCAAAACCATATTCAAACCCCATAACCGCTTCTTCTGAAAGAAAGCTGTTGATAACTTCTACTTTGCAGTTTGGGTTGATTGTGGAAAGAGATGTGAATTTATGATCATCTTCTGCATCAATGAGAGTCACATGTCTGTGTGAAAAGGTGCCGCGTTGGCAGTCTTCTCCTGAAAGACGAATAGAAAATCCTTCGTCAAGGAGGGTGGCATAAGCTAGAAGCTCTGCCATTCCCCAATCAATTTTCTTATTTCCCTGCGCCATTTCTGCCCGTTCACCAATAATGATACGTGCAAGCTTTGAGTTCGCATGAAAATCGGTAGGTAGGCTAGAAACTTTTATAGCAAGTTCTTTCAGTTTATTGAGTGGAAATGTCGTATCTGCACGCTCAAGCATTTGTTGTTGTGAAGCTGCTGTTAGTTTGCCAGCATCTCTTGGTTGTTGAAACTGTTCTATTTTTCTTTTTTCTGCTTTGACTTTATCAAAAACAATATTCATGTCTTGTCTATATTTATTATATATTTCTTTTAACTCATCTTCAGAAAAACCACACTGAGCAACTAAATACTGCATATAAGTTTCATAAGGTGCAGGCTTTTCTTTCACTAATTTATATAATCCTGGTTGAGTAAAATTGGGCTCATCGGCTTCGTTGTGGCCGTGTCTTCTGAAACAAATGAGATCGATATAAATATCTTTTTTAAATTGAGCTCTGTAGCGTGCACACAACGTCATCACATTGTGTAGAGCATCTAAGTTGTCGGCATTGACGTGAAAAACAGGGGAGTTTGTTACTTTAGCAACGTCGGTGCAATACGTCGAGGAACGTGCGTCGCTTGGGTTGGTGGTAAATCCAACCTGATTGTTGGCAACAACGTGAACGGATCCTCCAATTTTGTAACCTTCCAGAGTCATGGTCTGTGCATTTTCATACACAATGCCCTGTCCAGCTACGGCAGCATCGCCATGAAAAACCATGCAGGCAACTTTATTGGTGTCTCCACCATAGTAAAGCTGTTGGCGTGCACGCGTATCTCCAAGCACAACGCTGCCAACAAACTCAAGGTGGCTTGGGTTAAAAGGCAATGAAACCCGCACAGGTTTCCCATTTCGTGTTTGTTGTTCGCTCTCATAACCGTAGTGATACTTGACGTCGCAATCGCCTACAAGGCCGTCGTGATGATAGCCTTCCCATTCAGCAAGAAGTTTTTCAAGCGGTTTGCCAACAACGTGAACAAGAAAATTCAAACGTCCTCGGTGCGCAATGGCAACAGTGCATTCTTCTGCACCTAAATTCACGGACTCTGTAATAAAACTTTGGCAAGCGGGAATTTGGGCATCAGCACCTTCAATACTAAACCTTTTTTTGCCCACGTATTTTGTTGCAAGGGTTTTTTCAAGGGCATCGGCTTGAGCAAGCTCGGAATAAATTTGTTTTTGAGTTTCTTTAGAAACAGGGGCATATATTTTTTCGAGTTCGGAATAAAGCCAGTTTTTTTCAACGGCGCATTCAACGTGCTCTATTTCAATGCCAACATTGCCTCCAAAACGCTCCTTTAATTTTTGTATGAGTTCTGTAAGAGTCATTTCTGGAAATTTGGCTAATATTCCAGCTTTTGTCTTCCATTTAAACTCTTCTTGCGTGAAGTTATAAAATTCATATTCCAGTTCAGGAGTCTGGAGTGTTTCCTCACTGAGTGGATTTGTTTTTGCAACTAAATGCCCATTTTTTTTCCAAGCGCAAACAAAACGTGCCACGCGCATTTCGAAATCAACTGTATTGGTATCTAAGTTTGTTTCCACAGTTGTTGATGTTTTTGGTGTGTTTGCGAGCTGTGTGAGGAGCTGTTCATAGTGCTGTGAATTTTGAGAAAGTGTGCTAGCCGAAGCAAAACCTTGCTGAAAACCAGAAAAAAAGGCTTGCCATTCGGTGCCAACGGAATTTGGATTTGCATTGTAACGCGCAAACATGTCGTCCACATATCCAGAATTTGATTGATAAATTGAATTAAAATAATTGTCCATCGCTGTAAGACTCCGTGTGTAGTAAAATCAACTCGTTCTATTTAACAAATTTATTCGGGAATAAACAATTTTTCTTCGTCAGAATCGTACACGAGCAAGTTTGCATGGCGACACCATTTTAGCAGTGTGTGAAATTGCACGTCGTGATCTTCAAAGGGAAGCACCATGACAATTTGATCGATAGCTGTTTCGGTGTCTAAACCGCCTTCTCCAGCTTTTTTGACCAGGTCGTAAATTGTTGACACAAAGGGAAGGGTTAAAATGGCATGGCGCATCATGGATGCTCTAATTTCGGGATCTTGCTCACGGGCAAAGTTGCGGCCTTCTTGAGTGAGAACAACGCGAATTCCAGGTGTGTGGATAAAACCCAAAGTTTCCCCTGCAACCACTGCCGGAAGCACCTGGTCTACGCTTTGACCCATATTTTCGCATAAATCATAAAGGTCGGTCGCTTCGGCCTCATTGTTTAAACGGGTAATTAAGCCTTCCACCAAGGTGAGGTTGGTGTTGATAAGGGGTTTTATGCGCACTTCTTTGGCTGGAGGATTTTTTTTATTGGTTGGCTCTAAAATATTTTTGTCCTGGACGAGGTCGGTGGTCTTGTCAAGGTGCAATTGTCCAAATGATTTTTCAAGTTGCTCTTCTATTTCAATAAATTCTTTTGAATTGGGCATTCGTGGGTGGGGTAAATCAATTTCAATTGTTTTAAAAATTTGAGAACTAATGCTTTATTGTAAGAGCTTATC
>JAZKEW010000158.1:14819-15915 GCA_040386785.1 Bdellovibrionota bacterium
AAATAGTGCCAGGGTTGGAAGATAAAATAACGATTCTATCTGCAATCTGCAGGGCTTCTTCAAACCGATGAGTGACAAGAACGGCCGCACGAATTTTTCGTTCGGGCTGCATCCAAATTCTTAAAAGCTCTGCGCGTAAGGATTCACTCGTTAAAGGGTCGAGGGCAGAAAAAGGCTCGTCCATAAACATTATCATGGGGTCAGCAACCATTGCTCGAGCAAAACTCACCCGTTGCCTCATTCCACCGCTAAGCTCCCTAGGGTAGGCATCTTCAAAGCCTTTTAAACCAACCATTTGTATGACTTTGTCTATGCGGTCGTCTTGTTCTTTTTTTGAAACTCGAGGCATGGACACAGAAATATTTTCGCGAATAGTCATCCATGGGAATAAAGCAAAACTTTGAAATACAAAGGCAGAAAGCTGCATGTTTTGCGCTGATGGTGTGGCGTAGCTGACTGTACCACGTTCTGGGTTGAGAAGCCCTGCCATGCAACGTAATAAAGTGGACTTTCCCGAGCCTGACAAGCCAATGATAGCGACAAATTCGCCTTCATAAAGATCAAAATTAATATTTTCGAGAACAGTAAATAAATTTCCGCTTGGTCTGCGATAATCTTTACAAAGAGATCGAATAGAGAGAATGGGTTTATTTTTTGCTTTTGCCATGTGGAAGCTTTCACTAATTAATCTTTAACCTGCTCAGAATATATGTGAATTGTTCGCCACACGGTTCGGTTTAAAATAACCAGTGCAACCACAATACAAATAATTGCAGCGATGAGACGAACATAATTACCTGAAGCAGAAGCATTAGCAAGCTCTGCGCCAATGCCGTCCGATTTTAAACCACCCCCAGGATAAAGAACAATTTCTGCAACCATGCTTGCATTCCAAGCGCCGCCGGCTGCTGTTATCCAGCCAGTTGCTAACGAGGGAAGAATAGATGGAAAATAAAGGCGTGTGAATTTTTGCAGGAGTGTGAATTTATAAATTCTTGCGACCAGTTTAAGTTCGGCTGAAATACGTGAAGCACCGCTAATCACGTTGAATAAAATATACCACTGCGTGCCGAGGATCATCAGCGGCGACAGCCAA
>JAZKEW010000159.1:0-3637 GCA_040386785.1 Bdellovibrionota bacterium
CTTGGTAGTTAAGTTTTTCCTCAATGTTCCACTTTTCCTATTAAAATTCAAGTGCATGCAATCTTTTGGTTTTTCGAACTTGAATCAGCCCTGAAGTGCGCATTATACGCAATAATGTATGATGTCCACCAAGCTTACTTACTCTTCTTAACTCTTGTGGTGCTTGATAGAATACTCCTTCAAGCTTAATTCCTCTCAGATTTGTGCTGTATAGTTGATATTTTTTTCCAAAAATCTTTGGTTCGACTATATTTCCATTCTCGTCTGTACTAAACTTCGTGCCTAATTTTGCGAATTCCCCACCTGTCGTATCTAAAGTTGCCCCACCTGGAAGATCGATAATATAATAATGTTTTTCAGCTTCATTTGTTTTGTTTTGAACGGCTACTTGGAAAATTGTGACCACACGGCCGTTTGGACTCAATTTCCATTCTATTGTGTCGACTACAATTCCTTCTCGTATCGAAGATATTATGGAACCGGCAGCGGGATTAGCACGTACAATTTCATTGATTTGTTTTTTTATTGCAATAATTGCTGAGCACGAACGAAAACCCTCTAGCGTATTAGCAAACAGGGTGTCTCTCAAAAAGAGGTATGATTGTGTTGTGCGACTAAAGTCATTACTCAATTCATTTCGCAATGTCTCCATTTCTTTTTTCAACTTATCAACTATGTCTTTCGACGATTCTGACTGAGTTGCTGGCGGATGAGCGACTGGGGCAGACACAGCCACTGTTGAACTAGATCCGGCGTCCTCCGGTGATAATTCTGCTGGTTGAACTTCCAAAATAGGCGGAGGAGTCACAACAGAGATGGCCTTCGGTGGGTTTAATTTGCCTTTATCCGATGAACCAGGAGGCAGAACAGGCATGGGCTCATCATCGCTGTGGTTTGTCTGACCACTTACTACAGAGTCGTTGTCGGAGTCCACACTCCCTGCAACTGGCACATGGACCTGCATAACCAACCCTAGCGCCTTCAAGACAGGTCGTCCTGGTAGACTACTGTTATCAGTTGCACTAGTTATTTGAGTACCTGCTTCAGAAGGTTGTTGACCTCTTATTTTTTGCACAAATGAGGTGTTTCTCTTCGTTACCTCCTTCGGGTATGCCGACGACACTCGGCTAACAGAGTCATCATCTACTACTGTGTCTGGACTGCCGCTAACCATGCCATGAAGCTCAGTCTTCATTTTCTCATCATAGTATCCCAAGTAGTTTTGCTCAGCAGCGCTTGTTTGTATGGATTGATCCATCAACGATAATATAGCGTAGTATTTTCTACTTTCAAGACTGTCTATTTGCTGTTTTGTGTTCAGGCTGCTATCTTTTTCTGACTGAGCTTTTAGTACCAACAATTCATCATTATGACCTTTTATTAAGCCCCTAGTCGCTTGTGCAAAATTACTCAGTGGAGCTGGTTGCTCATCCTCAATAGACGAACCACTTAATCGCAAGGATGCAGCTGCCGGAGAGGTTGTTACTTGCTCGTTACTAGGTTTACGCTGTGTGTTAAAACCTAATCTTGGCAAAGGAGGCGGAGTTCCTCTCGGACTGGTTGGTGGAGTTGACATAGTATGGAACCTCTCATTATCAGAAAATTTATATTTGCTTAATTTATTAAAAATAATTATTAATAAATTAGTAACCAAAAAATAACAATAAAAAGCTAGATCAATTTATTTTTTTTGTCTATAGAATATTTTTTATTGTTACCATAAAATAGACTTTTTTGTAGAATTTTTTCACGATATTTAAATATAAACAAGTAAAAACAATATATTACATAAAATTACTTTGATTTAAGATTCTGAGATTAGGATAAATTATTTTTTACCAATTATGAAAATAAATATAACCATTTAATATTGACAAGAAGATTATATAAAGGTACCTATTTTGTTGAGTTTTTAGAATTAAGTTATGAGGAGAGAAAAAAATGAAGGTACAACCTGGAACAACTGTTACTACACCTAGGGAACAAAGGCAAAACACACCACCACAACAACGAACCACCTCTTACAGTCCATTTCAAGCCAGCGATCTAAAAAAAGAACTTGTAAATAAAGCCGTTGTTGCTTCAAAAACAGATTCAAGTGGGAATAAATTTGACGTCAATACTGGATGCGATCCCAGTGTGCATGCAAGAAATTATTGTCTTACTCCAAGTGGTAGTATCGCTATTTATTTTGAAACAACCCAAAATGGAAGCGCAAGTAGCTCAACGCCTGCTGTTAGTATAACATTTACGCCAGACTCAAGCAGCTCGACAACAGACGCTCAAACATCTTTTGGTAACTTACAAATTGAAACTACTACTGGAAATAAAATCCTCACTTCCGTTGGAGAGCCAACTGCTTCAACAAGTAGTTCTCCGTATACCGTCCATGCTACAATTGGTAATAGCACTGGCTTCATCATAGTAACTTACCAAAACGCCGGTCAAGAGCTTCTAAATTTTATTCAAAGTCAAAATAGTGATGGCCTTGTAGCGACGCTACAATCTGCTTTCCCTAGCCCATCAACAAGCCCAACTCAAACACCTAGCCGCAGCGCAACGCTCACACCAAGCCAAACGCCTTCTCCTTCGATAAGTAATTCTTCCACTAGGACGATATCTGCTACGGCTAGCCCAACAACATCTCCTACGAGCACTATGACACCATCTACCACCGCGACGGCATCTGGTACACTTAGTTCAACTCAAACACCCACACCTTCCGTAACTCCTTCGAACACACCAACCCCCTCATCGTCGGAGACTGCATCTACGACAGTAAGCCCAACTCAAACGCCTACACCTTCTGTAAGTAGTTCCTCTACTGAGACAACATCTCCAACAGCAACAACATCTCTAACAGCAACAATATCTTCTACTGCGACAGCATCTACCACTGTGACGCCATCTGGTACACCTAGCTCAACTCAAACACCTACAGTTTCTGCAACTCCTTCGAACACACAAACAACAACACCGTCCATAACACCAACAGCTACGCCAACATCAAGTCGCTCAGCAACGACAACTCAAAGCACGACACTTTCTGTTACTCCAAGCTCAACACGCACACCTTCAGCAACAAGCAGCTCGATTTCAACAAGAACACCAAGCATAACGAGATTTTCAAGCTCACCAATAGCTACTACGTCCTTTATGGCTTCAGCAAGTAGCGAGCCTTCTTCTTCAAGCACACCATCACCGCAAATTTCCAATGAAAGCTCAGCTCCGCAAGGAAAAACTTCAAGCATCCTGATTGGAGCAATCGTTGCCGGTCCTGCTGGTTTTTTAATACTCTTTACTTTCATAATTGCTACGTTATACAAACGTTGGTTCAAAAGCAGAGACAATACTCAAAATATCACACGGGAAAATTTAGAAGAAAGCAAAGGTAAGAAGCCTTCCAATTTAAAACAAATCACAACTCCACGCACTAGCGGCACTGCTGACAACGAATCTACTCATGCTGCTACAGGGGTTGAACTTACGAACGGAGGACAAATTGCGACTGCACGAACACAGGTTGAAAATGATAATCCCGTTTAACAATCGCAATCAACGTAAAGCCTAACCCACCACTCCATCATATTTCCAAAACTCCACGCATCAAAAAAATTGGTATTCTTTTTGAATTCGG
>JAZKEW010000159.1:3647-5604 GCA_040386785.1 Bdellovibrionota bacterium
AACTGGAAGATTGCCGCGGCAACTTTCCAGTTCACCCTAAATTAGCCGAAAAAGAATATTCAATTCTAAAAAATAACATATTCTCTCTTTACTTGACAAACTCAGTTCAAAATGATGCTTTTCCTTCAATAAAATGGCTTTTTTATCCGATCCTAGGCAAACAAGAAAATCAACTATTGGGTATAAACGTCACCCCACCATACTTCCAAGGCTCCCTCTCCCTCATAATCTCCAAACAAACCTCAACCACATGTTCCACTTGCGGCTTACAATAATAATCCCCGTCCCTGCCGTAAGCCCCTCTATTTTCCGCAGCACTCAAAGCCCGTGGCTTACAATCTAAAAAGTGAAAAGCATTTTGCGCATCAACCACTTGTTGCATCATAAAAGCAGAAGCACCACCAGGCACATCTTCATCTAAAAACAAAACAGCCCCTGTTTTTTCAATAGACTTGCGAATAACCCCATATAAATCGAAGGGCAACAAAGTTTGCACATCAATCACTTCAATAGACACATTTAATTGTGCAAGTTCTTCAGCGGCATCAAGTGCAACTCTGCAACAAGCTCCGTAAGTCACGAGAGTAATATGCAAACCCTCTCGCAAAATTTCAGGCTTCCCCAGAGGCACACAAAATTCACCTACGTTGTCGGGAATGGTTTCTTTTAAGCGGTAGCCATTCAAAACTTCAATCACAAGTGCAGGGTTATCGCTTTGAAATAGCGTGTTGTACAAGCCTGCCGCTTGGGTCATGTTTCGAGGCACACAAATGTACACACCACGGAGTGCGTTTAACAAAACACCCATTGGAGAACCTGTGTGCCACACACCTTCAAGCCTATGGCCCTTGCTGCGAATAATGACGGGAGCCTTTTGCCCTCCAGCAGTACGGTAAAAAAGAGTGGCTAAATCGTCCGATGCTGTTTGCAAGCAGTACAAAAAATAATCGAGATATTGAATATCAACCAAAGGACGCAGACCACGCAGAGCGGCACCAATCCCTTGTCCTAAAATGGTATTTTCGCGAATGCCGGTGTCTGTCACCTTTAAATCACCGTATTTTGCATTGAGGCCTTCAAAAACTAAATTCACATCGCCGAGTTTGCCAACATCTTCACCAAGGGCAAAAAATTTGGGGTTATTTGCAAATTGGGAATCGAAACAACGTAACAAAACAACCCGTCCATCGACCACTTCAGAGTTTTGAGAATAACGAGGTTTGATTTCTGTTACGTTAAGAGGGCTTTGCTCAGTATCACTGTACAATTTACTTTGATACGTTAAAGTATATTTTGCAGAATAAGATTTATAAAAATTCAACATATTTGCAGGTGGTTCGGCCGATTCCGCTTTTAAACAAGACAACGCTTTAAAAAGGGCGGAATCAATACTCCGTCTGTACACATTGCCCTTCACTTCCAAGTTGGCAATGCTGTTTTCAACAGGAGTTTTGTTTGCTAACCTAGGTAAAGTTTCTTGTAAAAAAACAAGTGCTTCTTTTTTTTCTTGCTCAACGGGGGCTATTAATAAATGCAGTGCTTTTTGTCGTTCTTCTTCAACATAAATGCGCTCTTCTGCTTCAATTTTATTGAGTTCACTTTCGCTACTTAAATGCTGCGAAAGCAACCATTGTTTCATTTTAATTAAGCAGCATTCTTTATCCCACTCTAAGCGTTCTTTTGATTTATAGCGTTCATGACTCCCACTTGTGGAATGCCCTTGCGGTTGCGTCACATCAATTACATGAATAAGCACAGGCTTGTGTTCTTGTCGTGCTTTTTTAGTTGCTTCAGCATAAACTTCGCATAATTTTAAATAATTCCAAGCTTCCACCTGGTAAATATAAATTCCTTCACCATTTTTACTTGAAGCAAACCCAGCCAGGGCCTTTGAAATGGAATTATTCACAGTTTGCAAATTACGTGGCACTGAAATGCCGTAACCGTTATCCCACAC
>JAZKEW010000159.1:5614-7154 GCA_040386785.1 Bdellovibrionota bacterium
CACACGGACATAACGAGCGGCACTTGCAAAACTCCTGCAGCATTCATGGCTTCAAAAAATGCCCCCTCGGAAGTTGAAGCATCGCCAATACTACCAAACACAACTTCGTTGCCTTTATTCGAAAGGGTAGAAAATTGATGCAGCTCTGTATTGTTGCGAAAGAGTTTTGATGCATACGCCAAACCAACAAGTTTGCTCATTTGTCCTGCTGTAGGTGAGATATCTGCTGCGGTATTTGTCGTGCTGAGTAAATTTTTAAATTGCCCCTGTTCATTTAATAAACGAGATGCAAAATGACAATTCATTTGTCGTCCACCACTATTGGGTTCATTTTGTACGTTTGCATCGGCGTAAAGTTGTGAAAAAAATTCTGCAACAGTTAATTGCCCAAGCGCAAGTTCAACTGTCTGATCACGATAATAGCCCGAACGAAAATCGCCTTTTTGAAATGCTTTTGCCATGGCGAGTTGCGGCAGTTCGATGCCATCACCAAAAATTCCAAAACTTGCTTTTCCTGTCAGCACTTCTTTTCTACCTATGGTACTCGCAATTCGACTTCTCCAACCCAAACGGTAGTCATTTAATATTTCTTTTACTGGAAGGGAATGTTTTTTATTGTCCATGTGTTCCTCATGTTATGACAGCTTAAAGCTTGCATCTGGGCGCATACTACAAGACTATAGAGGACGACACAAATAAATCCTGTGGACTTATAAGATGTCATCCCTTCGCCTTAAGCTTGAAAGGTTGGCCATGAAAAAACAGTTCTGTTTAATTCTTCTTATTCTTTTAACGCAAAGTAAGATTTATGCTGCATCAAAAGACAACACTCCTCTCTTTGAAAAAAACTATATTCAAATTGATCCCGTATTTCTAAATTATAAGCTAATTAAAGCAGACAATAGTGTTTACAATGAAAACGCAATGCAATTTATAACATCTCGTCCCAGTGTGTTATTTTATTTTAATGCCAACGATTTTATTTTTAGACCGTTTATTTCCATTAGTCCTGCTAGTTCAAATACAAATGCACAAGGTTCTTTTTCAGCAGGAATTTTATCTGCACAAACTTTCGAATTTGGTTTGTACACTATGCTTAACCACACGGAAGATAGTGTGGGCTCAGGTTCATCTGAAAATGCCCTTGCCAATTCGCAATTTTTACTCGGGCCTTATTTAGGGTTTTATCCGTACGCTGACCGCAATAGCTACTTTCAAATTTATGCACGAATTGCCTATGAATACGTGCACAATGAATCCACTATTAACGGCGTATCAACCAACAATACCGACCAAAAAGGTGCGAATTTTAATCTTGCTTTGCATTACAGCACAAAAATAAGTGATAAGATTTATTATGCTCCAAATGTCAATTTCACTTATTCTATGACGTACGATTTTGGTGGACCAAATGTTACGCGCAATGGGTTTGAGACGCAGGCTATTCCGGTGTCGTTTCAAATGATGTTGTAATCAGCTAACTTCAGAGGCGATTTAAAAATTCATGAAATTTTTCTGACTTGAGGTGGGAAGAAACAGT
>JAZKEW010000160.1:0-1077 GCA_040386785.1 Bdellovibrionota bacterium
TGATATTTGGTTGTAGTTTGTGAGCATAACGCACGGCTCTACGCAAAACTCGCCGTAAGACATAGCCCCGACCTTCATTTGAAAAACGAGCACCATCGGCAAGAGTGAACGTCAGCATACGAATGTGGTCTGAAATAACGTTTAAACATTGATTTTCTTCAACGGTTAGTTCAGAAATTTGTTTCGTAATATGCACGGTTTTTAAGATATGGTTTTTAATGTAAACAAAACTATCAATATCAAATGCCGTTGTTTTTCCTTGAACCAATGCAGCCACACGTTCTAGTCCCGAACCGGTATCCACACTTTTCATAGGGAGATCCACAAGAGAGCCATCCTCTTGTCTATTAAATTGCATAAAAACTAAATTCCAAAACTCCAGATAGCGATCGCAATCGCAACCTGGGCCTTTTTTGCAATCAAAATTTTTCTCGCTGCAACGCCCGACACTTTCGCCTTGATCAAGGTATAATTCAGAACAAGGTCCGCAAGGGCCAGTAGGGCCCATAGCCCAAAAATTGTCCTTATCACCAAGGCGCACAATTCTATTTTCAGGTACCCCAATGGATTTCCAAATTTCATAAGCTTCATCGTCGCTGTTGTGAACGGTGGCCCAAAAATTTGAGAGATTCAGTTTAAGTTCATCGCGCACAAATTCATACGCCCAGTGAATAGCATCTCTTTTGTAGTAGTCACCAAAACTCCAAGACCCCAACATTTCAAACATGGTAAGATGGCGACCATCTTTGCCAACGTCATCTAAGTCACCAACGCGAATACATTTTTGTGCGTTGGTGGCACGCTTGTAAGCACGAACTTCTTCGCCAGTTAGGCACGCTTTAAATTGTGTCATACCTGCAATTGTAAATAGAATAGTTTGATCACCAATAGGAATTGTAGAAGCGCTGGGGACAAATGTGTGTTGTTTGGACTGAAAAAATTCAATAAACTTTTTTCGAATTTCACTTGTTTTCATCAGGAACCTCTATAAACCTCTATGAGAGGAAATTTTCTAAAGTTTGTGCCGTAAGACAACGAGGGTGAGTTATAAGATGAGCATGAAAAGAGATCAACTAT
>JAZKEW010000160.1:1087-3454 GCA_040386785.1 Bdellovibrionota bacterium
AGGCGTTCTTCTTTCACGGGCTTCGGGCGTGATTAGAACCATCGTTGTAAACGCAAGTTTTGGTGCTGGTCTTGCTATGGACTCCTTTAATGCAGCCTTCCGTTTTCCAAATGGCTTGCGCGATTTATTCGCCGACGGTGCCTTGTCATCAGCATTTATCAAAGTTCTTGTTGATGCAAAAGAAAAAGGCATTGAAGAAGAGCGGAAGCTTATTTCCATCGTCATTGGTTTTTTTCTGTGTGTCACCTTATTCATTGCCATTTTATGTGCAGTTTATTCCTACGAATTTATGCACTTTATAAGTGATGAAAAATTTAAACACTCTGGCGGAATTTTTTTAGCAAGCGATTTATTTAAAATTCTCGCTTTTTATTTGCCAATCACCATGCTTAACGCAGTTGCCATGGCCTCGCTTGGTGTTGTCGGAAAAACGTTTCGTGCTACAAATGCCTCACTTTTTTTAAGCGTTGGAATGATTTTGGGGTGCTTTATTTTTGCCCCATTTTTTCAATTTTTACACATGAATTCTATCTTTGGACTTGCTTTTGGCGCTATGTTGGGAGCACTTTTTCAACTCATATATCAATTCATACCTATTATAAAACTAAATTTAATTTCTGCGCCTAATTTTAATATTAAAAGCTGGATAAACTATAAACCACTGAAAGAAGTTCTTACTTTAATGGCTCCACGTGCTCTTGGTCAAGGAGCACTCACGATAGCTTTGTTAATCAATACCATGTTTGCTTTACAAGTAGGACAAGGGGTTCTCACCTACATTGTCACGGCTGTTATGATTATACAGGTGCCTATTGGGTTATTTGGAGTGGCCACAGGTTTTGCCTCACTTCCTGTTCTCACAAAAGCAATAAACGATAAAGAATATCTTAAATTTTCTAAACTCCTCGTAGAAAGTCTAGAAACCGCATTGTGGCTTGCTCTTTTAACAACAGCAGCTTTTGCTCTATTTATAACTCCATTTTACCATTTATTGTTTCAACACGGTAAAATTACATTTTACGATACAATTCACAATTCAATTGCTGTGTGTGCTTATTCCATTGGAATTGTCTTTTCCTCAGGTTCTAAAGTTTTGCTCAATGGCTTTTATACTCTGAACCACACAAGACAAATTGTTTATAATGCGCTTGTCTACTTGGTTTTAAGCGCATTGTTAAGTTCTCTGCTTGCTCCAAAATTAGGTATTTTAGGACTTGGTTTATCTTATGGAACTTCAACTGCTGTTGATTTTTTTATGAATTTATATTTTTTAAGACGTTATTACAAAAAAATGCAATATGGATCTTCGCCATATTCTGCAGGAGGAAAATATTTTTCATTAAAAATTGTTTGCTTTGCTGTTCTAAGTTATGCATTAGGGCTTCTTGGAGTGAAATTTATTTTCACATACTGGAATCAATTACATTATTTGAATTACATAAAATCTTTTTTTATCCTATGCGGAGGCGGGAGCATTTACACTATACTCTGCATTGCTATCATTTATTTTTTTGGTTCCAATAATTTAAAACAAATTGTTCGTTCTGGTTTAAGAAAGCTAAGTAAAAATGGATAAACAAAAAAAAATTGCTATTGTTGTGCAGCGCTGTGGAAAAGGCATTGTGGCCGGAGCCGAAATTTATGCCTATGAACTTGCACAAGCTATTCATGCGCAAGATCCTCAATTTGAGGTGGATATTTATACGAGCAAGAGTGATAATTACATTCGCTGGAATAACAAACTTTCTTTACAAGAAAAAATCAATGACCACGTTAAAATTCTTCGTTTTCCTGTTGTTCATACAAGGTTATTGTTGCTCTTTCGCATTGTAAAAAGAATTTCTATTTATTTGAACAGTTTTTTATACCCTCTGTATTTTTTATTCTCTGGTATCCTTGATTATCTTTTTTTACGTACACAGGGCCCTTGGTGTCCAACACTTTGGCATGAGCTTATTCAAAAGCAAGATGAGTACAGCTTAATTATTGTTAAATGTTACTTGTACGCCCCAAACGTAAAAATCATAAAAGAACTTGCTAGTAAAACAAAAGTTCTCTTCATTGTTACTGCACACAAAGAACCAGAATTTAAGCTTAAATTTGTTGGTGAAATTTTAGAAAAAGCTCACTCGTTAGGTTTTGTTTCTTTGTCAGAAGAACAACTCTGCAAAAAAACTTGGCCGAAATCTGCGCTAAAACCGTATCTTATTCTCTCCCCAGGCCTCACTCCCCCAACACAAGACTTCATTAATCAGTGCAACACAATACCACCACGACCTGAAATTCAAGACTTGCTCAAAAAGAATTTTTTTCTATGTCTAGGGCGCATTGACAAAAATAAAAACACACCATTTTTATTTAAAAATA
>JAZKEW010000160.1:3464-6987 GCA_040386785.1 Bdellovibrionota bacterium
TTGCAGGTGAAAAATATTTAAACATTCCCAAAGATCCTCGTTTTGTGTACCTAGGAAAAGTGAGCGAGCAGGAGAAATATTTACTTCTAAAACATACTATTGCTCTACTTATGGTTTCACGTTTTGAGGCTTATTCTATTGTCACAGCAGAGGCTCTTTCCCTTCAATGTGTTGTTCTTGCATTGAAAGGCTGCTTGCCTGTAGATGAACTCATAGAACGTTATGGAGGCTTATCGGTGGAAAAAGCAAATTTTGCATCCACTATGCAAAATTTGTGGGACGGTAGCGCGGACGTAAAGCAGATTCGCCCCAAATCGGAACTCATTATAAAAGAAAAAAGCTGGCAATCCAACGTTGAAAAAATTCTAACCCTATTGTAAGAATCGCGTTAACTGAGGTTTTTACTTAAATGCTTAACATTGCCATTACGCAACTTCAAACGACCAGTGCAAATCCAAAAATAAATTTTGAAAGAATGAAACACTTTATTTGCAAAGCAATCAATGTAAAGCAAGATATTATTATCTTTCCAGAAATGTGTTTACCAGGTTATTTCAATGGTGATATTTGGGAGCAAACCTCATTTTTAAAAGAATGTGAATTTTACCATGAACAATTACGAGAACTATCTAAAAATATTTCAATTATTTTTGGAAGTGTGGGTTGTGATTGGGAGAAAAAAAATGAAGATGGGCGAGTCCGTAAATACAATGCTGCGTATTGTGCCCTCAATGGTAAATTCATAAAAAATTCAAAGACAAATTTAAACTTTTGGCCAAAAACTCTACTTGCTAATTACAGAGAATTTGATGACTCAAGACACTTTTATGATTTGCGAAAATTAGCTTTTGAAAAAAATTGCTCTGTGCAAGAACTTTATGAACCAATCACTGTTAAACTTAAAAATAAAAAAATTTCTATTGGTTTATCCATTTGTGAAGACGCTTGGAGTGAAAATTATTCTTTTTCTCCGGTAGAAATTTTTAGTCAATACCACAAACATGATTTTTTTCTCAACTTAAGCTCTTCACCCTTTACTCTTGGAAAAAATAAACGGCGTGAAATATTATTTTCACAACTGGCACAAAAAATTCAATTGCCTATTTTTTATGTCAACTGTGTCGGTGTGCAAAATATTGGAAAAACGATTTATGGTTTTGATGGCGGTTCTGCCATTTATAATGCAGATGGAACCATACAACCGGCAGCAAGAGCCTTTGAAGAAGGATTGTATTTTACTTCGGCTCTCCCAACCTTGTCAGCAGAGTTTCCTAAAAATGAATTAGATAATACTCATGTTGCACTTGAATATATTACAAAACAAATTTGCCACCAGTGGGGCATCAATAAAGTCGTTGTTGGTGTGAGTGGTGGTATTGATTCCGCCCTAAGTGCAACCCTTATGACCCGTATTCTTGGCAAAGAAAATGTTTTTCTTATCAACATGCCTTCTCAATTTAATTCACAACTAACTATTTCTGCGGCCCAACAATTGGCAGTGAATTTAGATTGTGCTTTTGCAAGTGTGAGCATTGAAGATTCTATAAAATATTCAAAAAAACAGTTTGCAGCTATTGAATTTCAAAACTCGAAACAAAAAGTCCAAATTACAGGTTTCACGTTTGAAAACATTCAAGCCCGAGATAGAGGAGCACGAATTTTAGCTGCCATTTCTGCTGCGCTAGGAGCTGTTTTTACGTGCAATGCCAACAAAACGGAACTCACTGTTGGCTACGGAACTCTATACGGAGATATCGCTGGTTTTTTATGTCCACTTGCCGATTTATGGAAACATGACGTGTATGCAATGGCTCAATTTTATAATGAAGTTGTTTTTCAAAAAGAAATTATTCCTCAAACAACTATAAATGTTGTGCCTAGTGCAGAACTCAGTGCAGATCAAAATGTGCTTGAAGGCAAAGGCGATCCACTTATTTATTCTTACCACGATTTTTTATTTCGCTCATGGGTTGAACATTGGGAAAGAAAAACTCCCGAAGACGGATTGCAAGCTTATCTTGAAAATAAAATTGATAATCTTATTGGCTGCAAACAAGGTCTCACCAAACAATTATTTCCAACAAAGGAGTTATTTTGTGCCGATTTAGAACGTTGGTGGAATTTATATCAAGGACTTGGCGCAGTAAAAAGAATGCAAGCACCACCGGTTATTGCTCTCACCAGAAGAGCATTTGGATTTGATCACAGGGAACATTTGGGCTTAGCATTGTTCACAAAAAAATATTGTGAATTAAAATAAAGAGAACTTTATGCAAAATTTACAAGATATA
Source organism: Bdellovibrionota bacterium (assembly GCA_040386785.1). Classification (GTDB taxonomy): domain Bacteria; phylum Bdellovibrionota_B; class Oligoflexia; order Silvanigrellales; family Silvanigrellaceae; genus Silvanigrella. Next base: position 5,756 of record JAZKEW010000160.1, read on the forward strand.
TATCGACTTCTTGCCTTCGTTACTGTTGTTCAAGAAGGCTCTCTTTCTTCTGCGGTAAATAAGCTGCACATTACTCAACCAGCTCTTTCAGCACGGCTAAAACTATTAGAGGAAAGTTTAGGCTGTGTTTTGTTAGAAAGGACTGCTCGTGGTGTGAAACCAACCATTGTGGGCAAACTTATTTATGGTATAGCGCAAGATATTTTAAAACGCATGGAGCATCTACAAACAACTGTTCGCAACCATATTGAACTACGTGAAGGCTTTGTGCATTTAGGCGGTGGCGCAACCGCTGTTGCTGGGGTTTTTCCTAATGCAATTTCTGAATTTAGAAAAAAATACCCTAAAATTCAATTCACTCTACTTGAAAAAGATTCCTCTTCCACCATTGAATCCTTGCACGATGGCACCATTGACGTTGGCCTTATTACCAAAAATCCTTTTATTTCAGTAAATGAAAACCCTCTCAAAGGCTTAAAAACTCATATGGAAATTCCAGACTCGCTTGAAATTATTGCGAGTCCTGAACACCCTCTCGCAAAAATGGCGAAGTCTTTAGAAAAAGAAAATAAATGCTTGTTGCCAATTCACTTAAATAGACAGTCCATGATTTTATTTGAATCTGGCAGCACAATTGCTGATATTATTGAACTCGAATTAAAAAAACTTGGCATTCGTTCTCGCCCTGTTATGACGCTACGATCCACTCAAAGCATGATTAAAATGGTGGAAAAAAATATTGGAATTAGCATTGTAAGTCATCATTCTCTAAAAGGCGAAAATGGAGTGCAAATTCTTAAAATTCAAAATTTGAAAATTGAACGCAGCATTCTTGTTTGTTCTGTGGAAGATAGAGCGCTCACTCCGGCAGCTATGGAGTTTATTCATATTTTAAGGTTGCTGTATGCCTGAATGTATCCTTGATGTTGTACTCTACACAGCCACAATTTGAGCTTTTCTTAGTGGCTGAATAACAGGCCAATACATATACATTTTTCCAAACACGATGCCTTGGTAGAAAGGGGGAAAGATTCTATTTGCAGCATCTGCACGTGCGGAACTGTTTGGCTCTAAATCATCTACTCACTCTAATTTAGCTTCGATAATTCATTTTTAGATGATTTAGAGTCAAACAATGTAAAACGTTTGTGCTACAAATAGAACCTTTCCCCCTTTCGGCATTGATTGCTAATCCGTTCGTATAGAATGCCAATTATTTAACGACTGTCTTG
>JAZKEW010000161.1:0-14433 GCA_040386785.1 Bdellovibrionota bacterium
CGCAAAAAGAAAATCTTTCTTTTGTTCTCCTTTCTGATAAAGAAAGTAAGCTGTGCGAAGAGTTTGACGTGTGGAAAGAAAAAACATTGTACGGGAAAAAATATATGGGTATTGAACGCACTACTTTTATTATTAATCCAGAGGGGTTGGTTGTTGCGCGTTTTTCAAAAGTTAAAGTGACTGGGCATGTGGATGAGGTTTTGGCGGTGCTTACAAAGCTTGTTTCTTAGTTTTCAATTTCCACCACAAACCCTTCGTGGCTTCTCATATTCAACACCCGTTCCCCAAAAAAAATATATTGCCCTTTTATTCCAGTAATTTTTCCTTGAAAAATTTTTTCTTTTTCCAGTGAAACCGATTTTATTTTTTCAATATTTTCTGGCACAGGGTAATTTATTTTTACAATGGCAGGGTTGTCAAATAAAATAATATTTTCTTTTTGTGAAGAGTTTGCCTCTGCTGGTGGGTAAACTTGTAAATTTGGTTTTTTAACCAAGGCATCTTTGAGCCACGTTTGTGCAGCAAGCAATTGATTTTCAAATTCATCTTGGCTTGGGGATGCATTTCCCGCTTTCAACATTTTTTGCCAATGGCTCTTGTCCGCTAAAATTTCCATAAGAGCTTTTTCGATAACGCCCGCCTGACGTCTTGAAGACACTATGCCAACAGGCGCGGCCATGGTGGCACCCTGGTCAACCCAGCGGGTAAGAATTTGATTTTTGCGGGTGATTCCAACCTTAAATTTGTCAGTATAGGCGATGTAGACATAGTGAGGTTGAAAACAAAAATTAAGCCCCCATTGTGGTTCTCTACATGTCCCTTTAGCAAAATGGCAAGTGTGTGGGTTGAGAATACACATGTCTGCAGCAGCCTTCGTTGTGAGGCAAACGTAGCAAGAGCCGGAATAAATTTTTTTACAAGCTTTCTGGCAGAGCATACATCTGTAAGCACCAGAATGATTAAAAGAAAGGAATGAGTTTTTTTCAAGAACAATATTGGAGCCGCCTAGTTTGTACTGAACTTGGAAGGACGCAGCATTTTTTTCTTGGAGAGAATTTTTTTGTAACCAATCATCTGCTTTTGTGAATACCATTAATTCAGGTGAAGGGTTTAAAATGGAAAGCATTTTAGAAATAACATATTGTTTTTCTTCGTTTGTTTTTTTCATGGTTGACTTACCTAGTACTTGTGTTTACACATGAACGACTGAACGTAAGCGTTTAAAAGCTGTTTGCATAGTCAAATATCTGTTTTACTTACATCAGTTTCCCACCGAGAAGAAGGGGCGGTACACTTATTGCGTACCAGGGGCGAGTGGGGTTGCCTTTAAATAGGGAATCTTCTGCCGTTTGTCCTGTCAACTTATTATTATAATTTGTGGGTTTGTTTGGTCTTGGGCTTGTTTTGTGGGAGAATGGAAGTTCATCCCTCTAATATCGCTCTCATTGGAGTTTGTGCGTGAAGTTTCAAAATTTTTTATATTTTATTTTTTTTCTCCCGTTTTTTGCTGGTTGTCAGACGTCTGGTTCTGATCCACTCGCATTTAATGAAAATGCTCCTCCTACCAGTTCAGGTAAGCAAGAATTTGTTTCCAAGCCGACGGTAGCACAAGTGGATAATGAGTCAGTTCCAAATGACGATGTCCTCATCACAAATATATTGAAATTTTCTGACAAAAATAAAGAAAGTGTAGCTGCCGTTCAAAATGAAAAGCCTCTTTCTCGCTATGGCATTGTAAAATTTAAAGATGATGATGAAGATGTTACCGATGTTAATGGAGATGAAATTGTTGATTCTGAAGACTTGTCCTCCGTAGACAATGCTGTACTAGAAAATGCCCCAGAAAATTTTCAATTCGATCCATCTTCCTCAGATAAAATCAACCCCCTTATGTGTAATGAAGGGCTTTTCTATAGTTCTTGGGTTTCTCAATTTGACAGAGAATGGAATGCAAAATACTCAAAAAATTACAAACGTGTTTCTGACAAAAACAAAGCTTTGTCACAAGCCCGTACCAATGAATTTATTCGCCTCGTTTATCCAGCTATTGAAAAAACAGGCTACGATTTTCCCGTTGTTATTAACCCCCAAGTTTTATCTTGGATAGCGTACTTTACTGGTGCTGGAAGAAAAAACTTCGTCGTTTGGCTTGAAAGAGGGCAAACTTTTATTCCCGAAATGCAAAAAACTTTGGAACAAAATGGGCTGCCATCTGATCTTGTTTATTTGTCTATGATAGAATCTGGATACAGTACAAAGTCTTTGAGCAACGTTGGTGCGGTTGGCTTATGGCAGTTTATGCCGGCAACAGCTCGTGAATATGGACTTAAAATAAACGACTGGCTTGATGAACGCCGAGATGTGGTTAAGTCCACGCAAGCAGCATCGCAATACTTGAGCGCCTTGTACACTCGTTTCGGGAGCTGGCACTTAGCTGCTGCAGGGTACAACGGCGGTCCTGGCCTTGTTTCTAAAACATTGAGAAATTATGGACAAGATTCCTCTTTTTTCGAACTCACTTCGAAAAAAAGAATCAATTCACAAACAGCAAACTATGTTCCTAAAATTTTAGCGGCTATGATTGTTGCAAAAAATCCTGCACTTTTTGGTTTTGATTCCACCGAAAGTTCTACCGTAAATCAGGTTAAAACAATTTCTGTTACTCGTTCCATTGCTCTTGCTGATTTAGCGGAATCTATTCATGTTGACAAAGCAGTTCTTGAAAACTTGAATCCTCAATTACGACTTGGCATCACTCCTCCACCAAAAGCAATCACAGGTGGCAAGTACAATTTACTTGTTCCTGCAAGTAAGGTTGATATTGCTTTAGCAAGTCTTGATAAATTGCCAGATGCCCCCACAAATCGCCTTGTTGCAGCGCGTATTAAGCACTTAGAAAAGGTGTCTGCCTTTGCAAAAAGATATAAAATAAATGTGGCCTCTTTATTAAAGTCTAATAGCAATTTGAAGGCAACTTCTTCTTTACGCAAAGGGCAAGTTGTTTACATTTCTGTCACCTTAGGAAGCGGTCAATACGACAACTTAACAACTGTTAAATATAATCACCATAAGCATAAAAAAGTTGCGCACAATCAAAAATCTCGTAAGGGAAAACATCATAGCGTGACTCAAAATAAAAAACAAAAACCAACCCGCGTTGCATTTGCAAGTAAATAAAAATTTAACTCATGCTTATTGATGATAGCGAATTAAACAACATTTTAAATTCTCTGCTGCAAAAATTAAATAATAAAGAATCTGAAGGTTTCGGTGAATCTTTAAGAAGTATCGCTGGCGTTTTACAACAAGAAGAAGTGGAACTGATTAAGGCTCTTTGTGTTTTTTATTTGGATACTCTTATTGAAGTTGATTCTCAAAATAGCATCGAAATTTTAAATGCCATAAAAAATACCGGCTTTGAGCAAATGGTTGCAAATCAATTAGAAATTAAAAGCCAGTGCGTATTCTACATTTTTGGTTCACTTTACCGTTTTGGTTTAAAGGTATTTCAAATTAAATATGACATCCTCAAAGCCATTCGGCTTTTTGAAAAAGGGGCTCACGAAAATAGTGTGGAATGCGTCAGAGCTCTTGGTATTATGTATGATACAGGAGAAGAAGGGCTTGTCAGAGTTGATAATTCTAAAGCTGAATTTTGGTATAAAAAAGGGGAAGAATTGAATGATGCTGTTTCTATCAATAATCTGGGTTTAATATATTTGAAATATTTAAATTTTGAGAATATAGAAAAAGCAAAATTGTGTTTTGAAAAAGCGGTGAATTTAGGGCTCTCTCAAGCGGAAGAAAATTTAATTGCTATGGATATAGTCACTTGACCCATGTGATATCAGGAGTAGTGTGAGTATTGTTGTTTTGTCTTCAATACTGAGAAATAAGGAAATAATATTTATGAAAACATCATTGGCTTTTCGCTTCTCGGCTTTCAGTTCTTTGATTGCTATCAGCTGCGCTGTTTTTGCGTCCACTTCTTCAATTGAAATAAAACTAATTCCATCGACAACACTACCTAAGGTGGCAGGAACTGTGACATTCAGTTCACTTAAAGACAATAGAATTGAAATCAAGGGAAAAATAACAGGGCTTACCCCTGGTGAACACGGAATGCATATTCATGCTGTAGGTGATTGCTCTGACCCAGCAGCAGGCTTTAAAAAATCAGGTGGGCATTTTAACCCTGAGCATAAAAATCACGGTTCTTTAACGGAAGGCCACGCAGGTGATTTGGGCAATATTATTGCAGATGCTGGCGGTAAAGCGACCTTTAAAATTATTACGGAAAAATTTAATTTAGTTGTAAATGATAAACACAGTATTCTTGGTCAGGCTCTTGTTGTGCACGCAGGAAAAGATGATGAAAAAACAGATCCCGCTGGAAATTCAGGTGAGAGGATATTGTGTGGGGTTATTAAATAATTATCGACCATTAAAAATGAATGGCGCTAGGTTAATGGTTATTGGGGAAGGGGTTACATTTCACCTTCAATAATATTTTTTGATGCGATAGATTTATTTTGTCTGAGGTGGGGTAGTTTTTAAAAATATAATTCCTCCTAGAATAACTGCAAAAACAATTGGTACAATTCCTAAAAATATAAATATTAAATCTCCAAATATCCTTATCCGTTCCAAATTATGGAAGAGGCCTTGCATAGTGAAGACAAGTTCCCTTGAGTGCCAATAAAAGTTTGACAAAATCTTTCGTTTGAAACTAAAGTGAAGTCTATTCTTAATGTGAAAGGGTGTGTTTAAAATGAGCACCATTATCTACAATCTTTCAGGGGGTTACACGAATTATGTCAGAAGCAATAGGGAAAAAACAAATTAGAATACTACCAAGAACTCTGATCAACAAAGCTTCCGGACGAAGGCTCTTCCCTCCGGTTACTCCAGGCACCCTCAGCAGCTCTCGCGCCCAGAGTCCACATGTGCAAACTCCTCGTTCCACATCAAAAAAAGTGCCACTTGAAATCAAGTCCATCGTGGATCGGTTGAAGGAGCTGTCGAATTCTACACCCCCAAATCCTCAGGAAATAAGAGAAGCCCTTTTTCGAGACATTGTTCAAAAAGCTTGTTGTTCCTATGAAACTTTTGAAGAATTCCTAAAAAAAGAAGATCTCTACACCCAAGATGAGGAGTTCAATGCGTTCATGGCGACAGACTTTATGGTTCCTGAAATCAGCACGATTCATGGGGCTAGCCAAAAGAATATTTTACATGTTTTAACATCTATCCCCACTTTGTATCATGAAGCCTTTCTAAGGCATATTTTGCCAGAAGAAATCGGGCTGATGGCTCAACAAAAATCAGGGCTACTCTCTAAGAAACCATTGGATATGCTCGACACTCCTTTTCACAAACAGGAATTTCAATCCAGGCTAACAGAATGTGGGCATTTTTTTCTTCTGTGGGCTTATTTCAAAAAGAATGAAGCCAAGGATACCAAGAAATTAAAACTGAATTTTGCTGAATTTAAACGTTATTTGACAACAGCATGTGAGCATCCTGAAAAATTGCAGTCTTTTCGTTTCTCTCTTGTCGCACCTTTCGGAAGTGAGAGAGATGAATACAGTAATTGGCGCACAGCATTGCACAATTACTTAAAGGGCTTAGAACCCAATAGAGTTCAAGAGCTTGCGCAGAAAGTGAATTCGCGCATCACAGCTATTCAACAAAATCGGGGAGCGGTTATTTAGAGTGAAACTCGTCTCAGTATTATAGCCCTCGACCTAAAAATAATTCTACTTTCTCCCCCTCGCAATCTATTAAGCACGAATATTCAATATTATCCATCGCATCTAATAGTTTAGAAAGAGTTTCTTCTTCAATATAATCTTTATTTCTCATAACAGCGCCATACAATTTTGTGCTACATTTTACTTGTAATTGTATTCTATCTTCAACATTAAAATTAGCAGACTTTCTGGCTTTTTGCACAAGGCTAATTAGTTCGCGCGCGATTCCTTCCATTTTTAATTCTTCGTTTATTTCAGGGTCTAATGCCGCTACAATTTCACTATCTGTCGCAACTAAGTGATTACCACTAGGGCGCAATTCTACAATAACATCCTCTGGTGAGAGTGTGTATTCACCAACAAGAATTGTTTCTTTTTTTAGCGCTTTGAGCGCATTTTCTTGTGATAAGTCTTTGAGTGAAGCTTGCAAGTCTTTTATTTTATCGCCAAGTGTTTTTCCAAGCACTTTAAAGTTGGGTTTGACAAATATTTTAGCAAGGCTAGATGGATCAAGTGTCACAAGCACATTTTTAACATTGAGTTCTTGGCAAATAACGGTTTCCATTTTTTGAATTTGGCTTGCCATTTCATTTGACAAAACACCAACTGTAATTAAGGAAAGTGGTTGGCGATTTTTGATTTTATGAGTGACGCGAATAGTGCGCCCAAGCTCAACAACTCTGCGGGCAATTTCAACTTCAGCAAGCAATTGTTGCTCAGATGCAGTGAGTTCGCGTGCGACAGGAAGGAGAGAAAGGTGTACGCTTTGTGTTTGTTTTAATTCTTTTGTAAGCGAAAGTTTTGAAAAGAAAAACTCCGCAGAAAATGGTGCAAAAGGAGCAAGCAATTGCGTTGTTTGCAATAAAACATGGTACAGAGTTGAATAAGCTTTTTTGTCGCTATCCCAAAAACGTTTTCTACTGCGGCGAATATACCAGTTGTTTAAATCATCGAGAAATTCAACAAAGGCAGGGGCAACCTGTGCAATTTGATATGCATTCATGCATTTTTCTACAACGGCAGTTAAATTATTTAATTTAAGCTTAATCCAAACATCTAAATCATACTCGCTATTTTCAAGATTTTTTTCTGGATCAAAGTGATCAAGTGATGCATAAGTTGCAAAAAAGGAATAGGCATTCCACAAAGGTAATAAAACTCGACGAGTGCTTTCTTTTACGCCTTCAACGCTAAACCTGACTTCTTCTGCTGTGGTAACCGGTGAAGACAGTAAAAATAAACGAATGGAATCGGCGCCAAATTCATCGAGAGTGGCCATGGGATCGGGGTAATTTTTAAGACTCTTACTCATTTTTTTGCCATCTTCAGCAAGAATAAGTCCGTTCACAACAACATTTTTAAATGCCGGAGTTCCGTATAAAAGAGCCGAAAGAACCGTTAAATTATAAAACCAACAACGGGTTTGATCGAGTCCTTCGCAAATAAAGTCAGCAGGGAATAAAGATGGGAATTCTTCAGCTCTCTCAAAGGGATAATGGTGCTGTGCATAAGGCATGGAGCCCGATTCAAACCAGCAATCAAGCACATAAGGCACTCTTTTTAAGACGGTGCCAGGGTGTTTTTGAGAGGGTATTTCAATGTGATCAATAAATTCCATATGGAGGTCGGTTATTTTTTTGTCTGTATATTGTTGAAGTTCTGCAACAGAACCAATGCACATAGACTCGCCTGTTTTTTTATTTTCCCACACAGGAATTGGATTTCCCCAATAGCGAGAGCGGCCAATATTCCAATCGCGAGCGTTGGCTATCCATTTTCCAAAACGGCCTTGCTTAATATGGTCAGGAACCCAGTTTATTTGTTCGTTTATTTTTATAAACAAATCTCTATTTTGTTCTACTTTTACAAACCAAGAAGGCACAGCTCTGTACATTAATGGCACACCGGAGCGGTAGCAATGTGGATAACTATGCACAAAAGTTTCGTGTTTAAAAATAAAACCATTCTTTTTCAAATGCTGAATAATAATTTTGTCGCCAGCCTTAAATTCCAGTCCGGTGAGTTCGGGTAAAATTCCTTCTAAATATTTTCCATTTGTGTCGAGGTGGTCAATAAGAGGTAAATTGTATTGTTTAGCTGCTGCAAAGTCATCTTCACCAAATGCAGGAGCTGTATGCACAGCACCAGTACCTGTGTCGTGCAAAACATAATTTGTGCCGTAAATTTTAAAAGCGTTTTCACCGGCAGTATTTTTGAAATAATCAAAAAATGGTTCGTACTCTACACCATGCAATTCTGCTCCTGTAAATTCGCGAATAAATTCGTAAGAATTGTCCTGTGGCCAGTAAGAGGAAAGCAATGATTTTAATATATAATATTTTTCTTGTGTTTCTACAAAGAGAACTTCGGCATAAATTCCTTTTAGATCTATAGCAATGGCTACGTTTGCTGGCAAAGTCCAAGGAGTTGTTGTCCACACAAGCAAGTTTTTGCCTTGATGTGCCCCTTTTAATTTAGCTTTAATTGTGAGTGAGGGGTCTTGAATGTCGCGGTAGTCAAGGCTTGCTTCAAAATTAGAGAGAGTTGTGCCAAGTGCTGTAGAATAGCTAACAACAAATTTCCCTTCATAAATATAATTTTTATCCCATAACTGTTTGAAAACGGCCCACACGCTTTCCATAAATGGAAGGTCCATGGTTCTGTATTCATTTTCCATATCGACCCAGCGTCCAAGACGTTTTATATAGGTTCGCCATTCTGTGGTGTAGCGTACAACGGAGGCTCTGCAGGCGGCATTAAAGTTGTCAATTCCAAATTTTTCAATATCGGCTTTTCCGTTGAGTCCCAACTCTTTTTGCACGAGTAATTCAACGGGCACGCCATGGCAATCCCAACCAAAACGGCGTTCAACTCTACGGCCTTTCATGGTAAAGTAGCGCGGAAAAGCGTCTTTAACAGAGCTTGGTACAAAATGGCCGAAGTGGGGGAGGCCAGTGGCAAAGGGGGGGCCGTCGTAAAAATTGTATTTATTGTTGGTAGGCCTATCGTCAATACTTTTTTGAAACGTGTTTTCGCTTTCCCATTTTTGCAAGATTTCTTTTTCTAATGTTGGGAAATCAATTGTTTTTTCGGGTTTTTGTACTTCCATTGCTTGGTTTCTCCATGAAAAATGACTGTCATCCTTGCCCTTTTAGTGGAATTAGACAATAAAATCTAGTATCCGTTGCTCAATAGTGCAGTGGTCTTTTACCATATCAGGAAGAAAGATGAAAACAATGAGTTTAGACTTAACTCCTCTGGAAAATGCAATTCAAAAACTTGAAAAAAGCATTGAATTTTCAAAATCTGACATCGCTACAAATGATGAAGAAATATTCGAACAATTTCGAAATTCTGTCATTCAATGTTATGAATTTACCTATGAACTTTGTTGGAAAATGCTTAAAAGGCAAATAGAACTGGATGCTGCAAATGCAAGTCTTGTGGACAAAATGAATTTTAAAGAGCTCATGCGTGATGGGGCTGAACGGGGCTTTATTCGTGATCCTGTTGTTTGGTTTCAATATAGACAAGACAGAAATTTAGCTTCACATACCTATGATCTAGAGGTGGCTCAAGCAGTTTACCTCCGAGCGTTGAGTTTTTTAGCAGATGCTCAACATCTCTGCATAAAATTAAAGGAAAGAAATTTACTCTCATGAAGAAAAAATTTTGGCTCGATTTTTCTTGGGTCGTATTTTTTATTTTATTTTTTATTTTTTTAAAGCTCTGTGTCATTGGGTTTTATTTAATTCCATCACCCTCCATGCTACCAGCTTTTGTTCCTGGCGATAGAGTTATTGCGAATAAACTTGCCTACGGCTTAACGCTTCCTTTTTTTCAAACTCCCTTGTTTCAATGGTCTACTCCGCAAAGGGGGGATGTTATTTTATTTTCTTTTCCGCATGAGAGTGAAATATATATTAAACGAGTTATAGGTTTACCAGGTGACTTTATTACATTCAATGAGGGCATAATTTCAATAAACAGAGAGCCACTTGTATTAAAAAATATGATACAACAAAAAGAAAATGAACTTGAATTAAACCTTTTTGAAGAAGGACAACCACACTTTAAAAAATCTCATTTGGTGTATATGTCTAAGGAACCAGCACAAACTTTTTTTGAATCACATCGTTTTTTAGTACCGCCAGGGAAGCTTTTAGTGCTTGGAGATAACAGGGATAATTCCGCCGATAGTCGTGTGCATGGGTACGTAAATCTCAAGGACGTGTACGGAAGGGCGAGTTTTGTGTTATTTTCAACACAGGGGGATTCGTTTTTTCCGAATTTTAGGAAAGGGCGAACATTTATAACTATTGAATAAGATGTAGGTTTGTTAAATGCTTAGAAATCAAAATGAATTCCAATCGGTTCCGTTGCCCACTTTGCCGCTGTCTATTGATGTTGTTTATAAAGCAAAATCTTCTTACCCAATTGTGCCAAGTCTTTCTCAAGAGGGAACTATTGGAAAAAATATATTACCGCCAACTTATTCTCAAGAACAAAACTACACATGGAAAAGTCTATTCCATAAGCACCAAAATTTGGTGAAAAACAATGCTTATTTATGCAAAGAATATATTTCAGGACTTGATCTTTTGCAGTTTCCAACAGAACAGGTGCCAACTCTTGCAGAATTAAGTGAACGCTTAAAAGCAACCAGCGGCTGGCAATTAATTCGTGTAGAAGGCCTTGTTTCTGCACAAAAGTTTTTTGCACTTCTTGCCAATAAAGTTTTTCCTTGCACTGATTTTATTCGCCATCAAGACGAAATTGATTACACTCCTGCTCCCGACACCTTTCATGATCAAGTGGGGCATTTGCCCATGATTACTCACGGTCGGTTTGCAGAATTTTTTCATTTGTTTGGTTTGGCTGGTGTGGCTGCCAAAACAGAAGAAGAAATTATGTGGTTTAACCGCATTTATTGGTTTACGACGGAGTTTGGACTTATTAATCCAACTGTTCACAGCGGAAATAAATACGACAAAACTAAAACACAAATATATGGTGCAGGTATTGCTTCGTCCTGTGGAGAAATACTGTATAGCTTTTCTGATCAAGTTAAAAAACTTCCCTTTGATTTAGAGGTGATTTCTCGTACGGAATTTGATATTCACCATATGCAGGATGTGCTTTTTGAAATTGAGTCTTTCAATGAATTGGAGGAAAAATTTAAAGCGTGGGCTATAAAAAATTCATTTCTTTAACAGGTTTGTATGCAAAATAAAAAAATTGGCGTCCTCCTCATCAATCTTGGCACTCCCAACTCTTTTTTAAAAAAAGACGTCAGAATTTACCTAAAAGAATTTCTTAGTGACAAAAGGGTTATCGACATCCCTTGGCTATTTCGTTTTTTGTTACTTTATTTCATCATACTTCCTTTTCGCACAAAAAAATCGGCCAAAGCTTACAAAAGTATTTGGCTTAAGAATGGTTCCCCATTAAAAGTTTATAGTGAACAACTTGTTGCAGCTGTTCAAACAAATCTAGGAAATCAGTATGCTGTAGAGCTTGGTATGCGCTATCAAAATCCATCTATTAAGCAGGCCATAAAAAATTTGGTTCAAAAAAATGTGAGCCAAATTATTGTCTTTCCATTATTTCCTCAATACGCCTCTGCTGCATCGGGAAGTGCACTTGAAAAGGTGTATGATGAACTAAAAAATGCATGGAATGTTATTCCTATTACAACAGTTCCTGCGTTTTACAATAACAATTATTTTATCCAATGTTTTGTCAATAGAATAAAAGAATCTTTAAAAAAATTTCAAGCAGATTACGTTTTATTTAGTTATCATGGCTTGCCAGAAAGGCATATTTTAAAATCGGGTGGTGATATCAATTTTTGTTATAAACAACAGTGTTTTGCCACAACCCAAGCCATTGTTGAAAAATTAAAATTTGAGAAAAATTTCTACTCCAGTTCTTTTCAATCCAGGTTAGGGAGAGCAAAGTGGATTGAACCCTATACCGACTTCGTTTTGCCAGAACTCGCGCAAAAAGGGTTCAAAAAATTACTTGTCGTGTGTCCTGCCTTTGTGGCTGATTGTCTAGAAACTGTAGAAGAAATTGCTATTCGTGCGAAAGAGCAGTGGATTTCTTTAGGCGGAGAAAATTTAGTGCTAGTTCCTTCTTTAAATGCAGAAGAAGATTGGGTGCAATCTGTTGCAACAATTGTGAAAGAACATGTTCATGAGTACTGAGCAAAAATTTATTACAAATTGGGACATGGAGCCCATGGGTGATCAACCACAGGCCATTGAAAAACTCATGACAGGTTTAAATAATGGCCTTTCTGAGCAAGTTTTGCTTGGTGTGACAGGTTCTGGAAAAACCTTTACCATTGCCAATATTATTGCAAAAACCAACAGGCCAGCACTTATTATGGCACCAAATAAAACTTTGGCAGCACAGCTTTATCAAGAATTTAAAGTTTTATTTCCACTAAATTGCGTCGAGTACTTTATTAGTTACTACGACTTTTATCAACCAGAAGCCTACGTGCCAAGCACAGATACTTTTATTGATAAATCTTCTGTTATTAATGACGACATTGACAAAATGCGCCACAGTGCCACGCGCACCTTATTTGAACGTCGGGATACTGTTATTATAAGTTCTGTCAGTTGCATTTATGGTCTTGGTGCCCCTGAAGAATATATGCGCTCAAGTATTTTACTTGAAGTGGGAAAACCATTTGCTCGTGACGACTTTATTCGCCAACTTATTAGCATTAATTATACTCGAAATGACATTTCTTTAGAGCGCGGTAAATTTCGTGTGCGAGGCGATTTAATAGAGATTGTTCCAGCTTATGAAAAAGAACGCGCATTGCGAGTGCAGTTTTGGGCGGGAAATATAGAAAAAATAGACCATATTGACGCTCTTAAAGGGAATGTCATTGAAACTCTGCACAAGGTGGGAGTGTATCCTGCCACACACTATGTGCTTGCAGGAGAAAAAATTGAAAGTGTTATTGAACAAATAACTATTGATTTGTATAAAGAAGTCAATGAATTTAAAAAACATGGAATGCTTGTAGAAGCGCAAAGACTTGAACAAAGAACCTTGCACGACCTAGAAATGATGAAAGAACTTGGTTATTGCCAAGGTGTTGAAAATTATTCTCGTTACCTTGATGGTCGTCATGTAGGCCAACCACCGTCAACTTTACTTGATTATTTCCCTCCAGATTATTTGTTAATACTGGACGAGAGTCATGTCACTGTTCCTCAAATTGGTGGAATGTATCGAGGAGACAGAGCCCGTAAGGAAACTTTGGTTAAATATGGATTTCGTCTTTCCTCTGCTCTCGACAATCGTCCATTGAATTTTGATGAATTTAAATTGCGTATGGGGCAAACTATTTATGTTTCGGCAACTCCAGGTAATTATGAATTACAACAAACTCATGGGGATTTTATTGAACAAGTTATTCGCCCCACAGGTCTTGTAGACCCAAGTATTGAAATAAAAAAAGCAACAGGCCAGATAGATGATTTGGTGTTTGAAATTCAAAAAACAATAAAAAATAAAGCACGAGTTTTAGTGACGACGCTGACTAAAAAAATGTCAGAAGAAATTACAAGCTACCTAAGTGATTTAAAGATAAAAGTAAAATACTTGCACTCTGAAATTGATAGCATTCAAAGAGTTGAAATCTTGCGAAACTTAAGACTCGGCGTATTTGATGTTCTTGTAGGAATAAATTTATTACGAGAAGGCCTTGATCTCCCTGAAGTGGAATTGGTGGCTATTTTAGATGCAGACAAGGAAGGTTTTTTAAGGAGCAAAACAAGCTTAATTCAAACAGTGGGTCGGGCTGCGCGCAATGCAAACGGTCATGTTATTTTATATGCAGACAAAATAACAGAAAGTATAAAATATTGTATTGAGGAGACCAATAGAAGACGGGAAAAACAGCAAAAATTTAATGAAGAAAATGGACTTACGCCAAAAACTATTATTAAAAAAATTCCTGATAATTTAAAAAAATTGTTTAATTTAGACTATGGTGATGAGTATTTCGAAGAATTAGAAGAAAATTTGCATGATATTGGAGATTCAGAATTATTTAAAAACCCTAAAAAATTTGAAAAATATATACAAAAATTAACGAAGGAAATGCAAAAATATGCGCAAAAAATGGAGTTTGAAATGGCGGCCGACTTGCGTGATAAAATAAATTCATTGAAGAGGCAGCAGCTTAATTTTATTGCGGCAATGCAAGAGGAGAAAAGCATTGGCTAACATCAAACTCACCTTGTCTTGGAACGGCGCAAATTTTAGTGGCTATCAGTACCAACCACACGCAGTCACAGTGCAAGAAACTCTCAACTCCGCCTGGAGAATATTGACTGGCGAAACGGTGACACTTCATGGTTGTAGTAGGCTCGATGCGCAAGTTCACGCAAATTATTACGTTCTTAATTTTCATAGCGAAGCAAATTTAACGGAAGAAAAAATTGTTCGTGCCTTAAATGGAATTTTACACAGTCAGTTGAATGCAGATATCTCTATTTATAATTGTGAATTTGTGGATGCAAATTTTCATGCTCGTTTTAATTCCGTGGGCAAGCATTATCGTTATTGTTTATGGTCAGGGTATAAAACTCATGCTTTGTTAACGCCACAATGCTGGCATATTCATTCTAAAAATAAAATTAAAAATTTA
>JAZKEW010000162.1:0-6937 GCA_040386785.1 Bdellovibrionota bacterium
TCAAATCACCTTAAAGAACCAATAATTACTTACCACTGCTAAGCGGGAACTGCTGTTTTTATTACACTCTTTTCTTTCAACTTTCCAAAACAGAAGACTGCATTGTAATACAGTTGCATAAATCAGATTATGAGAAAAAAGCTGAAAATTCTTAAAAAGTATTTTTCAAATTCAAATCCCGCCTCAACTCCTTCGAACTCACAAATATTTCCGGCTTTTCTTCCATCAATTGCTGCAAAAACCAATTTTCTGGCAAATGGGTTCCACTTCTCCTTCCAAGTCTCAATTTTCTCGATAATTTTGTACCAAGTTCTTCGCTAACAGAACGATATGTAGTCCACTTTCCGCCATAAATAGAATAAATACCGTCTGCATTTTCTTCAATAACAGTTTCTCGCGAAAGACCAGAAATATTTTTATCTAAATGCCGCACATAAAATGGAGAAGAATACGGGTCTGTAGCCCAAGCATCATGCCACGTGTTTTTTATAGGCAAACGTTTGTCTAGAGGCATACAGCGTACCCCGCAAAAAATTTCATCAATATTTTCTTCAGCATTGGTTAAATTTAAATATGTTTGCGCGACGTTCATAAGGTAACGCTTGTCTTCTTCTGGATAATGCAACTGTGAAGGGTCGCTGCTTAAAATAGACTCTGTGGTACCAAGTAGCCATTTGCCTTGCCAAGGAATAAAAAAGACAACTCGTCCATCGGGTTCTTGAATAAGAGTGGCACTGCAATTATTGACTTGGGATTGTGGTGAAACTTCTGGTTTAAAGACAAGATGAGTGCCAAGGTTTAATAGGCATGTTACCTTAGGGACATAACCCCATTTTAATAAATTCGCATTGCTCCATGCGCCTCCGGCATTGACCACGTATTTTGTTGACAATGTTTTTACGCCAGAGGCATTTTGTATTGTTACTTTAAATCCTTCGTCTGTTTTTTGAATGGCAGTCACTTCCGATTGTTCTTCAAAGGTCGCGCCTAGTTTTAAAGAAGCATGAGCCGCAAGTCGCGCAATAACGTCGTCAAGCATTTGTGCGTCGTAGTATAAAAATGCGCTTTGTATTTCATGCTTAACCTTGTGCTCATTTAAATAAGGGGCATAGGTAAGGATATTTTCTTTTTGAATACTTTGTGCAGGAGGTAAGCCGCCATCTCCAGACAATAAGTCGTAAAAAAACAAACCGCTGCGAACTAAAAAAGCCGGTCTCGCGCTGTTTTTAAAATGCGGCAAGACAAAAGGCATAGGGTGAACTAACCCCTTTAATAATTTTAGAAAGAGTGTGCGTTCGTGAAGAGCTTCGCGCACGAGCCCCCATTGATTAAAATGTTCAAGATACCTTAGTCCCCCATGAAAAAGTTTTGTGCTGCGGCTTGAAGTACCACTCGCTAAAAATTTTTTTTCAACAAGATGCACTCCTGGAATTTGTCTGCTTGCCAAGTCGTGCATGAGTCCAATACCGTGAATTCCGCCACCAACAATTAAAATATTTAAATCCATGCTGAGGTTTTCCTAAGTTCGAGGGCATTTTTTGCAATTAGTTTTGCTGCTAGGCGCACTTCATCTTCTTCGTTGCAAAGTCCAAAACTCACTCTAAAACTTGCAAGGGCCTGTTCTAGGTCAACGCCCATGCTGGTCAACACATGACTTGCTGTGGCTTGCAATGTTTTGCATGCACTTCCAACACTGGCGCAAACTTGATTTGTGTTTTCAAGCAATTTCATGGCATTCACGTTTGGAATAGACAACGACAGAATTCCTTTTATTTTACAGGTATCAAGGCCGTAAAAACAAGCATCTATGTGTTTATTTAATTCGTCTATAAATGCAAATTCAAGTTTTTCGTAATGTGTGAGCCTTTGTGTACATTCGTTTTTTTGTAACAAACAAGCTTCTACAAAGCCAACAATGGCTGCGACATTGACGGTGCTTGAGCGCAAGCCATTTTCATGGCCCCCACCAGTTAATTGTGGTTCAAGCAAAATTCGTGGGCGTCTTTTTTTCAGAATAAATGCAGCAGCCCCTTTGGGGCCATATATTTTACCAGAGGAAATGACTGCGCTGTCATAATCGACACCCAGAGCAAATACGTTGTTGCGAACAAAACCTTGCACGGCATCCACATGCAAAAGAGCTCCTGCGGCGTGGGTGAGCTTTTCAATTTCAGGTAGTGTGTTTTGGATAATGCCTGTTTCGTTATTGATGTCCATGACGCAAACACACAACGTTTTATCATCAATTATTTTTTTGGCTTCTTCGAGTTTTATTTGTCCATTTTTATCAACAGTCAACTCGCAAAATTCAAAGCCTAAACGGGTGCCCAAATTTTCTGCAAGCATTTTTACAGTGCTAGCAATGCTGGAGTGTTCTGTTACGCAAGTAACAATTTTTTTTCTTTTTTGCAGAGGATGTTCAAGGAGGCCACGGAGAAATAAGTTATTACTTTCTGTAGCGCTGCTAGTAAAAGTAATTTCATCACTGGTTATATTTAAAATATTCGCAAGATGACTTCTTGCATTTTCAAGAGCGTCTTTTGCTTTTTCACCCATGAGATGAAAAAAATTTGCGGAGTTGCCAAAATATTCTAGCAACCAGGGCTCCATTTTTGTATATACCCTGAGGTCCAGTGGTGTGCTTGCTGCATAATCTAAATAAATTATATTGGGCAATAAATTCTTGGGCTGTTGAAAGTGATGTGAAAAGGTGTTTCGTGTCATAATGAGTCCTGTGAGTTCAATTTACATTCCAGTCGTCGTCAGAATACATGGAATTATGGTTTTTTAAAAGTTTTCTTTAAGTAATGGGGATTTAATGGTCACACTTAGTTTTGATGTCATGCTTGATTTTATAGGTGCATTTGCATTTTGCCTCAGTGGAGCCAGCGTGGGTTCAAGACATCGAATGGATTTTTTTGGCGTATTTATTATGGCCGTGGTCACTGGTTTTGGTGGAGGCTGCTTAAGAGATATTATTTTAGGAAATAATTTACCATTTCTTTTTCGCACTCCCATTTATTGGATTATAGCTTGTGTGGCTACATTGATTATATTTATTCCACTGAGTCACAAAATTGTTTTGCGTCGAATAACGGTGAATATATTTGATGCGGCAGGCTTGGCATTTTTTACAGTTGTTGGAATTAAAGCAGGACTTGCTAATAATTTAGAAGCTTATCAGTGTATTATTATGGGGGTTTTAACGGCTTGTTTTGGTGGGGTGCTGCGTGACATTATTGTGAATCAAATTCCCCATTTATTTCAGAGAGAAATTTATGCAAGCATTTCCATAGTGGGTGGTGTGTTGTTTTTTTTACTTAAGCCGCTTGTAGATTCCATTTATTTAGAATTTTTAATTATTGGATTTATTTTTATTTCGCGAATTTTTGTGATGCGCTTTGATTTACACCTACCCAAGCCTAAAACTAGAAATAAACGCTCAGTGTAGCTTGTGCATTCATAGGAGAAATTAGTCTATTTTTTCCAGCAAATGGATATTCAAATTCAGCAGCCAATTCAACAGGAATCATGTAAGGAAGTCCACTCAATTTTGTACCAAAAACAGCAGCATAATATTGCTCATAACCAGTATCACTGTGCATGCTTGCATCGCCTAAAAAGAATTGATCGCCCACTGCATAAATTGGCATGTTATTTAAATAAGCTTGTGCAGCAATGTTATATTTAGCTTGGGTGTACAAGCCAAGCCATTTTGCTTTTTCAGACATATTTCCCACGCCCCATGCTGCTTGTAAAAAGCCAATTTGATGAATACCCTTGCGAGAGAATTTTAACGCATTTGGTACTTTGTCACCAGTTTGTCCATGTTGAGTTGCACTTGCATCGGCAGTGTTTCTGTCGGATGAATTCACCATGCTGCTGCGGCCTAAATTGGCATCGGTTAAAGAAACTTCCATTTGGTGTTGCCAACTTAAAATAACTCCAGGCATTGCAACGTAATCTAAATTCCAGCGAGATATGGCATCATATGTTCCACCGCCCGTAATTAAAGTCCCGTCGCCACCTGTTGCACGCATGGCACTTGGTAAATCAAAATTTCCTGTTGGAAGGCGAAAGCCACCGCCAATGGAAAAATACAAAGGCACATGTCGAATGGGGGAGTCTTCAGAAATGGCATTCCACAAAAAACCAACTTGAATATCGCCTAAACCAGAAGCTCCATTTGCAGGTGTTGCAGCTGCCAACACGAGGCTGCGAATTTGGTTTTTAATAGGTGAATTGGCATCAATAACAACTTGTTCACCGGTTGGCAAAACAATTGTGCCAACTCCGAGGGTTCCGCCGTTGTTAATAAATGTTGAACAGGCTGCAAGGCTTCCGCAAGGTGCCCCTGCTGCAACGAGAGCAGTAGAAAGCTCGCTGACAAATTTGTCGTAGTATTTTTGATAGAATTGTGTTGAAGTAAAAGAACTTCCATCCATATTAACGTGGTTAGAATTTACAAAAGGAATACCAACAGCAAGAGAGACTTTGTTCGTGAGCCCATATTCAAGTTGAGTTCCTGTCATCCAACGTGCATAATTCAGACCATTTTTTTGCTGCGATTTATTTTCATCAAAACCAAAGTTGCCAAATGTATAAGCTGTAATAAATTGAACACGATAAATGCCTTCTGGCAATGTTTTTCCTGTGGGAAGAACAGCATACTCTGGTGGTTTAAAGTCACCTTTACCAACTCCTCCAGCCACATCTTTTGTTGGATTTGGTGGTTCTTCGGAGGCTGTAGCTATTGAAGAAACTAGACTGATGGCTGCCACAATTGGAAGAAGACATGACAGCAAATTCCCAGTGGAAAAAATTTTTTTAAAATACATAAATTCCTCTAATATATTGTTTTGTATTCTGCCATCACATCGTGGGAACGGTTAGGCTAAAAATTCTTTAGTTTTTCCTCCTAGCACATGGTTAAAATTAGGGCAACTCTCCGGAAAAATTTACTTGCCCGTCTGGCCATTCAAGTGTAAAAGACGCCTTATGCCAATCACAAACTTTTACCAGGGAACGGTTTATGCTGTGGTTGAATGGAATTTATTTTAGAGGTTAATTTATGAAATATAAACGAAGTATCATTCATGCTGCATTTGTTGTTGCTGCCCTTGCATTTGTTGGGTGCGGTAAAAGTCCAGCTAACTCAAATATGGCTGCAAAAGATGATCCAGCTGCGAATTATAAGTGGAATACATTTGCAGATTATGTTGGCATGGTTCATCTGGAAGACCAACCGCCTCTATCTGATGTTGCAGAAATAACAGCGGCGCTTAGCACAGCTCCATCAAATTTTCAGCCCCTTCCCAACGGCAGCAATATGGCTCAATACAATGCAGTGCAAGCTGCAGTTACAAAGTATGTATTTGCCGAAGCTCTTAACATGCAGGCTTCAAAAATTGTGAGCATTATTCCGTTCGATCGGAAAGTTTTAGGCCTAAATAGTGCGGATAATCGTGCAAATGACAATTTTATTTCTATTCCTTTTATTCAGCGTGATGGCACAACGGCTGATTTAAGTAATGTTAAAACAACGACAGGAATTGACCTCGACGGTCGTTTTTCAGTGAATCAAACTGTGAATGGCGCTGTTTCTAAAACAATTGCTCCAGCAAAAGGAACGATTTATTTAATGACTTATTTGCTTGGTTCTTCAACACAGGAGTATCAAGCGCTTGTGAGTATTCCAGATGCAGCATCATCTACGACTCCTCTTCCACTAATGGTGTTTGCACATGGTGGTGATGCTGGTTTAACATTTCAAGAAATGGCGACTTTATTGCAGGGGAATTTAGGTAAATTTATTGTTGCTGCACCTGTTTATCCTGGAGAGCCTATTTGTGCTGTTAGTTTTACAAGCGGAACAGAGGAAAATCATTTTACAAGAAGTTGTGTTGATGAAAATGGGAAAGTAGTAGAGCCAATTGTTAAGAGTATTGGAGCGCGTTCGCCTATGAAGGGGGATGTGAATGCGCTGCTTGCGTTGCAAAATGGAATCTCTCGACTTGCTTCTGCTGATTTAGAATCTGCTGATAATAATCCTTTTATAGTTAATGGTAGCTCAATTCTTACACTAGGCTCTACAGTTGGTATTGCAGATAGTCGAGGTGGTGGGACTTTAATGGCGGCACTTGGCCGTACTGGTTTGCTCCTGCCTGTCGTTACCGATTGCACGGCACATAGTGACATTCCTAATTACTGTCCTTTGCCTGAGGATTTCGTGTTAAATTTTAAGGCTTATTTTAGCGCAGCAGCGTTTTATTATTCTCCTTCTTCTTTTTTAGTGGGACAATTCCGCTTTTTAACTCAAGATATGATGAGCGGCATTGTTCCTGCAACGTTTAATAGCTTGCCAATGGTGCCAGAAATGACCCAATATTTTGCCCCATACCGTGATACAAAAATGGGCTCTCAGGAAGAGACCACAGAACTGCAAAATTTAGTGGGTTTTATGGCGGCAAGTGACATAACTTATTTAGCACCGTATATTTCCGTGGCTGTGCAAAATTGGAATACATATTTTACAAATCCTAATCATATGCCTGGCTCAATTATTTTTATACATGGAACTCAAGATGCAACTGTGCCATTTTCGGAATCTTTGATTGCTAAAACAGCTCTCGATCAAGTTTTTGATAATATTTATCGTTCTACTGCAAGCACAAGTCCACTTGTTGCTGGTTCGGTTTCTGCAGTTGGTTCACAAATGTATTCATTCCAGCCTGATGCTAGCTACTATACAGCGAAATTAGGATCTCATGGATGCAGTGACACACCGGATGCCAGTGGAAACTTACCCGTAAATTATAATCCAAAAACAAAAACCTGTTTTGCAGGTGGCTCCGATCACGGTATGGATAAATCATTTTTAACAAGCCATCTTGTGAATTACGCCCTTCAAAAACAAAATATTAATGCAAATGGAAAT
>JAZKEW010000163.1:0-3094 GCA_040386785.1 Bdellovibrionota bacterium
CACCTTTGATGCCTACTACAAGCACAAAGTTTATACTCCAAGCGATAATTTAAAGGTCACAGTTGATGCGCCGTTGCTAGCTTCTTTAGAGGAATTTTTGGAAGTTAAGAAGTATATTCATTTATTTTAAAAAATTAAGTATAAAAATCGTTTAAACCAAAAAAAGAAATAGCCCCTTCACTATCAATTTTTACTTGAGTGAATTGAGTATCTGCACAAATAAATCCGCTCTCTCCACCCTTTAAATGCAGGGTTTCTTGAGAGGTTGATAAGGTAACAGCACCACTCCACACCGTAAACAAAGAAAATGTATTTGGAATTAAATGCGAATACTCATAGTCACCAACGCCATTAAATATTTGCACTGCAAAAGGATTATTTTCATTTCCATAAAAAGCTTTTCCGTTTTCTACTTGACGAATAAGCAATTTTTCTAAATCCCTCCCCCTAAGCAAATTCCAATTAATGGACGATAAAGATTCTTCCACATGCAGTTCCCGAGGTTTTCCACTAGCGGATTTTTGCCCTTGTTCATTATAAAGGCGCCGCCAATCGGAAATACGCCAAGTCTTGCCTATTTTTTGTGGCAAAACATATTGGGGCTCAGCAACAAAAACACCAGGACCTATGGCATGCACACAACCAGGAGGCACAGAAATATAATCCTGTTTTTTAGGAAAATACTTATGCAAACACTTATCCAGTTCATCATTTTTTAAACAACGAATAATTTCTTCTTGGCTAAGGCTTTCTTTAAAACCTAAATAAACAAAACCATTGTTAATGACATTGAAAACAAGCCACGCTTCAGGTTTTCCGCATTCATTATTTTTTAGCATGGGGTTATTGTTGGCAGGGTGCAACTGCACAGACAATAAATCGCTGGCTTCAAGCCATTTTAATAATAATGGAAAATGCACACCGTATTTATGAAATGCGCTTTCTCCCAAAATAGCTTGAGGGTTTGTTGCCAATAATTCTTTTAGGTAAATGGAAGCATTTGAAGAAATTTCAATTTTTGAAGAAAACTGAGCATCGGTAGAAACCTCCCAAGACTCTCCAATTTGTTCAGGAATTTTATTTTCATATTGAGGAAAAAATTTTCTTTTTAGTTGTGAAATTTGTGTGCCTGCCCAAGGGGTACGCGTTAGAGGGACAAAATTAAAGGGGTCGCATTTGTAAAAAGCCTTTGTCATAGTAATTCCTTGAGCTGTTCATAGTTTGTTCTTGCTTCTCGAAATAAATCTTGCGAACCACCGACGTCTGGATGCAATTGTTTTGCTTTTGCAAGAAAACGTTTACGCAATTCCTCCAGCCCAAGAAGTTTAAGTTCGTCCACATTTATAAATTGATAAAATGCAAGAATAGTTTTTATTTCCTCAGAAAAAGAGATTTTATAATTCTCATATTTTTTGTAAAAATCATTGAGTAATTTTTGCAATGAAATTTCGTCATACTCACTAAAATTATTTTTTTCTAAATAGAAATGAAACATTTTTGCCTGTGTTGACGCATCTTTTGAAACGCTACTCTCCCAAAAAATTTCATATTTATGATCCACACAAAAAATATTTTCTATTTTGTTTTTACATTGAACAATATCGTAGTGATCAAAAGCACGACACAAACCAACCGATTGGAAAGAAAATAAACAACCAACAGCAGAAAATCCAACAACTGGAAAACAACCTGAATTTCCCCAGAAATCAGCCTGTAGCATGTGTTTATATTCATAAAATAAAGTTGAAACTTTAAAACTTAAAACAGAATCTAAATTTTCAAGGTACGACTGTTGACATTCTTCTTCAAGAGAAGATACATGAAATAAAATATTTAAAAGAGTTATTTTGTGACGCAAAGCAAAAACAAAAGCAAGAAGATTTAAATTCCCTGTCCCAAACATTTTTTGTGAAATTTCTTTCGGTAAAATTTGTTTGAGAAGTTCGGAATCGGAAATTTGAAAAATATTGTCACTCCGCATCACAACCATGTCACCCCGCGGCTTGACTGTGAGTGCTACAAAACTTTGCTCCTTAAAAAAAAACAAGAGCTTTTCAAGCGTGATAAGTTCAAGAAGTGACTCAAGCATTATTTTGCTTCTTGTAATATTTTTTGTAAGGCAAGTTCGTAACCCATGACTCCAAAGCCGCTCACCACACCATTTGCAATGGGACTAATATACGACTTATGCCTAAATTCTTCTCTCGCAAAAATGTTGCTTAAATGCACCTCGTAAATTTTAACATTTTCGTCACGAAATACTTCGAGAGCATCACGTATCGCAATGCTAGTATGGGTGTAAGCTGCTGGGTTAATAATAATACCAGCTACCTTCGCAGTATTTTCACAAAAATTTATGTACTCTGCGTTTAAAAAGTTAACAATTTCACCTTCTACGTTGCTTTGAAAGTGAACCAGATTAAAAGAAGACGGAATTCGTTTTTTTAAATTAATAATCATGTCTTCTAAACTCTGAGATCCGTACAAAGAAACTTGTCTTTTACCTAACAAATTAAGATTTGGACCATTAATAAGAAGTATTTTATTCATAAGAATCCCCTTCAAATTCAGAAGGTAGAGCAAACTGCACACAAATAGGTAACGCCACAAGTTCAAAAATTTTTTTCATATTTTGTAAGTAAGTTTTTTTTATAGCAGCCGATTTTTGCGTTTTGAAATTAAGAATAAATTCATAATCGCAAATATTAATATGGCAATGGTGCTGAAAATAGTAAATCACTTCCCGCTCCAGCTGGTGTTGTGGTAGACAGCTTTGATTAAAAGAATACGGTATAATTTGAGTGATAGGAAGAGCAAAAACAAGATTCCACGTTTTTACTTTTGGCGAAATAAGTTTTAACGCATCTTGAAAAAGATTCGCAAAATATCTGCTATCTAAGGTGCCTTCTTCATTATTAATGTAGGATGGATCAAATGGAATTTGAATTTTTTTCTTGTGAGAAAAAACAAATAGACGTCCAGAAGTTTCCAGAAAAATCACCTTAGCATTGTTTTTAATATTATCCACACACACTACTCAGTTTTGACCGTTTAGTCAAGTAAATTCAAATCGTTAGATTCCTGTGGAACCAAA
>JAZKEW010000163.1:3104-3473 GCA_040386785.1 Bdellovibrionota bacterium
CAAAGCCACTATTCCCTCTTTCTCGTTCTTTTATTTCAATTGAATTTAATTGCACAACAAGTGAGCACACACCTTGAGCAATTCTATCACCAACACGCACAATAAAAGGTTCACTGCCATGATTAATAAGTGTGACCATAATTTCGCCTCTATAATCGGCATCAATAGTGCTGGGTGAATTTAAAACTGTAATGCCGTATTTTACAGCAAGCCCACTGCGAGGGCGAATTTGAATTTCTGGGACACAAAATATTTTTTCATTTCCAAACTGAAGTTCTTGAGCTCCATGACACTCAACAATACGAAGTCCAGTTTTAATGAGAGACCATTTTGTAGGAGGAATAATTAGCTCTTCGTTTGCACAGATAT
>JAZKEW010000163.1:3483-3936 GCA_040386785.1 Bdellovibrionota bacterium
TTTTGTAGCATAAAAAATTTCACCGCTGCCATCATGTTTTAGCTGCAACATATAAACTCCCAATAATTAAGTCAATTTTATTTCATCTCGGCGAACAACCTTCACGAGTTTCACTTTGCCATTTTGCTCTGGTTGAATTGTGCCAACCTTTCGCACAATAACTTTTGTGCTATCAAACTTTCCGTGTTCTGCAAGTACCTTGTAAAAATCTTCCAAAATAACAGTATCTAAATTTTCCTTTGCTTCATAGGAAATGACCACTAAATTTTCCCCATTGGACAAAAATTGTAGACGTTGAACGCCTCTGTGAAAAAACTCCATTAACGCATGTGGGTGAATATAATCTCTATTGCCAGAACTCGTCATCAGTGGCAATGACTCCATTGGAACTCTTGTACTCGTAAATTGAATTTGAGTAAATTGTTTGAAATTAAAACTTGAGTTATCATTTGG
>JAZKEW010000164.1:0-4458 GCA_040386785.1 Bdellovibrionota bacterium
TAGGAAAGTTAAAACATTTTTTTTCAATGCTCTAACGCAAACTCAGAACGCTTACATAATATTTCTTTACACCAATTGATTTGAGAGAAATATTTTGAACAGGATCGTCATCAACATATTGTTTATTTGTTTTAATAAAAATTGTTCTATTAAAGAGGTATTGAGTCATTTGGGGGGTTAAACCAACAAGAATTCCATCGTCTATAACCTGTAAAACCACTAATGGAACACGACCAAGGGTATAAATACATCCTGTCTTAATATAAGTAACTTGTGACATAAACACATTAGTATAAAGGTCTTGATTAGAACAAAATTGCATTTTATACTTATTTTCTGGTTCATTTTGTTCAAGCTCTACATATCCAACAAAACGAGAAAATTGATTTGATAAATCAAATTCCTGATTATCAATATTTACTAAAACTTTCACATCGGAGGGCAGCTTGTTTGGATTCAATTTTAAAGTTTTAAAATCAAATATTGCTGTGTTCTCTTTTAAACGAGAGAAAGCTGATGTTCCACCAATACTTAATTTAACAGACTTTGAATCAATTTGAGATTTTTTATCCACTATATTAGTTTTATGCTTGATTATTGTCTCTTTGGCAGGATCTTTAGTTTCACAAATCTGCGCATTCTTAACCTCAGATATTGCAGCCGGATAAGATAAAGTATTGAAAATTCTAGACGATAAATTTTCACAAGGGGATCCATAAACGTTTACGGTAGAATAAATGTCATCCCACTCTTCTTTTGTGTTATCGTATTTAGCTATCCTAATTTTCAGTTGCGCATTGGCATCACCACCTATCTTGTCTATTGAAAAGATATATTCAGGTGGCTCAATGGACGATTTTAAATTTTGACGTTGTGCAATAATCTGACCTTCTTCTTGTCTTAAAGGCGTACGCGTACTTGTTGCACACGCATTGAGAAATAAAATGAAGAAAATGGAGAATATAGAAATTTTCATTTTTATTTTCCTTTGAAAGATAGTCATACAGCAAACACAATATAATATTTTTCTTATTTATCCCTATGAATTTCCATCTGTTTTTATGGATTAATCATACAGGAACGCAAGAGTATTTATCATATATAGAATTATATGTCCATATAAATGAACTATACGTCATCTAACGCAATTTATGCCCTCCCACTAGAATTAAAAGACTGGGGGAGGATTATGAGTTTAGGAAAGCAAGTTGCGGAAAACGTAAAAGCCTTAAGACTTGCACGTGGTTTATCTCAGCAGCAATTGGCGATAAAAACAGAATTAACCGTTAGATATATTTCACGACTTGAAAATACAGCGCCAAATATTACATTAGACGTTCTTGAGCGTCTAATGATGGGATTAGGATGTTCCGCAAGCGAAATTTTGGGTGAAATTAAAGACAAAACTAACTCGAAAAGCTCTGTCGAGGCATTAGATCAAACAATTAGATTCCTTGAAAGTCTAAGAAGTCGGCTTTGACGACCATTCTCTGCATCAATAAATGTTACAAGTTGTCCTGATTGTTAAAATACTTGTCCGCAAATTCATCTAGCTGATCGTAATTGAGATTAAACTTGTTTGCTAAGTTAGTAAGAAAGACCTTTGTTTTTAACGCAAACTCTTCTTTTTTTAGTTCGATATATGCCACATCTTTTGCCTCAATGAGGCCAAGATAAGTCTTCGCGGCAAAGATGATGGATGAGGTATCACCAGCTTCAATGCTCTTTATAAATGCGTCTAAAACCATTTTGCGGGTACCGGCTCGTTCCTTTTTATATGTGTCCAAATAAGCGGAATATTCACCTGTTTGCTCTTCGGAATACCGCTCTCGATCCAAAAATGCATAGAACGTTTCTTTAGATATCATAAAATGACGCCAAATTTGAGTGTCATAAGCAGATACTTTGCAAATTTCTGTCCATTCTTGCAAGTGTGGTTTAAACGCGGTTCTACCCGCTTTCCTACTTTTGCTGTGTTGGCTCAAACGTAGCGGCATAAAACTAAATCTCGTTTTTTCTTATTTTGAAGACTATTAAAATAATGATTATTAATGACCAAAAAAATTGAAAAATAGTACTGACAAAGAAAAAATTCGAAAAAAACTTAATGGCATTGGAAGAAACTAAAGATAACTTTAAATATAGAAAAAACAATTGCATTATCCCAATAACCGCAGGAGTTATTAATGCTAAGGTATAGGAAGCAGTGTGTTTTCTCTTATCTAATATCCTTAACATTCTAGTTCTTGGAAGTGCTAAAAGAAAAAAAGACACTGTTGCGCTATAGCTTATTATTGCAGAGATAGTACCTATAAATATATTTTCATTATCAGATAATTTATTAAAATAACATAACAATAAACAAAATAATAACGCAGCAAACGATGGCCAAATTATAAATAAAAATGAAGCTATTTTAGTTGGACCGCCTTTATTATTCATCTAATAGTTCCATTCCATCACCAATATCAACTTCTCTTGCAAAATCACAGAGGGATTTTTGTATACTCTCGGGGTCTAAATTAGTTAATGTTTTCTCTGTTACTGCATTTAGTAAATGGCGAGCCTTCGCCCTCCGCCCCCCATCTATTGATTTAACAGAAGCTTGCATAAGAGAATCTGTATCTATTTTTTCTAAAATATCAGCAGTTGTTGTCAATGAAATTTCAGGTAAATTACCTCCTCTCTTTGAAGAAGAAATTTCAACTTTTAAGACCAAATAATCTTTGTCATTATCACTTAATCCTGAGAAAAGGTTGCCAAAAAAACCAAATTGTGTATCAATAGATTTTGCTTTTATTTTGAGGGATATCGTTGCTAATTCGGGATTTTTACGCAAAAATCCGATTGGGTCGTTTTCTTTCGGTATAGCTTCAATATAAATTGAATCCAAATTTTTTTCTACTGTTGCACTACTTATACTCCATTCATGAATGCGTATCCCTAAATACTCTTCTAGTTTTCCCTCTACTCTTCGACCTTTCACTTCTAATATCAAAAGGTTTTTTTCTGGCAAAATACAAAATGACCACGTTTGTGACTCTCCGTGGTTTTCAGGGATAGGCATTACATTTGTGTTTCCATTTTGTAAATTCATAAGATCAATGCCTTCTTTTGGATGAACTTCAACTAAAATTGCCTCCCAAATAGATGACTCTCCCGTATTCCCTGGAACCCAACGAGCATTTTGAAGATTATGGGAAGTAACGTTTAGCTGTACTGCTGGTCTCCAAAAATCAGCAAAGTTTGAAGATACACTTTTAGTGAGAAATGTTAGAAAGTCTTTTGGTATAGGGTTTCTTTTGCCTTGTATCCCAGCAGAAATTCTATAAGCCACCAATTTAGTTTCAGACATCAGGAATTCTCCAAAAATTAGAACAAACACTAAGCAAAAAGATTTATAACAGTCTAGGAGAAGATAACATGGTTTTTTAGAAGAATATACGGACTATTATTGAGTTTGTGTTAATCAAAATACAATTGACTAGATTTCACACATTTGTTCTGTTAAAAATGCACTTCGTGGGAAAAAAGCAAGCAATGTATGGGGGCAACTTTGGGGGCATGTAACTTCCTGGCATATAAAGTTCATCAATATTACCAACGAATTTTCACATCAATTCAATTGCCGGCACCCTCCGGCAAAGACCGAATAACCCGCTCTAAAGGCGGGTTTTTTGTTTTCTATTGTCCACCAAAAGGGATCACTTTACCCCAACATCCCATCAATTTACTCGAAATGGTGGCTTAACGGCCTTATTTATCATCTTTAATAAGAATTTGCATGAGTTTTAAATTAATAAAAATTTTCTCCCTCCCTCTTTGGACTTCTTCTAGAATTCCTAATTCTGTAAGCTCCAGTAAATAATGAGATGCTGTTTGACGTTTTGCAATTTTCTCATCAATGAGATTTTGAATACGACAATATGGTTGCACAAAAATAATTTCAATAAGCTCATGCGAATAAATTGAGGGTTTATTTTCCTTAACATGCATAGATATTTTTTTAAAAAGATTTTTTACTTCTTCAATTTTTTTTGTTGTCCAAGAAGCAGTTTCTTCAACAGCTTTAAGCATAAATAAAATCCATTCTTCCCACTCAGATGAGCTTGTAACTGATTGTAACAAGCGGTAATAGTCATTCCGTTTTTGCATAATATATTTACTGAGATATAGTACTGGAAGTGTAAGCAAATTTTGTTGCACTAGATAAAGTATATTAAGCACTCTTCCTGTTCGTCCATTTCCATCTGCAAAAGGGTGAATGGCTTCAAATTGATAGTGACCGATCGCCATACGTATTAGTGGATCAATATCTGAATTTTCATTTAGAAATACTTCCCAGTTGGCTAGTTTTTCCCGTAATAATTGTTCTCCTTGAGGAGGAGTGTAAATAATTTCTTTAGTTTGCCCATTGGCTAGCGCTGTACCTAGAATTTTTCTAATTTCCATTTCTCG
>JAZKEW010000164.1:4500-11866 GCA_040386785.1 Bdellovibrionota bacterium
TTGTGCAAATTGGTCTATTTTGAATTTGTTTAAAACCTTCATAAAGTGCGGTCTTATACCTCAATGTTTCTTTGGTCGCATGGTCTGCACTGTCTTCATTCAGATTTGCATGTTGAAATAATTTATCCGTTGTCGTGACAATATTTTCTATTTCAGAGCTACCCTTCGCTTCTAACAATGGAATTGTATTAATGAGAATTTCTTGATTTGGTAATAATTCTCCTGCCTTTTTAAGTTCTGCAAGAGCTGTTCGTGCTTGGATGCAGGCTTTTAAAATGGATTTGCTCTCAATTTCTTTTTTAGGGGGTAGGTCGGGCAAATCATTGTATGGTTTGGTATGATCAAAGTTCATCGACAGCCTCCTTATATTTACGCATACGAAAGCTTATGTTGATACAATCGACACGTCAAACAAATATGTTTAAAATTTACGAAAAAATAAACATATCACCTCTTAATATATTGTAATATATGGTTTTTATTCGTGCACAGCGAAATCAAAAATCTCGTACGCAAACTTTTTTGTGTCCGGCGGCTCAGTCGCAAGACCCACCAATGCGAGGGCACACCGAAAATATTATTTAAAAAATTAAATGGCTCAAATTTGACCAAATTGTTTTTCCTGCTGCATATGGCGACGCTATTTAGACATTACAAATTCCTTAACGCCAAAAATCTTTTCCTTTTTTATTCAATATCTCATCTCAAAATATAGCTCAATCCACAACACCCTTATTTATACCACAATTTATTGCTGATTTTTCAACGTAAATCGAAAACACCTTATCCTTATGCAATAACATATAATTTTTATCATTAGTAATAACTAAATTAATTATTTTATTATACTTATTAAAATCTTCATTTGATTGAAAATCGCCTCTATTTAATTTAGAGAAAATAACAATCTGTGATTTATAGTAGTGATCAACCAGATACTTGTCTTCCTGATTATTTAAAAACACATAATTACTTATATCAGTAGAAAAAGAATCTGGTTTTTTATCACATCTATTTATTTCACTTGACAAAATTTGGTTGAAATAATCAATTTTATTATCTTTTTTAGGCCTATAATCATCAGTACCAACTGCTCTATGTGATTTTATTAAAACAATAGATATTATTGTTAATAATACAATTATTAAAGCAGAAAAACAATATTTATTTTTATACTTTAATAAAAACTTTGCCGCAATAAAAAATCCGACATAGGTTGAAATATAAACACCTGGGAGTAAAAAAGCTGAGTTATACCAAAATAAGTAATTTTTATCCATTGTACTAGCTAAGTAAAATAATACTGCTGGCGCTTGAACAAAAAACCATTGAAATGGATTAAATATGCCTAAATAAAAAAAAGCTTCATTAAAATTTGTAAATCCGACACTCAGTATTGTATGCATAACTAGCAATGGATGTTTAAAAGCGTTCATTGCAATATCGCCCCAAGAATTTCCCCATTGCGACCAAAATTGAGTTGCTTTTAAATCCTGTGAAGCACCCATGTATGGGAGAAAATATTTTAAACTTAAGTAGACATA
This sequence comes from Bdellovibrionota bacterium, assembly GCA_040386785.1. Lineage (GTDB taxonomy): Bacteria > Bdellovibrionota_B > Oligoflexia > Silvanigrellales > Silvanigrellaceae > Silvanigrella. The sequence goes on from JAZKEW010000164.1 coordinate 6,045, forward strand.
AATTAGGCATAATCCCATATAAATAAATATATTTATTTTCGTTTTTTTACTTAATGCAAAAATATATTTTGGCACAAATAGTAGTGACAGCAATTGAAAAAACAAGAAAAAACCCACGTCTTGTCTTACGCCAAGCGATAGGGAAAATGGTATTAAAGTCATATAAAAAGGTTTATTTTTTATTATAGTCGTCAGAGTAATTAATAAAGCAGGAATAGCAATTACTTCGAAGTGCCCTGCTAGAAAATTTGCATTAATATATTTATTTGAATAATAATAACATAATAAAAAACAAAATGAAAAGTGATTGTAATTTAACATCATTAAAATTAATTTTAATTTGATTATATAGATACCAGAAAAAATATGTTATACCAGATATACATAGTACATTAGAAATAAGAAGAAACTGTGATTTAAAAAATTTAAAAAAAGGTGTGATTAGAAATAATGTCGGAGTAAAATGAACTGAAAGATGCGAAATTCCCCAATCATCAACAAAAACCTTTCCTTTTGCTGTATTTGCAAGAAAAGTAGATATTAAACCAAGATCGAAAAACTCATAATAACCCACGGCTGATTCAAAGTCCATGGTACATATATAGACTTAACTGTAAAATACATTATGAATGCAACCACTACAAAAGCCATAAGCATATTATTTTTTTCATTTATTTTAACCCTCAATTTTTCTACCCTTTAAAATCTGCTGCACCATAATTTTTACTGCTATTGGCATTAAGGACAGAAGAATAATTAAAATAAAAAAATTATTAGATACTAATGAATTTATATCTACTATATTTAAAAGTTGACTGCCCGCATAGACCACTGTGATCACATGTGGAAGAGTCCCAATTTGCGTTGTAATGTAAAACTTAGCAACAGAAACCCTGGTAATCCCCATAACGGCATTGAATAGCACACCCGGCACCACACCGGTAAGTCTTAAAGACAACAAATAGACCACTCCATCTTTTTCAAATTCTGCAATAATAGATCTTCCTCTTTTTCCCATATGACTACGAATAAAATTATAAAAAAAATGTTTGGAAATAAGATAAGAAGCTGTATAAGAAATAGAAACAAGAAAAGAGAATAGAACAACGCCTGTATAAAACCCAAATAGAGCTCCTGCGAATAAGGCGTAAATAACCCCTGTAAAAGGAAGGTATAAAATGGTCACAATAAAAAACGAAAAACAAAATACTATTGTCATAAGCATTGGATGCAAGCTAAATAACGTTTTGAGTTCAAAGCTAAGACCTTGAACTTGTTGCAAAACAAGTTTATTTCCTTCATCATTCTGAAATTGCTCTAGCGATAATATTTTGCTTATTAAAAAAAGAGCAAGCAAAAATGCAACAAATTTAAAATACTTTTTTAATTCTTTCACAGGGTTTACTCCACCCGCAAGCGAGCAGGTTTATTTTCAAACGTTCATTAAAGGAATACGATATGACTACGGCAACTATAGAAGAAAAATTTGGAAAATGGAAATCTTGGCTTGAACCAAAGCATATCGCCCAGAAAAGTGTTGGATTTGCCGATTTACAAGTAGATTGTGACAAAATTTATTGGACCGAAAGTAGGCCAGGAGAGCAAGGACGCACTTGTATCGTATCCTATCATCAAAATAACTTAGTCACTGATGAAACCCCAAATGTTTATCATGTTAGCACTGGAGTACATGGGTACGGAGGCGGAGCATTTCTAGTTAAAGATGGTATTATTTATTTTGTCGACGCTATCACAAATCAAGTTTTCAAAAAAGAGCAGGCAGTTTTTAGTCAAATTACAAATAAAAATGGCTATAGTTACGCTGATTTTAGCGTTGATAAAACACACACATACCTTTATTGCTTGCGCCTTGAAAAAAGAGCTGAAAACAAGTTTCCAACCACACAAATTGTACGAATTGAAATTCAGTCTTCTCGACAAGAAATTCTGTTTACAGGGGCGGATTTTTATAGCAATGTGCGCATAAATTTAGACGGCACAAAGCTTTTATATTTACAGTGGAACTACCCCAATATGCCTTGGGATGAAAATGAACTTTGGACTGCAGACATAGACAGTGATTTTAATATCACCAATAATAATAAAAATTTTCATACGCCTAAAGTATCGCTGTACCAACCAGAATGGCAAGAGAATGAAATTTATTGCTCTGTTGATATAAATAATTACTGGAATATTTGTAAAATAAATGAAAATTTATGCCAAACTTTATTTGAATATCCAGCAGAATTTGCAAGACCCCTATGGATTGCAAACACACGTACTTTTGCATTCATTTCAGAACATGAAATGTTAGCCACTTGTTGTGAAAAAGGTGTTTGGAAAACCTTCTTGTTAGACGTTAAAAATAATTCACAAATACTTGTGCAAAATAATTTGACTTGTATTTCCAATATGGCTGCCAATTCAAAATTTATTGCCTATATTGCAGGGAATTCTGTTTTAGAATTGAATATTTTTATTTCGTCTACAGAAAATAAAAATAATATTTTTTGCCCACGGCCTAAATTATCTATTATAGAAAATAATGTATCCATCCCTAAAATCATAGAATTTAAATCGAATAATAAAACTGTGTATGCCTTCTACTATCCACCAAAAAATTCTACTCATCAAGCACCTATAAATGAAAAACCACCTTGTATACTTAAAATTCACGGAGGCCCCACATCGAATGTTGACTTTATGTTCAATTCAAAAATTCAATTTTATACTTCACGAGGCTTTGCCTATGTGGAACTGAATTATAGTGGTAGTTCAGGCCATGGTAGGGAATATCGAGAAAGATTAAATAATAAATGGGGAATTGTTGATGTTGAAGATTGTCTAGCTTGCGCAGAATATTTATGTACTGCAGGGCTTGCAGATAAAAATAAACTCATACTTTCTGGAAGCAGTGCGGGTGGGTTTACACTTCTCAATACATTAACAAAATCAAACTTATTTAAATGCGCATCCTGCCACTACGGTGTTGCCGATTTAACTGAACTCGCAAACCACATTCATAAATTTGAAGCTTGTTATGACCAGAATTTAATTGGAGACACCATACAAAATAATCCAAAACTATACATTGAACGCTCTCCTATTAATCATGCACACAATATTCAAAATCCAATTATTTTTTTTCATGGTGATAAAGATTCCGTGGTGCATATGAGTCAAACTATTCAAATGGTAGAAGCTTTAAAAAAACAAAATATTTATTATGAAGTGACTATTTTTGAGGGAGAAGGGCATGGTTTTAAAAAGGAAGAAACAATAATTTCTGTGTTGGAAAAAGAATTAGCCTTTTTTCAAAAGCATATTTAAAATCGCAACACAAAATGTTACGCGCTAAGGCTACGAAATATAATCAACGTCCATATATTTTTGCAGAGCTTTAGGAATATAAACTCTCCCATCTTCTGTTTGATGATTTTCGAGCAAAGGAATAAGCAGCCTTGGTGTTGCTGCAGCCGTATTATTAAGTGTATAACAAAATTGATTTTTTCCATTTTCATCACGAGTTTTAATTTTTAGTCTGCGTGCTTGAAAATCATAAAAGCTAGAACAACTATGGGTTTCTCCATAACTATTTCTGCTCGGCATCCAAGTTTCAATATCATTTTTTTTCACTTGTCCTTGTCCTAGATCCCCTGTACAAACCTGCACAACTCTGTAAGGTAATTCCAATAGCTGCAATAAATCTTCGGCATTCTTAAGCAACTCCTCATGAAGTTTATTGCTTTCTTCAATGTCTGGTTTACAAATAACCACTTGCTCAATTTTTTGAAACTGGTGCACTCTATAAAGCCCCTTAGTATCTTTACCCGCCGCGCCAGCTTCCCTTCTAAAACAACTAGACCAAGCTGTTAGCCTCTTAGGCAAGGCACTATCAGCTAAAATTTCGTTTTGATGATAACTCGCAAGGGGAACTTCAGAAGTGCCAACGAGCCACATGTCATCTTTCTCTACGAAGTACGCTTGGTCTGCACCTCCTGGCAAATAGCCAGTTCCCTCCATAGCACTAGTACGTACCAAAACAGGAACTGTCATATGTTTGTAACCCCTGCTTTTTAGCAAATCGAGAGTTAAAGAATGCACAGCTCTTTCTAATTCGGAGCCAAGCCCCATTAAAAAATAACTTCTTGAGCCAGCAATATTAGCACCTCTTTCAAAGTCTAAAATGCCAAGTTGCTTGCCAAGTTCTAAGTGGTCTTTGGGCTTAAAACCAAACTGGGGTGGGGTGCCTACTTTGTAAAGTTCCACATTGTCGGCATCAGATTTTCCAAATGGAGTATCTTTGGAAGGAATACTGGGAACAGTAAGCAAAAGCGTATTAAAATTGGTTTCAATATCGCGCAATTTTTTTTCTGCATCTTCCAACAATAGCCCAAGCTCTTTCATTTGCGCAACGAGAAGTTCGCGCTCTTCCTTATTTTGGGCTTTTTTAACGGCGTCAGAGCCACTATTGCGTTTATTTCGTAGTTCTTCGGTATTTTTTATCATCATCGCACGAGATTCATAGAGCTCTAAAAATCGCTCTCGATTAAAGGGGAACCCTTTATTTTTCGCAGCTGTATCAATAGCTTCTATATTTTCTTTTATGTATTTGGGGTCGAGCATGGGCTTTTTTACCTTTCCGGAAGAGGAATAACAGAGTATTTCTTTATATTTGAACGCATTGAGGCATGCAATCAGGAATAGAAAAAGTTTTTATTCTTGACTATTGCCCCATTCCGATTAAATTTCTACACGGAATAATTTTGGCTCCAATGTTTTATGCTTTTTAAATGAGGTTATCTTTCTATGTTTTACAAATCATCACCTTCTTTTGCTTCACAAGAGTCCTCTTCTTGCGAAGCTTCGTCAAAAACAGAACCTGAAAATCAAGAAGAACTAAAATCCCCCGAGCAAATTCGCATTGAAACCCTTGAAGCCGAAGTTGCCTCCCTAAACACAAAATACACCGAAACACACGAGCGCATGATGCGCATTGCTGCCGATGCTGACAACACTCGTAAACGCTTGGAAAAAGAAAAAATTGAATCGCGCATGTACGCTATTCAAGATTTTGCTAAAGACTTGCTTCCTGTTATTGATGCTTTTGATAAGGCCATGGCTTCTATTGAAGAATCTCAAATTAATTTTGAAAGCGAAGAAGGTAAAAAATTTTCTGCAATTATTGAAGGAGTTCAGCTTGTGACTAAGGTGTTTCAAGATGCCACTAAAAAACATGGTATTGAACGTTTGCCTGGAAAGGGGGCTCCTTTTAACCCCATGTTTCACAATGCTATTGCGAAGGTGTCTGATGGGTCCTTGACACAAGAAACGGTTGTTGATGAATTTATGGCTGGCTATAAAATTGGGGACAGAATATTGCGCACGGCGATGGTGCGGGTGAGTTCGCCGGATTAATGTTTCATTCATTCAGTTAAAGCAACAAATTTACGCACCGGCCTTAACAGTTTTAGGCCTTGATTGAGCAATTGCGGGGACGTGTCTGAAGAAAGAAAGTAAGACATCGGCGCTAGCGTTGGTTGCGACACCCGTGTTGAATTTGTTTGCAACTTGCAGAAGTTCTACGTTGTATTTTTCTATAAGTTGTTGTTGTTCTACATTGTCGAGCCCATTCCAATTAAAAAAACCATTTTCATCAAAAAACCGATGAATATTTGGAGATTTTTTTGTTAATTCAATAGGTTTTGATTTTAAGATTTTTTGTAGTATTTCTTCAGGTTTTTGGATTGCATTGGTTTCAGGGTTTTGTTTTTGTAATTCTTGCATTATTTCTGGATTTTGAGTTACTTTTGAAGTAA
>JAZKEW010000165.1:0-9273 GCA_040386785.1 Bdellovibrionota bacterium
AACCACTTTCATAAGTTGTGGCTCTAAAAAAGATCTTGCAAAAATGCGAAATTCCGCAGATTCACCACAAGACAACCCTATCAAACCAAACCCGAAGCCTACTCCAAGCCCTAATCCTCCTGCTCCATCTGGTAAACCAGTTTTAAAATTTGAGTACATCAACCCAGCAAAAAAAACAAACGCCTACTTATTTGATGCAAAACAAATGAAAACAATTAAAAACAAAGTAGTTCCAAAAGTTGATACCGATTCAAACGGTGGATTGCCCGATCAATATATTGAAGACATGAGTGATGCAAAATCTGCAAAACTAAAAGACTATAATTTAATGCTAGATTCCCTTACGGGAGAAATTTATTCCACAACAAGTTTTGATTCCACAAAAGAAATTGCATCTAAAACATTCACTATTCAAGCTTCAAATCAATACAATATATCATCTGTAAAATCACAAGTTACTATTACTTACACAACGCAAAAAATTCTTACAATCACTGTTTCTGATACCGCTTTAGATCCAAACAAAAATTCGACGACAATTGTATTTAAAAATAACAATACAAATAGCTCAATTAAAATTACGAGTTTAAACGCTACCACAAATGCAGAAGATAAATTTACAAAACCAGATTTATGCCTTAACCAGATTCTTGCTCCTTTGCAGTCTTGTACCATGAATCTTACATTTACTGGCTCAACAACTCCTGTGTTTGCACACATCAGTAGTTATACTTATACATTTAGTAATATTTACTCTATAGACACCAATTTCCCTAATTCTAAAATAAGCTATCCTTCAATTAAAATAACGGGAACGCCAAGAAGGCGATGCCCAACCCCCTCTGAAATGTTAGGACTAGTTCCACAAGATTTAAACGACTGGGTTGTTAGCAAGGATTCTAGTTTAAAAGAAGACACTCCTTTTCAAGGAAGTCTGTATATGAGCGATCGTAAGTACATTAACGACAGTTGTAAAAATATTGCAGGTAACAAAGTACTTCAATGCAGCTATTACAATGAAAATGATTATAAACACCCTTCTATAGCTTGCCCTAATAGCAATGCAAATACTTATTTAAATGATGATAGCTTTTCTAACACCAACAAGAACTGGTCCAATGTAGACGGATCTTTCTTTTGTACTACTACGAGTAGCGTTTTTAGTTGTTTTTTTCTGTAAACCAATTTAGCTATTTACCACCACTCCACTGAGTTTTTTCTTTAAAAAATTTGGCAAACAAAAAGCAGCTTTGTGCAAGTCTACGTTGTAATATTTAGTGGATTTTTCAATAGCAAGAGCACGTTCCATATCAATATCTTGAAACGGGTGAACATTCGCACTTGCAAAACCCCAAGACCACATACCGTACGGATACGATGGAATAGAGCCCGTCATGGAATACACGTTTGGAAAAGCCTCTTTTAAATTGCCGTACACTTTTGCTAAATCAAATTTAGTTTCCCAAGGTGATTCACATTGAGCCACCACAATTCCGTTCTCAGTTAAAATACGGCGAACATGCGAATAAAAGTCGCCAGAAAATAGACCGACACCAGGACCAATGGGATCCGCAGAGTCGACAATAACCACATCAAAAGAATTTTTTTCACACTTTTTCACAAATTCAACCCCATCTGCAATGTGAACTTTAGAACGTGGATGATTTAAACCAACCGCAAGGCCTGGTAAAAAGCGGCGTGCGGCATCAACAACTTCACCATCAATTTCACAAAGAACGGCCTCTTCCACACAGTCGTGGCGCAAAACCTCACGCAGCGTACCACCGTCACCGCCGCCAATTACAAGCACACGTTTTGGGTTTTTGTGCACAAGAAGCGGGACATGGGCAATCATTTCGTGATAAACAAATTCGTCTCGTTCAGAACACATCATGAGGCCGTCTAGGGTGAGAACGCGACCAAACCCTGTAGACTCAAATACGTCGACCCTTTGAAAAGTGCTTTGTTCAGAATGAAGAACTTTTTTTACATGCAGCCCAAAGGAAACTTCGTCGTTATGACGTTCTTGATACCAAAGGTCCAAGGAAGCTTGGGTAGTGCTTTCATTTGCTGAGAGGTTTTGTGGTAATTTTTTTAAAAACATCTTATTTTCCTTTTTGGCTAGACAGGTGACTTGGACGCATCCGTGAAACTAAATACACTAACTTAAAGAATATATCCAATCAAGGAAACAAATGATAGATCAAAGAAACAGGACCCATTATTCGCAAGCAGAAGATGCTATTTTTGAAGACGTTAATGTTGAAAAATCGACATCTTATCTTGATAATTTTAAGGTAACAGTGGTTTCTGGTGGTGGTATTGCCGCTGTTGAAGTCCCCCGCCTTGTGCGTGAATTACGACGGCACGGTGCTACAACACAAATTTGTGCTACCGAAAATGCACTCAAATTTGTCGGCCTAGAAAGCTTGCGTTGGGCCAGCCAAAACGAAGTCGTCATTAACCCATCTGGGCTGAGTGAACATATTTGCACTTCCGACATTGTTGTTGTGGTTCCTGCCACGGCAGATCTCCTCTCAAAAATAAAAAATGGAATTTGCTCCGATGGAGCCACAACACTCATACAAAGTGCTTTTGGTGCAAAAAAAACTGTCATTTTTTGTCAAACCATGCATGACAGCTTGGCCAGCTCTCCCATTATTATGGAAAATATAAGTACGCTTGAAAAAATTCCAAATGTTTTTTTTATTAAACCCAGACAAGAAGAAGGAAAGCAAAAAATCCCTCCTGTGGAATCATTTGCTATGGATATCTGTCACATTGCCAACATGCAAAAGCGAAAAATAAAAGACACTGTTTTAATAACGCTTGGCGGAACGCGCGTGATGCTTGACCCTGTGCGTTGCATTACAAATCTTTCCACCGGAAACACGGGAATAGAAGTTGCAAAATTATTTTATGGCGTGGGCTATAAAGTGCAAGTTCTAGCTGCAAACACAAACAAACAAGTTCCAACATACGAAGGCCTTCACGTACAGTACCTCCCAAATTATCAAGACATGTTTGAGTTTGCATGCCACATCAACCCACAAAAATTTGCTGGGCTTATTCACTTGGTAGCAGCATCTGACTTTGTTCCTGAGCAAATAGGAAACTCTAAAATAAAAAGCAATTCCCAAAAATTAACTTTAAATCTAACACCAACAAAAAAACTACTTACCCACACGCAGTTAAAAGATATTTCATATAAAGCAGCCGCGAAATTAACCACAGAGTCTCAAGAAGAGGGCCTCAAACAAGCAGTTCAATTGTTAACTGAAAATAATTTAAATGCTGTTCTGTGGAATACTGCTGCTGATGCTTGGAATAATGAACTTCATGCTGGAGTTTTTTTAGAAAAACAAAAAGATAATATCGCACAAACAAAATTGAGTGACGTAAAGAAAATCGCTCAAAGTTATTTGAATTCCTTTGAAGGTAGAAAGGCAAAATAACCTCCATGGCTTTAAAAAAAATAAAACAACTTATTCATGACGTAAAAAATCGACCTTTAATGGATGCAGTTCGAGGTATTTTCACCTGGATTAGCGTCATTTGCTCTGCAGTTTTCATCTCAAGCTTAGTTCTAATTTTGTTTCCAATTGTTTACGTGTTTAGCAAGGAAAGACATTTGCTACATGAACTTGCAAACTTATGGGGAAAAATAGTTCAGTTTTTGAACCCATGGTGGACGTTTGAAATTATTGACAAAGAAAATTTAGCAAAAAAAGGTCAGGCTGTTGTCTATGTGGCAAACCATCAAAGCCAAGTAGATATCCTTGCTCTATTTATAATTTCAACTCGATTCCGTTGGCTCTCTAAGGCTTCTCTTTTTAAAATACCTATATTTGGTTGGGCTATGTCGGCTATAGGTTACGTTTCCGTCGTACGGCGAAGCAAGAAAAGCCGCGAACGCTGCATGCGGATTGCAGCTCAACATTTGAAACACGGCACACCCATGATCTTTTTTCCCGAAGGCACAAGAAGCAAAACAGGAGAATTGGGGGCATTTAAAGAAGGGGCTTTTCGCCTTGCCCACGCAATGCATCTACCTATTATTCCTATTACCATTAATGGTTGCGCGGAACTTTTGCCAAAAGGATCGTTGCTTCCTAATATTGCCAATGTCACAATCCATATTCACGAACCCATTCAATCAACAAATTTATCTTCTGAAGATTTAATGTTAAAGGCAAGAGAAGTGATTTCTACACAGCTCGTCAAAGATAAAAATGTTGTAAAGGAAAAAAAATGATTCAAAAATGTCGGGTTTTATTTCTTCTGCTAGTACCAGTCGCATTCTTCTTCTCGTGTCAGTCTTACACAAACAAAAATGCGGACATGCGAAATGAAATGTATGCAGGGAATATTGAAAAAGCCACAAAAACCCTAGACGCAAGCGATATTGCAACGGAAGATAGAAATTTCGCTCTTTTTCGCATGGAAAAAGGTATGTTGTTGTACCTTGCCAAACAATATGACTCTGCAGCGCAGTTGTGGCTCCAAGCAGACAAAAGGCTAGACGATCTCTACACAACAAGTATTTCACGAACTGCAGCAAGTTTTGTCATCAATGATTCCATGTCCGACTACAACGGAGAAGCTCATGAAAGACTTCTGTTGCCTATTTTTTCATCCATGGCTTTTTTTGCAAATAACAACATTAATAATGCACAAGTTATGGCAAGAAGAGCTTATGACGTGACGAATGCATTACAAAATGAAAATGAAGGAAAAAATACATTTAAATACGATGCCTTTTCTCATTATTTTGCCGCTTTAGTCTACGAAGCAAAAAATGATTGGGACAATGCACTTGTTGAATATCGCTTGAGCCTAAGCAATCTTTCTCAAAACTCCACCGCAAATGAAAAATCTGCTAGCAAGAATGAAATTTTAAAAGCCATGGGACGCCTTGCGCAGTACAGAAACAGAAACGATATTTTACATCAAATTAAAAAAGAAGCACCTAACCTTGTTTGGATGGATCAGGAAACTCTTCTTAAAAAAGGTGAAGTCTACATTGTTTATGAAAGTGGAAAAGTCCCTATTAAAGTGCCTGAAGAGATCATCATACCAACAGGAAAAACAGTGGCAAAAATATCCTTTCCTAAATACAAGGAAGTCCCCTATTCTTCACATTATGCCGATATTTATGTCGCTCAAAAACATGTGCAAAGAACAACCGTCATGGAGAGTGTAGGCAAAATGGCAGAACAAGCACTTTCCGACAGAAGAGTACGTGATATTGCAAAAATGGCCGCTCGCGTTATTGCAAAAGACGTCGCAGCCAGAAAACTCACCGATGAAAATCCATTTGCGGGGCTTGCTGTTGATATCTTTAACGTTGCCACGGAAGTGGCTGACACTCGTAGTTGGACAACTTTACCTGATACCATTCAAATTGCCCGCGTCCCCGTAGAAGCAAGGAAAGAAACTGAAGTTGTTATTAAACCCCAACATGGAGAAGAACAAAAATTCTCTGTTACTCTCAATCCGGGTGAAAAAAAATTATACCGCTTTAGGACTTTTAATTGATGTCTAGCAACAATAATAAATCATCTATTCTTATGTGGTTTGAGCAAATTAAACTTTGGCCTGGAAAATTTTTTATCATTTCCATTCTAATTTTCACTATGATTCCTTTTTCTCTTGGTTTACTTGTTTTGTTACCTTACTTTATTCAAGCCATTAATTCAGCTCCTGTCGATTTAAGCTGGAGCAAATTATTAGGCTCTCAAATTGCGCTCTGGATTGCTCCCTTGGTTGAAGACACAAGTTTTGAAAATGGAATTTCTCTCCGTTTTCAAAAAGAATGGTTTGTTTTTATTCTCATTTTTATTTCCTTTACGTACGCCGTTTTAAATTATTATAGCGACTCCATGCTCAGAGATTATGGCGAAAAAATTGCTAAAAAATACCGGTCTGCAATTGCTAAAAAATACCTTTCGTTAACATATAAAAGCGCTACAAACGTTGATGCTGGTTTATTGGCTTCCATGGTTGGAGAAGATATAAGAGAAGCCCAACAGTCCTTTACTCGACTTGTCAGTAGTTTACTGAAAGATGGCCTTGCGTCTCTTATCTTTGTCGCATGGCTTATTTTGTTAGACTATAGGCTATTTATTTTATTTTTAGCTATTCTTATTCCCGCTGCAATTGTTTTAAGAATTACGAATAAAACTTTAAAACGCCTTTCAAAACAAGGTTTACAGTTTGAAAGTGAACTCTTAAGCGGCCTTCTTGAACGCATGCGTGGATGGCAAACTATTCAAATTTTTAAAGCTATCCAGCTTGAAATTTTTAATTTTAATAAAATAAATAGTAAAATTTACCATGTATGGCGGAGGGCTACTCGAGCAAGAGCTCTTGGCACTCCCCTTGTAGAATGGCTTGGAATTATTGCAGGGGCTTTCATTGTTATCACAGCGCTTCGCAGGATATCTGATGGTGTTTTATCAAGTCAAATTTTGACTGGTTTTATGGTGACGGTTGGTTTTTTATCCGACAAAATTAATCGTATGACAAGCCAATTAAATACAACTCGCAAAGGAACGGAAGCCCTACACCGAATTCAAAATTTTCTATCCACCAATTTTGAAACATCACCTTCGTCATTTGAAATACCGCCACGGGGTAACGCAAACTTTGAATCTTTTGAATTTAAAAATCTCTCTATTGGCAACAGCGCCGACATTGTCCTTGCAGAAAAAATAAATTTAAAGCTAACTGCAGGGTCTCTTGTAGCCATTGTTGGTCCTTCCGGTGTTGGAAAAAGTACCCTTATTAGAACCCTTTTAGGCGTGCAGAAACCTATTTCTGGTTCAATTTTAATTGATGGCATTGAAATTGATGAAAATAAATTTCAACAATTATCTTCTTCTATAGGCTTTATTCCACAAGAACCTTTCTTATTTACTGGATCTATTTTTGAAAATATTGTGTACCCCAAAAATATTATTGCACCAACAGAAGAACAATTAAATTCTGCTAAACAGGCTCTTGAGCTTGCGAACCTCAATAAAAATTTATTTGAATCTATTACAGGGCTTTCTGGAGGTGAAAAACAGCGGCTTATGTTTTCAAGAATATTTTTTCATAATCCAAAACTCATTATTATTGACGAAGGCACTAGCGCTCTCGATTTAATAAATGAACTTAAAATTATAGAAAATTTAAAAAACTTTGCACAGCATTCCATTACTTTTATTGTCGCACATAGACCCCTGATTAAAAAATATGCTACAAATGTTCTTGACCTAAAAGAGTTCATTTATAAGTTATAAGATAAGCAAAGGGAGAGATATGTCTATTTCATCTATCATTTCTGGCAAAAAAAATTTGGGCAGCGACGTTTTTGTTTCACTAAACCCTGCAAATAAATTCGATATTGTTGGTCAATTTGCCAATGCAACCCTTGATGAATGCGTGGAAGCTTGTACTCAAGCACGTAAGGGTTTTGAAAAATGGAAAAACACACCGGCGCCAGTGCGAGCAGAAGTCATCGCTAATTTTGGCACACTTATTACTAAAAACAAAGAAGCTCTGTCACAAATTTTAACTCGTGAAATGGGCAAGCCTATTAAAGAAGCCCGCGGAGATGTGCAAGAGGCCATTGACACTTGCCATTTTTTTGTGTCCGAAGGGCGCAGACTCTATGGTCACACCGTACCAAGCGAAATGCCAAATAAAGAACTCTTTACTTATCGCAGGCCTCTTGGCGTATTTGCTTGTATTACTGCAGGCAATTTTCCATTTGCTGTGCCAAGCTGGTATTTTATTCCTGCTCTAGTGTGCGGAAATAGTTGTGTGTGGAAACCCTCTGAAGACACTCCAACTCTTTCCCTCGTTTTTGCAGAACTTTTATATGCTGCAGGCGTACCACACGATGTTTTTCATGTTCTTTTTGGCACAGGACCAAACACAGGCGAAAAACTGCTCTCTCTTGTAGACAAAGGTCTTATTGATAAAGTGGGCTTTACGGGCAGCACTGAGGTTGGCAGAAAAATTGGTGAAATTTGTGGGCGCAATTTACAAAACCCTTGCCTTGAATTAGGTGGCAAAAACCCTATGGTGGTTATGCCCGACGCGGATCTCGATTTAGTTGCCCATGGTGCAGTTTGGTCTGGCTTTGGTACGGCAGGTCAACGTTGTACATCCCTTGGAAATTTAATTGTACATAAATCTGTAAAAGATTCTCTTCTTAAAAAAATTATGGATAAAATAGCAATTATGTCTATTGGTGAACCAACCAATGAAAATAATTTTTATGGCCCTATGATTGGTGAACGTTTTTTAAATAAACACCTAGAAAACCTGAATACACTTGTAAAACCACATCATAAATTATTGTTCTCACAAAATGGCGCAATTACCACAGCAAATAAGCCGACTCATTTTAATGGAAAAGCCGACTCTGGCTTTTACGCATTTCCTACTATTGTCGATAACGTCACAGAAAATGACGCTATTTTTTCTACGGAAACTTTTGGCCCCTTATTTAACGTGCTGAGTTTCTCAACTCTTGATGAAGCAATTTATTTGTCCAATAAAACTGGATTTGGATTGAGTTCATCTATATACACCAATAACATTGAAGCTTCTTATCAATTTAGAACACAAATTTCTGCGGGAATGACGAGTATTAACAATAGCACCACGGGCGCTGAAGCGCATTTGCCTTTTGGTGGCAACGGGAAAAGTGGAAATGGGAGTAGGCAATCGGGAATTTGGGTTATTGACCAATTTACGAAGTGGCAATCGGTCAATTGGGATATGAGCGGAAAGCTACAGCTTGCACAAATGGATACGCATTATATTCAAAGTTCTGATTACTTAGTTCCCCACCCTTAACAAACATGACAGCGTGAAACTTTACCCTATAGCTCTGAAAATTATGATATAGAATTGGACTAAGAAGGAGTTCCGCCTATCATGTTCACAGCTTTAAAACAGTTTATTTTCCTTGAAAATGCAAAAGATCGCTACCTAGCCATAAAAGACTATGCACAAAACGCTAATTCTTGGCAGCTTAATTTGCTCACCTGGCAAATTTTATCTCTTCTGCCAACAAACAAAGAAAAAGCAACTCTGGCGCAATGGTTAGAAATAGGGAACACCCCAAGGAGCCAATGGTCCATATTTGCCTATCTTCTTAGGGATGAACATGATGATGAAGTAACCAAAGAATGTTTGTTCAACCTTGCAAAAACAAAAAATCATCCATTAGGCGACAAAATAAAAAATCTTGTTACTCACAAAATTTACAACACG
>JAZKEW010000166.1:0-6831 GCA_040386785.1 Bdellovibrionota bacterium
GGTACTGCACTCTTAAGTGTGGGAGAGTAGCTCTGTGCAGCCTTTTTTTATTCTTTTCTTTTTATGGGTTCGTAGCTCAGTCGGTAGAGCATTTGACTTTTAATCAAGTGGTCCCCGGTTCGAATCCGGGCGGACCCACCACTATCTCATCAAAGTAATAATAAGAATATTAATCGTTTCTTTTTAGAATAAGTTCAAGACTAAAAGGAAGTTGTCGATACAAACTCAATTACAACAGAGATTGAGTTATGTGTGCTAAATATCCACAAAAAAGCCGCCTTATTACAAGTATCTTCGTTACCATAGTTTTTTTTCTGAACTGTTCGCAGAACATAGGGGTATTAAAGCATAAGGTTCTAAGCGAATGGCAGCCCCAGGTTACTTCCATAATTATTTCATCTTCAAGTGCAACGACATCTCCAGGAAGTCAACTGCAATTTTCTGTACAAATTACATATGATTCTGGGCTGGTAGAAATAACCTCGGATGCCTTGACTTGGTCTTCTTCCTCCATATCCACTGCAACAATTTCAAGTACTGGTTTGCTTACTGCCGTTGCCAGCGGGAGCACCGTCATACAGGCGAGTCTGAGTGCGGTAACAAGCAATGCGGTGATCATCACGGTAGAAAGCGAAAGCCCTTCTCCTGGCACAGTAGAAAGTGAAAGTCCCTCTCCTGTCACGGTAAACCCCCCTGTTGTACCCAAACAGGCATACGTCTACGTTGTTAGTGGGGGTTTAGACATGGTTTTTATGTACCGCGTTGGCACCGGGGGAAAGCTCACACCGTTGAATCCAGCTACCATTGCAACTGGGAATTCCCCAGGAAGAATTACTATGAATTCAACAAATACTTATGCGTATGTAAGTAATACCTTTGATGATACAATTTCAATGTATAAGGTGGGATCTGATGGGGTTTTAAGTGCATTGAGTCCGGCAACGGTAGCGACTGGAAGTTGGCCGCGTGGAGTTTCTATTGACCCTTCAGACACGTATGCCTACGTAACCAACGGGAACGACGGCTCTGTTTCGATGTACAAAATAGAATCAAACGGCATTTTGAGTCCGTTAAGTCCGGCCGTCATTTCAGCTTTTTACTCTGGAGGTGTTTTTTTTAACCATTTGGGACAATATGCTTACATGACAGATTTTTTGAATAATCAAATACAGATGTTCAGCTTTTTAGGGACTGGAGGCGTCTTAAATCAAATCAATGGAGGCACCGCAGCAACGGGGAACAGTCCACAGCAGGTCGTCTTTAGCCCTTCGGGCAAGTATGCCTATGTGCCAGACCGACCTGATAACCAGTTGAGCATGTATTCAGTGGCTTCTAGCGGAATACTAACTCCATTGAACCCATCAAGCGTTTCAACAGGAGATGCAGCAGCGTTCGTTGAGTTTGTTCCTTCCGGAAAGTACGCGTATGTGCTGAATTATAATGACAACACAATTTCTATGTACAGTGCGGATCCTTTAAGTGGTATTTTGAGTCCGTTGAGCCCAGTGGCTATCGCCACAGATAGCGGTCCATCGAGTATTTCTATAGATCCCACGGGGAGTTACGCGTACTTGGACAGCACAGGAGGCCAAGAGTCTATATCGGTCTACGCCATTGGGGCTGATGGCATTCTCACCCAAATAGATTTCATGACGTTGACTGGAGCCTATTACGTTAAAGTGATTTCTTTTTAGTCACAACGCAGCTACACATTCAATTTCAACCAAAACATCGAGGGGAAGTTTTGCAACTTGAATTGTGGAGCGAGCAGGTGCGTGCCCCTTAAATAACCGTTCATAAACGGCATTCATTTTTTGAAAATCGTTCATATCTTTTAAAAATACGGTTGTTTTAATGACTTTGCCTAATTCTGAGCCTGCAGCTTCTAGCACTGAGCTCATATTTTTTAAAACTTGTTCCGTTTGGCCTTCAATATCTTGCAATTCAACTTTCATTGAAATTGGATTGAGAGGTATACTCCCAGAGCAGAAAACCATGTTGCCAAGAACAACTGCTTGAGAATAAGGGCCAATGGCTTTAGGAGCGGTATCAGTCGCAATCATTTTCATAAAAAATCCTCTAAATATAATTGTTATTTGTCGAGAGTTGTAAGACGATCTCCAACGCTTTTTTGTAAACTGAGCCAAGCAATGTCTAAATCACCAACGGCATTTGCAAGTTTTGCCATGGCGGAGGTTTGATCATTTGAAGCGGCAAGCACATCTGTTGTGGTTGCTTGACCATTGTTAAACTGAGCTTCCATTTGTAAAAAGACATCTTTAGCGTACTCTACAGAAACTTTTGCAGAATCAAGTGTTTGATAAGCATCTTTTAATCTTAAAAAATTATTTGTGACATCAATTTTGATTTGTGATTCAATTTGTTCCTGTTGAATATTGGCAGAGGATTCATTTGCAACTGCTTCACTAATTTGAGCTTGTCTCACACCCCAATCAAGTAAATTCCAATTTAATTGAATTCCATAGTAAAACATGTCTTGAATGTCAGACTTACTATAATTAATTGCAGGAGATACCTGTGTTGCAGGAATGTCAATAGCATCAGTTTTGAAATTTCGAGAGTAGCTAGAAACAAAATTAACTGAGGGAAGATAAGAACTTTCGGTTGCATATTTACTGTACTTTGCGCCTTGCAACATAGATTTAGCGGCCAGTAAATCGCTGCGAGAAGAGAGAGCTTCACTGATGTACCCTCCCAAGTTTTTCAAGGGAAGTTTTTTCTTTTCCAAAGCAGAGGTATTTTCTTTAGGCAGCGTAATGAGCGAGAGATCTTTTATTCCAGTTGTTTCTGCAAGCGTGAGGAACGTTATTTTTGCTGTTGTTTGCGCTTGAATTAAATTTGTTTTTGAGTTTTCTAGGTTGAGTTTGAACTTTAGTACGTCTGCATTGGTTAATTTTCCAGCATTATATTGGGCAACTCCGTCGTGTAATTGAGTTTGTGCAACTTGCACACTGGAGTCTGCTACATTCAAGAGTTGAATTGCTTTTACGGCGTTAATAAAGCTATTTGCTCCTAAAAAACGAGCGTCGGCTCGTGTTTGGTTCCTGCTGTGAAGCGCTGCTTCTGCTTGTGCAGAAGCAGCCTGTAGAGAGAGAAACAGCGGGATAAGACCCACAAGAGGTTGTGTGAGAGTTAAGGCGGCTGTCGACGCAGTTGTGTCAGGCAAACCAAGTTCTGCGCCGACTGTTGTTCCGACTGCTTTGTTGACGTGATTATCGTACTTTAAATAATTGCCAGAGAGTGAAATATTGGGAAGCATGCTCCTGAGTTGCTCGTCTGCTTTTCCTTGGCTTGACTCGACTGAGTATTCAGCAATACGTGCAGAAAAGGCATAATCTTCTGCCATATTCATAGATGTTTCGAGAGTGAGAGGGTTATTCGCTGCAGCAAATATGTTGTGCGAAGTAGCAAATAAACTTGTCCCTACTCCAACTGTAATGAGAAGAACTCGACGTTTAGAGGTTTTCATAAATTCCTTTTCAAAAAAATTCCACAGAAAGATAAGCTGCATTTTAGTGTCATAAGTTTTTAATTTGGATTCGTTATTAAATCAAGAGGCGAGATTTTTTATAGCTCAGATATTTTGTTGGCATTTTGCATAGTTTCGTCATGTGCTTTGACAGTTTTTTGCAAAGCTTCATAAGTTCGGTGCGCTACAATGAGATTGGTTAAGTTTTTCATTGGATTTACATTGCTGGCTTCAAGATAACCCTGAGTAATTTCAGCATTTGGTTTGACTAAGTTATCGGGAGATCCATTGTGAATCCATAAATTTTCGCCAAGTCTTTCTAGTGTGCTTTTATCATTGAACGCAACTAGTTTGAGTTTATCAATGAATTGTTTTCCAGAATAGACTTCCCCACTGGGTAAAATTTTCAGGGTATCACCATTGAGACCAGTGATGGGACCGTTTTCTCCTTGCACCATGTAACCGTGTTTTGTCATAAGATTCCCATCATTGCTGATATTGAAGCCGCCATCGCGTGTCAAGCGTTCTCCAAATGGAGTCATAACTTCAAAAAATCCTTCACCTTGTAGCGCAACATCAGTTTCATTGCCGGTTTTTTGTAGAGAGCCTTGAGTATGAGATGTTTTGACTTCGCTAAGCGCCACATACGCCATTTCGTTGCCTTTGAGCGGGTTGAGTTCATGCATATCAAGTTTAAAAGGTGCAGGCGGATGGGGAGTTGCGTAGCTTGGCCAAGGGTTCGCTTCCATGGATTTAAAGGCAATTTCGTCTTCTTTAAATGCAGTTGTATTTATATTTGCTAGATTATTTGAAATGATTTCTATAACGCGTTCTTCAAGCACCCCACCGGAAAGTGGTGCATAAACATTTTTGAGCATAACTCTAGGCTTTCAACTCAGGTTTAAATAATGGTTACTTTATTCTAACGAGAATCATTGACAGCTAAGGTGAAAAATATGCCTTTAAAGAGGAATACAAATGGGAAAAATATCTCTACAAGTGGAGATTAATTTGCTTTTGCGTTTACTACGGTATTTGTGCCGGGTTCAACGTTAAATTCATGGGTAGAAATAACGTTCCCTGTGACAAGGGAGCTTGTGGTCATTTTGTATTTACCGGGCATGACAAGTAGTTTTTTTTGTACAAAATTAGAAAGTAAAATTTCATTATCTGGACTAATGACGGCATTTTTAAAATCTTCCAACTCATTTTTTAGTGCTGGGACAATTTTTGCCGGCGCTCTAAAAATAATTTGCTTACAAGATTTTGTTGAAGCGGCTTTGAAAGCAAACTCACGAGCAACAAAGACACGCGTGTTGGTATCCCAAATTCCACGAATGACACCGGTATTGACAATAATTTGTGGGGCATCGCCAAGATCGAGGCCCAATTTACCTTGATTTTTTGCACAAAGTGAATCGAGATCGCTATTTTCATTTTTAATAAAAAACTGCCCGTTTATAAAATAAGAGGATCCGTTGGTAACGGGAAGAGAAAAAATACTATTGCTACTCATAGCAGGAGTGCTGATTTGTTCAATTGAAAATGTAATAGCTGGTTCAATTAATTTTATATCCGCTCTTACCACGGATTTTGGTTGTAGACTTGAAATATTAATTTGTATTCCGAGCAGTGATTTTCTGTTCTTTTCTAGCTCAAAATTATCATTCATTTCTTCAATAGAATTATGGATTAAAAGTTGTGTTACTTTAGGCCATAAAAAAGAAATAGTGTCGTTATAAAAAACGGTCAAATCGGGTGAATTCGTAATTGCCACAGGCAGTTCTAAACGATCTTCTTTCAGTAATTTTTTTATTTGTTCAGATAAAATACTCAGTTTTTCATAGTAACTTTTTGTTTTATTTTTTAACAGAAACTTATTTGTATTGGAACAAAATCGAGAAATGTTAATTAATTTACGATAAGATAAATAAGAGCTTTGAGGTATGTCTTTTATGACTCGTTTGTTAAGAGCACTTGCTTGAGTTGTGCAACTATTTAGAGTCTCAGTTAAGCTATCAATTTCATTTTTTGGTGATTGTATGGAAGAAAACCAGCCAAAATCAATCAAAGTACCTGGAAAATATTTTAAAAAATCATGATATTGTTGATCGGAAATTCTTTTAAAATTGAGAGTAATTTTTTCTTGAATAGGCAAGTCTGCAGAATGTAAAAAATTATCATTATCATATTGTAAATTTAAATTAGATGTGGAGTCGACGATGCCTGTAAACGGAACAAGTATTTTTGTTTCATCTTGATTTGATTGAAAGTAGAAAACGTTCATGTTGTCTGTGATTTGGTTTGAGCTTTCGTGGGTGGGCAGTCGTAAGGGGAATAATCCTTGCAGCGTGGCTCCCTTGTTGCTTGTGAGGGTTAACTTATTGTTTTCTTCAATCCATTTATTTTCGGATTCCTGAAAAATGCCTCCTTCATTTTTTGAAAGTAATTTTTGGGTGAGCTCAATTTTATTTTCCCGATTTTTATTTAAGTTTCCTTTGATAAAAGAGACAAATGGAGATGAGCCAACACGGCTTACAAATTGAGCGGAGTAGTCGGAGGGGTAACCGGTATTCGTATTGCCAACTCCAACAGCAAGAACTCCTACCGGAATGTTGCCAAGTTGAATTGAGTACCAGGCTTTATGGCTATATGGAGAAGGAGAGTCGGGGAGTTCAATATTTTGTTTTTTTTCTGGGGTGGCATTTGCAGTTAGAATAACCCAAAAAGCACACAAAAGAAAAACAGGGCTAAAACTTGAGCAGGATCTAAATTTAAAATAGGGTTTCATACGGAGACTCTCAATGGTAATGTTAACAAGAAATAACAGCCTTTTTTATGGTATTATCGCATCGAGCATTCTACATATTTTTCTATACAATGTCTTTAGTAATTCGTACCCTCGTAAAAAAGATCCTGCGCGTTTAGCTCAATCAACCACGCAGTTATCTATAAAAACTATAAAAATAGTTCAGCCGCTCCCTGCGCAGCCAATAATTAAAAAAAAAGAAATCGTTAAAAGTAACAAAACAGAACCGCAAGCGCAGTGTGATCCTGAACAAGCACAGGTGTTAGATTTAAACAATACGGCTCAAATAGAGCAAAATAACAAGCAGGTTCTTAATTTTATATCGAGCTTAAATCTGCCGGAAGAGGTCCTTGGGCAGAATTTGTTTCCAAGAAAGTATAGGGCTGTGTTTGCAGTACGAGAATCTGAAAAAAATAGGTTGTTGTTTGTTAGCCTAAACCCAATGCAGGAGCCTTTGGAGTATCTAGATAAAATTGTGGAGCAGGAGTTTTTGCAAAAATTAAAGAGCGTGAATTGGGAAGATATTGAAAAT
>JAZKEW010000166.1:6841-13936 GCA_040386785.1 Bdellovibrionota bacterium
AACAGACAATGGGAATTTTACTTGAATTTAAGGAAAAAAGTGGGTAGAGATGTGGGCATTGGCCTTAGGGCCAGATTTTTTTGTTTGTGGAGAGATAAAATATGACATCTGTTGTAGCTGCCGTGAATTTGCCGAAGCTTGAGTCTAGAACCGAAAGAAAAAAGATTATTCCTAAGTTTTTAGAAGAGCTTATGAAGACAGCCGATGTTCATGAAAAACTTCATTTATTGCGTGCAACAGATGGCATCACAAAAACAAAACTGCACAAGAACCTTTGGAATGATAGAATACGTGGGACAATTGGCAATAGGACTTTTTCTCAAGCTGAACAGTTTTCCATTGTTCTTGCTTTAATGAAGCCGGAGGATATGGCTGAGGATAGTAAATTTTTAACAACATTCGCAGAATTTGATAACTCAAAGGAAAAAGTTGGGTTAATTCGAAATAAGATTTTGCTTGCACTTCAATCAGATACTGACAAAAAACTTGATCACAAATATTACATGGATTTTTACCATAGCTTAGAAGAAAAAATTTTCTTTTCAAGTGGGCACTTCGAAAATATTAAGATCAGCTATGATGATAGAACTCTAGAGCTAGAAACAAAGAAGTCAAGAATGGGAACAGATTATTCAATAATGGAGTTTGAAGTTCCTCAATCTGTCATTGGTGCTGAGCGATACATAGAGAAATTAAGTAGTTCCGGTGAAGTTTTTTCACCCGATACACCAGATTTTTTCAATAGTAATCAACTTTCATCAAGTGCTAGAAGAAGTAGTAGTGTGTCGGGCTTATCTGTACAAATCCCGGAGAAACTTGAGCTACCAATGTCGCTGTCGCCAATTCAAATTGATATATTCCCTTTTTCACCTGTATCATTTGAGATAATGGTGGAAGAAAGCTTCAAAGCTCCATTAGGCGCTGTCTCAGACATAGACGGCTCTGAAGGTGGTTCAACTAGTAGTGATTCTCAAATGGATCCTAATTCTCCATTTTTACCTTCAAGAAGAGGTTCGTTTGTCAATTCGCTTGAATTAACTCATGAGAACACAGATGGAACATTAAAAAGCTCTCCAGCACGTATGGCGCTTGGTAGAGTCGTCATTCTTGGGATGGCGCAAGATGTCAAAGCTAAAAATCAGGCGCTGATAACAAAGTTTTTTGAATCAAATTGTTTTTCTGCTTTTGTGCGTTTTATAAATAGCTGTGAGGATGTAGTTTCAGAAGATTTTAGAGCTGATACTAAAAATAAAGTAGAAGTAATTTATTCAATTGCAATTAATGGATGTAACCACTACTTTCTTGGCTATAAAAATAAATTTTATGCATTGAAGCTTGATAGTGGTTCAGTTGATCAACAGCATAAAAATTTAGGATCAAAATGGCTGGATGCTGATAACATACCGGTTGATTTATTAAAAATATTGAACCCCAAAGAAGCTGAAATTTATGCAAAGAATGTTTGGTACATGAAAGAAGACCAGTCTCAAATGTTTTTTCACTCTTTTATAGCTGGTTTGTATGAAAAAGAAAAAAGCTTAGTAGATAAAACTGAACATACTCGTAAGTCTTTTGTGCCTACTATTAATATTAATGTGACGACTCCACATTCATCTGCTCTCCCTCAATCTGTTTCCATTCTTGCTGGTACAGTTAAAGGTCTCGTTAAGGACGGCAAGTTAATTTTTTAACCGTCCAAAACATAAATTAAAGAAATTCAAAAAACAGCACCACTGCATCAACGTTTTCTATAATTTTACCTGATTAAATTTTTATAATAATTTCATTGTGTTAATTATTCCATGGTCGTAGATCAAGGATCATTTCAGAGTTTCATGGTCGTAGATCAAGGATCAAGTGCGGCTCCTTGCTTGTCTCTATCCTATGAAGTATGAACTTTTTTGCATCTGTAGCTGAAAGGAATTTTTTAAAATGATAATTGATAAACACTCCATGCCAAGCGATATTTTGGCTCTAAAAAACACAAGAATATTTGTCGTCGGCGACGTCATACTCGATACCTACATTGAAGGCAAAGTTTCTCGTATTTCCCCTGAGGCGCCCGTTCCCGTGCTCCTTGAAAAAGGACAACGCTGCGTGCCTGGCGGAGCAGGAAACGTGGCCGCAAATATTGCATCCATGGGTGCAGGTGTTTTTTTGTGTGGAAGAATTGGTGCTGATGCTGATGGTGTCAAACTGCAAAAAATTTTAAATGAGTTTCATATTCAAACAGAATCTCTTTTAATTTCAAAAACAATTCCAACAATAACGAAAACACGGGTCCTATCTGGAAATATTTTTGCTTCTGGTGCACAGCAAATTGTGCGTATAGATAACGAAGTTATTGAGCCCTTATCTCAAGCAGAAGAAGAAGCTGTCTTGCAAAATTTCAAGTCCTTTGCAATGAAAAATAAACAATGCGCTCTTGTTTTGTCCGACTACGGCAAGGGTTTTTTAACAAAAAGTTTGCTTGAAAATATTATAAAACTGAGTCAATCACTGCATATTCCAATTATCACTGACCCCAAAAACGAAGACGTGGAACGTTATTCGGGTTCTACAGTTATAAAGCCTAATTTAAGCGAAGGTCGTTCTTTGTTTCGAGTCAAATTGCCAGGTGTTTTATTTCAAAGTTTTGAAGAAGAAATAACAGCCATACCGGAATACTATTTAAAGTACAGCGGAGCAGACAACCTTGTCATGAGTCTATCAGAACATGGCGTGTTGGCTGTTGGAAAAGACATACAAAATAAATTGCATTTAGAAACAAAAGCCCTACAAGTTGCCGATGTTTCTGGCGCGGGCGACACATTAGTTGCATTTTTAGCTATGGGCCTTGCGGCTCATTTACCCCTTGCAAGGGCTACGGAAATTGGCAATATTGCCGCAGGAATTGTCTGTGGAAAACTTGGAACAGCAACTTTAAACTCGTCCGAATTTTTAGAAACTTTTAAAGAACAAAGCAATGCCACTCATCCAGAAAAAGCAATTTCACTTGAAGATCTCATAGTCCTTACAAAAGACTTAAAAGAGCAGCACAGAAAAATTGTATTTACCAATGGTTGTTTTGACATTCTCCATGCTGGCCATGTGGATTATCTACAAAAATCGCGTGCGCTTGGCAGTCTGCTCGTTGTAGGGTTGAACTCCGATGCGAGTGTGACACGCCTTAAAGGCAAACAAAGACCCATACAACCAGCGACCGATAGAGCAGCCATTCTTTCCGCACTTTCTTGTGTAGATTATGTCGTTGAATTTGACGATGATACTCCACTTGCGACAATAATTGCCTTACAGCCTGATATTATTGTTAAAGGTTCCGATTACAATTTCGATAATACTGTCGGAGCAAAGGAAGTTGTGAGTTGGGGCGGGGCTGTTCGACATATTGACCTACTGCCCGGAAGAAGCACGACCTCAATTATAAAACGAGCTTTAAAAGGCGACGAATGAACACTAGGCCAATTTTATTAATTATTGATCCTGCGCTGAACAGCCCTTGTACCGAAGCCCTAAATTGCATTTTAGAAATTATGGGTGAGTTTAAAAACAATTTGCAGTTTGCTTTTAGCCACTGTGAGTACGTTTGCCCTTTTTTAAATAAAATAAAATTAAAAGATTGCATTCGAAATAAAAATATTGGTGCAGTTATTTGCCTTGGTAGTATTGCGAATGTGACTGATCAATTCCCATTTGTTCAAGAATTTATTGCGGATTTAGAGGCGTATCTTTTTGAAAAAAATACCCCGTTTTTTGGAATTTGCTTTGGGCATCAAATATTTGCTGAAATACATGGTTTTAAAGTTCATTTTTTAAAAAAAAGGCACCTTGTGCCAATGGGAAAACATCATATTTTTAGAATGTTTGAAGTCATTCATCCAAAACTTTCTTTGCTTGCAACTAAATTTCAAGCACAAGATTATTTTTCAGAAAATAAAATTGACTTAAGTTTTAAATACACAATAAAAGAAACAATAAATTGGAATAAAAATCAATGGAACTTGTTGTCTACTCATCGCGACTGGACCTTGACTGCAGTTGAAAATAGAGTCAAAGAGCATATTAAAAATTACGCGGCAAAAAATATTATAAGCCAAGCTAGGCATGAACAAGAAGTTTGGGAAAGCCGAATAGCTTCGGATGTTGTTTTGGCGGGGAGTAGCCAATCATGTGAATTTGAAGCGTTAGTTCATAGCAGCAAGCCGTTTTATACCGTACAAACTCACCCTGAAACAAGGCATGAATCGAGGGACGGGTATTTGTTACTTAAAAATTTTATTTATACGAGTTCGTTGTTGTTAACAAGGTGTTCATCTCAATAAGTTCATCAACAAAAGCAAGAATACCAGGCCTATGTGAAACAATAATTGTTGTGCACCGCCCTTTGAGTTGGTTTAAAATAAGCGCCACTTGGTTTTCGTTATTTTCATCTAAATTAGCCGTAGCTTCGTCTAAAATAAGGAGGCCAGGTTTATTTAAAATAGCCCTAGCAAGACAAACTCTTTGTTTTTGCCCAGCGGAGAGGCCTGATTGATCTTCTCCAATAACGTAATTCAAATTTTTTTCTTGAATTAAACTTTCCAATGAAACCATTTTTAAGACCAGGTGAATTTCTTCATCGGTAACAGACAAAGTTAGGCCGTAACATAAATTTTCACGCAAAGTACCCTGAATTAAAAAAGGTTCTGCGCCGACATAGCCCACTCTCGTTTGTTCTTGAGATACGTAGTCTTGTGCAGGCATATTGTCGATTAAAATATAGCCAGACGTTGGCTGTAAAATACCAGTCATAAGCATAAGTAATGTCGATTTACCGGTGCCACTGGCTCCCATAATTCCTATTTGTGTGCCCGCGCGAATTTTTAAGTTTAGGTTTTGAAATAGTGGTAAAGAATTTTCATATTGAAAATTCATATTTTGAAAGGAAATATTTGGAATTTTGATATCAATATTTGGGCTTTTTATTTTTTCAAGTAGTTTTGTAATGGGTTTGTGAGAACGGAGCCCAATAATTGAAATTTCATTTTCTACTGTTTTACAATTGGATTCGAAATTTGAGTTGGAAATAGAGTCAAGGGCAATGCTGTATTGCGGAAGAAATATGCTGGTATTACCAAAATAACCTGACAATATAGACAAGCTTTGTACAAAACGGGCGAGCAAATAAACAAAAGAAATGAGAGTGAGTGGCAGAGTTTGGAATGCACTTTGGCTTACAAGAATAACGCACACAAGCAGTAAAATGCCAAGAAATGGCGCCGCTTGAGAGCCAAAGTTGCTAAAAAAATTAGCGCGAGTAGATTTTGATGAATATTCACAAAGGGAGTCGTTTATGGTTTGATATTCTTCCTCACGTTTTTTCATGAGTTTTATGAAGATAAAGTTTCGCGCAATTTTTTCAATCCCTTCATTGAGCTTCTTTTGTTCTTTAGGGACTTGCTTGGCAAATTTTGAGACTGCTTTATTGATAAAAATAACACTGAGACCAATAATGAATATTCCTAAAAGAGCAATGAAGGATTCTTTCCAAGCAATCAAAAACATAATTAAAAATAAGAAAATACTTTGGACAAGCATAGATAAAAATAAGGACAAGTTAAAAATAAATTCAGCTGCTTTCACAAACACTTCAGAAATTTTAAAGTTCACTGCAGAAGATATTCTGAACTCCAAAGAGTTTGAAAAAAGCATTTGTGCCACCGTATTTTGTTTTAGCCTGTGGCTCACGTAATCGCGAATAAATGCCGCTGTTTGTGTGGATGTGAGTTGTACAGTGAAGCGCAATGCTGCTGTAATACACAGTATAATTGTGACAGTATAAACAGGCATTGGTAAATGGATAAATTGTAAGTATCCAATGCGAGTGCTTGTGGAAAGAAAACCAAAACTAATTAATAAAAGTTGAATGACCACAGAAACAGAGAGCTCAACTAGGGCAATGCCAATGGAGGCTATGAGGCCTACAATGAGCCACTTTATACCTCTGGGGCCTAATAGTTTTAATGAATTGCGTAAGAAATTTTTTGGAATGCGTATCATGTTTGCCTATGCAACTTCAGTAATTTCAGTTCTGCGGATGACTGTAACACGAATTTGTCCAGGATATTCAACCTCAGCTTCAAGTTTTTCTGCGATGTCTTTTGCCAAATCAGGGATTTGTGTATTTTTTACTTTTGTATTGTCAACGAAGACATGCACTTCACGTCCAGCATGCATAATTGCAGAGCCTGTCACTCCGAGGCTTTGAAAGCTGTTGACAACTTCGGAAATACCATCAATTCGACGGTTATAACCTTCTTCCATGTCAACGCGAGCACCAGGACGCGCGCCGGACATGGCGTCGGCGGCTTTCAAAATGTAGGCGAAAGGAGTTTCAACAATTTTGTCGTCGTGGTGGGCAAGAACAGTGTCTACAATAACTTCATTTTCGCCAAATCGAGTTGCATAGTCTGCACTGATAACCGCATGGCTGCCTTCTATTTTATAGTCTAGAACTTTGCCAATATCATGCAATATTCCAGATCTTTTTGTGATTTGAGAGTCCACGCCAATTTCGTCTGCTATCATTCCTGCGAGTCTTGCCACTTCAATGGAGTGGAAGTACTGGTTTTGTCTGTGGCTTGTTCTGTAGTTTAATGAGCCAATGAGTTTTAATATTTCTGGGCTCATATCGTCTTTAAGGTCAAGAATTTTAAGAGCCTCTTGGCCAAGGTTGAGAACATGTTTTTCTATTTGTTTTCTGTGTTTGTCGCTAATTACTTTAATTCGTTCAGGTTGAAAAATTTCTTTAGCCAGCATTTCTTCCAGAGTCAAACGAATAATTTCTTTGTCGACGCCGGCGCCACCAGAAATTTTGATCATGGAGGGGAGATCTTCGTTGATGGTGAGAACACTGAGTGCGGTGTCCGTGTTTTCAGTTAATAGAGCAATGATTGGTGATTCTTCTGTAAAGTATTTTTGCAAAATATTTTTAGAATTGACTTGAACAACAAAAGAGGATTTAGGCCAAATAAATCTTGGTTGGTAACGTAAATACACGGAATCAAGGCTGGAACGGGCTAATTTTTGCGCGTCTGCCTTTAAGTTCTCGAAATT
>JAZKEW010000166.1:13946-20235 GCA_040386785.1 Bdellovibrionota bacterium
AGCCATTTTGTAATGCCCAGTTTTTCAGTATTAACGAGATCTCCTTGCATTTGTAAAAGAAGTTCGTTTTTTGGTAGTGATGCTTTGTTTTCAAGTTGTCTTTCTAGTTCGTGAAGAAGATTTGTTTGAGAAGATTGAATAACTTGCGTTTTTTCATAAATATGCTTGATATTGTCTTCTTTTTCTTTGAGCTTTTCCTCGTTTTCGAGAAGCGAATTTTCAAATTTGTCCACTTCCGATTGTTTTCCATTGAGTTCTAAGTCAATATTTTCATTTAAGCGAATGATAGAATTGCGCTCGTTGTTTATTCGCTCGAGTTCAATGGCGTGTTGTTCTTTCGTTGCCTTAAGTGCTTCTTCAAGAATAATTTCACGCTGCGATTGAGCACTTGCTAAAATGACGTTGATGTTGTCTTCCGCTTCCGCGCCAGAAAGAGAGAGTCGAGAGCGTTTTGCGAAGAGTTTTGCAAGAAGTAGGCCGAGAAAAACTCCTACGACAGTCGATACAATTAAAAAAATAGTCAAAATCATTTTGATACCTTATTTCACATTATTATTGTCGCCATTGCGAGATGCATTTTTTGTCTAAAATTACCTACCGTCATACTGGCACACAGCTGGTATGAGCAAAAAACTAGGTGTCAATAGAGACGGTACCACGGATAGATTTTAAAGGAAATCAAAGATTTTTCATGTGATGTTGAGGTGTTCTCGTTTGGCTGGAATTTGAAGCGTTTTTGTTGCAATGCAGCACTTTTTACTGATTGGGTCAAAAAAGTTGGTATTGCAGCTAAAAATATTAATTGTTATAGGTGAAATTGTGTTCGGGTATCACCAAAACCATTTCTCTAGAGGAAAATTTATGTCCAGTATTAAAACCAACCAAAACAATCATGTCCATAGCGACTCATGCCATGAACACCACGAACACAAACACGAGCATGGAAATTGTGAGCACCACGAACACAAACACGAGCATGGAAATTGTGAGCACCATCATCATCATTCTCACGATGGTCATGCTCAACACCAGCGCTATACTTTTACAAAAGAAGAATTGAGTGTGTTTGAATCGGAGTCTATTGAAGAGCTCATGCAGCGGGCCGATGATCATTTAACGGCCGACGAGTTTGGGAAAGTTGTCCCTATTTTTGAAATCGCCTATGCAAAATCGCAGGCAAGAAATTCACAAAATGCAGAAGCAATGCAAGAGCTCATGAACTTAAAGCAAAATCTTTCCTTCTCTTATGGAATTATTGGCGAGCATAAAAATGCAATTCCTTTGTGGAAAAGTGTTATTGAATATGAAGAACAAAGTGGTGGCGATTGTGCTGATCTCCTAGACGATTATTTTGGTATTGCTTTGAGCTATGAGCAATGCGACATGGATGAAGAATTTTTGATGTACATACAAAAAGGACTCACTCTTGCAAAAGAAAATAATTTTGACGAGTATGTGGCTTCCTTTGAGCATGAACTTGGTGCGTTTTATTGTGATAGTGCGAGCTTTGAAAAGTCGGAGATGCACTTCAAAAATGCCATTGAAATACGTGAAAAACTTGAGGATATTGCTGGGATGGCCACCTCAAAATTAAATATGGGCGTGTTATTTGAAGAGCAAAAGAAATATGACCAGGCAAAAAAATATTATGAAAGCGCACTAGAATTAACAAAATATGAAGATTATAGTGATGAGTTGACAGAGGAGCGTGCTGAGCTTGAATTCAGGCTTGCTCAAATTCAAAATGCGAATTTAAAGAATAAACTGCTTAATATATAGAGAGTATGAAAATAGAAAAAAAATCTCGTGTTCTTATTGTTGGTGCTGGCGCCTACGGCACGGCCTTGGAGGCTTGTGTTTTAACAAACCAGAATCGCTCTGTTAGCTTGTTAAACAGACAAGGGTGTGCTGAGTTTAGTGAAAACATAGCGCAGTTTGATTTTATTTTAATTGCAGTGCCAAGCGCTTCTTTGCGTGAAATTGCACTGTGGATTAAACAGCGGATAAAAAAAAATGAATTCCCTAAAAAGAAAATAAATATTATTTCCACCGCAAAAGGGATTGAGAAGAATTCAACTTTGTTGCCTCACCAAATTTTACAAGAAGTCTTACAAGAAATTCAAGAACATATTTCCATAGGTGTATTAAGTGGTCCAAGCTTTGCAAAAGAAATGATGCAAGGGCTTCCTACCTGCGTTGTTCTGGCATCGAAAGATGCAAAATTATTAAAAACAGTTTCTCCGCTTTTGCACTCATCCTATTTTAGAATTTATGATTCAAACGACATTTTGGGTGTTGAAGTCGCGGGGGCTCTTAAAAATATTATTGCCATGGTTGCTGGTGCAGTGGATGGTTTAAGTTTGGGTAATAATGCACGTGCTGCTGTTATGACTCGAGGCTTAGCAGAAATGGCTGAAATTGGCGTTAAAATGGGGGCAAATCCGTTGACCTTTATGGGGCTCAGTGGACTTGGCGATTTAATTTTAACTTGTACGGGTGATTTATCGCGTAATCGTCAATTTGGATACCGTTTGGCAAAAGGAGAAGACAAAAATTCTATTCTTCAATCTTTGGGTGGAGTTGTAGAGGGAATTGCGACAACTCAAAGTGCGTACAAATTAACACAAAAATTAAATATTAAAACAACAATTCTCATGACAGCATACCTCGTTCTGTATCAAAATTTACCAATTGTTCAAGCCGTAAAATCTTTGTTGGGTGGCGAACAGTCAACTGAATTTAATTGGTTAGACACAAATAAAGAATAAAAAAAATGAATCCTATTTTTGAATCCAGCCTGGCTGAAATTGTATTTAATGTCCATAAAAATAATAAATTAGTTCAAATCATTGTTGCACCTTCTGAAGTTGAGGCTCAAAAAACATTTGATTTATTGCAGTCTCTGAGTTTTCCGTTTTTAACTGAAGTTGATTTAGTTTATGTGCCAGGTTATTTTCAAACGGGCGTTTATCGTTATGAATCGTCCAAAAAAATAATCGCAAAAAGACTTTCTTCTGCTCATCAAATTACGAAAAAATTTCCGAGAATTTTTGTCTGCTCAACAGCAGGTTTTGCAAGAAATTTTCCAACGCCAGAATGGATTCATAAAAATAAATTTGAATTAAAATTAAATGATGTTCTTGACGTAGAATTGTTTTTAGAAGAACTTGCAAAAAAAGTTTATATTCAGGTTCCAAGGGTTGAAGAAATTGGGGAATATTCTGTTCGTGGATCTCTCGTTGATTTTTGGACTCCCGGTGAAAAAACGCCTTCGCGAGTGGAGTTTTTTGATGATTACGTGGACAAAATTCGCTCATTTCGTGTGGAGGATCAGCGTTCCTTTCAAACTTTAGAGAGTCTCACGGTTCTGCCATCTCGGGAGTTTGTGTGGCCTGCGTCTCATAAAATGGATAGTGCAATTGAAAAATTCAATCATATTATTTTACAGCAAAAATTAGTAGGTGTTTATAGAACAAATTTATTGGAAGATTTAAAAGCTAATGTTACTTTTGCTGGGATTGATGATGTTTTTTATATGTTTTCAGACGAGTTATTTCCGTCACTATTGAATCAAGTGGAAAATTATTGCAACACGCACGATTTTCAACTGTCTGTAAATTATTTTGATGGTGTAGAGAAATCATTTGAGGCTATTGATAAATTATACGATAATGCGTTTCAGGTAAATGACTCAAAAAATATTATTACAGCAAAAAAAGAATTCGTATTTCCGCAGCAGCCTGTGCAAAAAATTAGCAATAAATTTTCGACACTATTTCAAATTACACCAAATATTGAGCAGCAACTTCTCTCCCTTGCAAAGCAGAAATTTGCTGCAAGGGCTGAAAAATTAAAGCAATTGCAAAGTGAATTAAAAAATATTGTTTTCTGTTTTAAAGACAAAGATTCTCTCATTGAATTTTCTGGTCTTATTTCAAGATATTTTCCTGAATTCGACTCTGTTTTGTTTGATGGGGAAGAAAAACCTTTCACGGCGGAGAATTTATGGAATGATGATCTCAATTTAATACCAATATCAAATAATATATTTTATACGTTCTTAAATATTGAATTTGGCTTTTATCTTAAGCAAAATAACACTTTATTTATTTCTGGTTCATGGGTTCGGGGAGTCGTTCATGAAAACAAATTTGAAAGCTTTTCTAGTGAAGAAAATCTTCCTACTGAAAAAACCAATTCAGAAATTTTTCTTTCCTCTCAATTTTCAGATTTTGTAGATGGCGACTTAGTCGTCCATGTGCAGCACGGTATTGCATGTTTTCGTGGGCTTATGACAATCACGCTCATGGACATTACAGGCGATTTTTTAGTTCTTGAATTCGCCAACAATGATAAAATATATGTACCCGTTCATAAATTAAATTTAATACAAAAATATGTTGGCTCCAGTGGTCAAGTGACGCTGGATTCTTTAAAGAGCAGCAACTGGGAAAAAAGAAAAGAAAAAGCCAAAAAAGATGTTGAAAAAATTGCAAAAGATTTAATGGAATATCAGGCAAAGCGATCGATGACCCCAGGTCATGCGTTTGCGAAAGTGGATGAAGAATATATTGCATTTGCAGATGCTTTTCCATTTGACGAAACTATTGATCAGCATAAAGCGATACATGAAATTATGCTTGATATGGGAAAACCAAGAGCAATGGACAGACTTTTGTGTGGAGATGTTGGCTTTGGAAAAACAGAAGTCGCTATGCGGGCGGCTTATAGATGCGTGTTAGATGGCAAACAAGTTGCTTGGCTTGTGCCCACAACAGTGTTGGCGCATCAGCACTTTCGTTCATTGAAAGAACGTTTTCAAGACTTTGCAGTGAGTTTGGCTGTGCTCGATCGTTCCGTTACGGCGACTTCAAAAACTCTTGATAAATTAAAAAATGGCGATATTGACATTTTAATAGGAACCCATCGTATTTTGTCCAAGGATATTGAATTTCGTGATCTCGGCTTGTTGGTTGTTGATGAAGAGCAACGTTTCGGTGTTCTACAAAAAGAAAAAATTAAAGCGATTTCCTACGGTGTTGACGTGTTAACCATGACAGCAACTCCCATTCCTCGGACATTGCAAATGGCTATGGTCGGTTTGCGCGATTTGAGTTTGCTACACACTCCGCCTAAAGCTCGCCTAGCAACGAAAACTTTTGTCTGTCCCTTTGAAGATGAAATTTTAAAAGAGGCTATTGCCTTTGAAATAGCTCGAGGTGGGCAAATTTTTTATGTGCACAACAGAGTAGAAGAATTAAATTCTGTGTTTGAGTATTTGTCAGGACTTTTGCCAAAACTTCGAATTTGTATTGGTCATGGTAAGTTATCACAAAAGGAATTAGAGGAAACAATTCTCTCTTTTCTTGATGGAAAATACGATATTTTATTGTGTACCACAATTATTGAGTCGGGCATTGATATGCCGAATGTCAATACAATCATTATTCAAAATGCGAATCATTTTGGACTCGCACAATTGTATCAACTGCGTGGACGTGTTGGTCGGCGTTCAACCCGTGGCTACGCCTATTTTCTCACAACGCCAAATATTCGCGATGATTCTGAAGGGCTCAGACGCCTCGATATTTTAAAGGAGCACCAGGAATTGGGCGCTGGATTCGCTATTGCAAGCCACGACCTTGAAATGAGAGGGAGTGGAAATATTCTAGGCGACGAGCAAAGCGGCAAGGTCAATGAAGTTGGGCTTGAAACGTACATGCAAATGCTTGACGATGCCATAAAATCGTTGAATGGAACTAAGGTGGCGACTGTCACAGATGTGGAAATTCAAATTCCCCTTATTTTTCACATTCCAGAGACTTACATTCAAAACTCAAAAGAGCGTCTGCGGACATACCGTCGTTTTTTTGGTGCACGTCAAGAATCCGCATTGCAAAATCTAGTGTTCGAATGCGAAGATCGATTTGGAACATTGCCTGTTGAAGTTAAAAATTTAGCCGAGCTTGCTCGTATACGCCGAATGCTACTCACCGTAGGAGCTATTTCATTAGTTGTTGGTGAAGATGTCACGGAAGTACGATTAAATTCTCAAGTATTGCAGGATGCAAGCGGTGAAAATGAGGTTCTTGTAAAACGCATATTGGATATTTGTAATCACAAGGTCAAGCATATGCGAATTACACCAGATGGGCGAATTTTGTTCCCGTTACGCAAGAAGAACTTTGCACTTGATTCTACAAGTGGAGTGATTGAACTAAAACGTGTTTTAAGTCTTTTGGCTGGGGAAATTTATGAGGAATACAAAGTTTAGCAGATATCGTATCAC
>JAZKEW010000166.1:20245-24099 GCA_040386785.1 Bdellovibrionota bacterium
TTACGCTTTTTTTGGGTTTATTTTTTCCTTTAATTATTTATGCAGCAGAGCAATCTAAGCAACGCATAAAAGAGTTTTTTTCTACATCTGTGACAACAATGTCCGGATCAATTCCTTTCACTTCTAAAGAGAAAGATAAATTTTCTCTTGTTGTAAAACAAAAGAATTCTGTAGAGTGGAAAGAGGCTTTGTTTAAAACAGATAATTTAACTGCGCTCAGAGTGAGTGATTCAAATTTCGGAATTTGGAGTTTATTGCCATCTTCGCAATTTAAAATTACGGATACTCTCGAGAACGTGAAAAAAAATCCTTTGACGCGCTCGGTTAAATTAGTTTCAGGAACCCTTCGCATGAAAGCGACAGAAGGGATTACCAGCGCAGAAAAAGGTGTTGCTAAAAACAACCTTATTGTTGAAACAGGCGAAATAAAAATTTTCGTTCCACACGGGACTGATTTCGTGGTTTCAAGAAAACAAAATTCTGCTAAAGGTTCACATTATTCAACTCAGGTTTATGTTTTGAGTGGCAAAATTTCTTTTTTACCACTGAGTCTTAAATTGCCAAAGGGTGTAAATCCTGAAAGTAAAAAAATTCCTTTCGTGCCTGGAGCTGTTTTTAGCATTTCTGACACTGGAGTTATTGCTCCGTTTACAGAACCAGATGGGAATGAAGTTGAACAAGTTCTTGCTTTCACCACAACTCCAGAAGAAATTTTAGCCAAAAAGCACTACGCTGGAGGCTTTAAGGTTGATGCACTTATCGAAAAATGCGAAGCGCTAGAGAAAAACGCCGATTATTTTGAAATACTCTCACTGTTTGATGCCTTCAAAAAGGATTTTAAAAATAATGAACAAATTCCTTATTGCCTTGGCGTAGCAAGTGCAGGTTTAAACCAAAGACAAGACGCAATTCGTTACTTTAACGGAGTGGTTAGCATTAATCCAAATAATGTTGATGCGCATTGGCACTTAGCTCAGATTTATTTGAAAGACAAAAACTACGCCGCTTCTCGTAACGAATTTAAAGTTGCTCGCAGCATTATTGATAAGAAAGATAAACGTTATTTCCAACACCAGTATTACATGGGTGTTCTCGATTTTTTTGAGAAAAAATACTTATCTGCAAAATCACGATTTGAAACATGCTCTGAGAACAAGAACCTTGATGCAACCTTAAAGCAATCTGCTAGAGGGTTTTTAGCTCAAATTCCAATTCAGAAACCGTGGTCCCTCATTGTTCCTGTTGGGTTGACGTACGACAACAATGTTCTCGCCATTGGAAAAAATGAATCTCTGCCAGCTTCTTATTCATCGAAGTCCACTTGGAAATCTTTTATGGGAGCAATTTTTGATTATGATAGCTCTCTTGCAACACAAGATACAGGTTGGTTTTTGGGTGGTGAAGCAAAAACTTTTTATGTTAAAAATTTTAAAGAGCAGTACAAAGGTTTGGATGCGCTTGTTGTTGAAGGAAGTTTGTTTGAAACAAATCGCATGAAAAATAAAGACAGCGTTAGACTGTATGAAACAAGCGGTATGATTTTTCTGAATCAACGGAGACAAACATATTATTTGTTAGGTGGAGTTAAGTATAAGGTTTTTGATTTCAACGCAGGAATGGAGTGGGATGTTTCTGAAACCCCATCAGAGCAAAAAACCACCGACACTGTTTTCAATCAATATTACACTGAGAGTTATGGACAACACAGTCTCTTTTTGTGGAGCATGAACGCTCAACTGCAAGAAAAAATAACAAAAAACAGAACGGCTGCTGTTGGTAATTCAGTAGAAGCTATTGCTAGCCCACAAATGACGTATATTTTGAATTCAAAATCGAACGTCGCGTTTACGCCAACATTTGACTTCACATGGCTGAATACTGATCCACAAAGCTCTACTTATAAATTTGAGCCAACTCTTTCCTTCAACTATTTTGTAAATCAATGGTTGCTTGGTACTGTGAGTGGAGTGTATGAGTATGATGTTGATTACCCTGGTTCTGTTGTGGTTGAAAAACCGCAGATGACTGTCTCTTTAACTGGAATTTTTTAAGCAGATGATGGAAAAAAAAAAGTCATTGGTCATTGTTTCGGGGCTTGCTGGTTCAGGTAAAACGATTGCACTGCGGGTATTTGAAGACAGCGGTTATTACTGTATTGATAATCTTCCAGCCGTTCTTTTAAAAACATTTATCAATGACGAAGTTCTTTCCAATATTCATGCGGAACATATCGCACTGGCCCTTGATTCCCGAGATTTTGAAACACCACAAACTTTTCAGTCTATTTATTTTCAATTGAAAGACTTGTGCGACATAAAAGTCGTTTATTTAACTTCTTCTGAAGAAATTATTTCAAAAAGATTTCGAGAAACCCGCAGGCAGCACCCTTTAACGGCAAAAAATTCGTCCTTAAATTTGCATAAAGCAATTAAACTCGATGAAAAAACTCTGACGCCTATTAAAAAACTCGCACAGAGAATTTTAGACACTTCCGATATGTCAGTGCAAAGTTTAAAGCGATTCATTTACCACAATTATGCTCCTTTTGAAGAAAGCAAACACATTGTGTTGAACCTAGTGTCGTTTGGTTTCAAGCATGGCGTGCCCGCGGATATTGATTCCATGTTTGACGTTCGTTGCTTCAAAAACCCTTATTATGAAGAATCTTTGCGTCATTTAACGGGGAAAGAAGTGGTGATAAAAGATTATGTCTTTTCAGACAAAAATGTTCCTTTATTTATTGATAAAGTTTCTCGTCTTGTGGGGTTTTTTTACCCCTTATATCAAGAAGAGGGGAAGCGATATTTTGCCATTGGCATTGGTTGCACGGGCGGTAAGCATCGGAGTGTGGTTATTGCAGAAGAGCTTGCAAAAATTTTCAGAGGTTTATATCCTTTCGTGAGTGTCGATCACAGGCATTTGGATCGAGAGTAAATTTAATAAGAGGATAAATGATATGTCTGATTTAGTTGTTAAGGTAACAGATAAAAATTTTCAAACGGAAGTTCTTGAGAGTGGCATTCCGGTCATTGTTGATTTCTGGGCAGATTGGTGTGGCCCGTGTCTTGCGCTCGGACCAGTTCTTGAGGAAGTTGCAAGAGA
Organism: Bdellovibrionota bacterium; assembly: GCA_040386785.1. GTDB lineage: Bacteria > Bdellovibrionota_B > Oligoflexia > Silvanigrellales > Silvanigrellaceae > Silvanigrella. Next base: position 23,348 of record JAZKEW010000166.1, read on the forward strand.
GCATCCACAAGAAATAAAAGTCTGTAAAGTTAACGTGGAAGACAACCCAGAGCTTGCAGCTAAATTTAATATTCGCAACATCCCGTTTCTTGCCTTTATTAAAGACGGTCAAAAAGTTTCTGAACTTATTGGCAACCAGCCGAAACACGTTATTGTAAAACAAATTCAAGAACTCTCTAAATAATGTTTTCTGCGGAGTCAGCGCTCCTTGCGCAAATTCACGAGCATGGGCGCGGGCCAGTGGACGTTATTATTGCTCTTGATGAAGTTGGGCGTGGGTGTGTGGCTGGACCAGTTCTCACCTGTGCAAGCTTGTGGGTACAATCTTCAAAGCAGCAACTCTGGTTGTCACAAGTCAAAGATAGTAAAAAGCTCACTCCTGCAAAAAGGCTTGCCTGCTTTCAGCAAGTTATAAAAGAATTTAATTACACAGAGCATTCGTTGCCATTTAAAAATTCGCATTTAATTCCGCGAGTCAATTTATTAAAGTCTAAGTTGGTTGTGCAGTATTTGCCAGATACTTTACCTATTCATTCAAATTCTATGCAATGCATTGGTTTTTGTTTAGGTGAGGGGAGTATTGCAGAAGTAGAGCAATTTAATATTTGGAATGCGGTGCAAATTGCGGCTTCTAGGGCATTATTGGGTTTGAAAGAGTTTTTTTTAAATGAGCAAAATATTTCTTTGAACCGTGTTGTTATTCTTATGGATGGGAATAAGCCTTTGGCAGTTCCTGAAGTTTTTGTTGATGT
>JAZKEW010000167.1:0-14903 GCA_040386785.1 Bdellovibrionota bacterium
GTTTTTGGCCGATTATACTGGTATGCGGTTTATCCTTTTCATGGATTTATTTTTAATGGGATGATAAAACATATTGTAAAAATTTAATCTTCAAATATTTTTTTATATACATGACAATAAGGCATTTTGTGCATTTTAGCATAATAATTTTGGTGGAAGTTTTCTGCTGGCCAAAATGGTTTTACGGGAAGAAGACTGGTAGTAATTTTTTTATCCATATTATCTAAAATAGTCATAACTTTGCTTGCAGTTAGTTTTTGTTCTTCATTGAAATAAAAAATCGCGCTTAAATATTGTGGGCCTAGATCGGGTCCTTGTCCATCAGTTTGGGTGGGGTCATGAATTTCAAAAAAATATTTAATTACTTTTTCGTAGGTTACAATTTTTGGATCAAAAATAACTCTTAACGCTTCAAAGTGCCCTGTATTTTTTTTGCAAACTTCGTCATAAGTTGGATTTTGTTTTTCTCCACCCGTGTAGCCCACTTCTGTTTTTAGAACACCAGGTAATTTCTTGAAATAATATTCCACACCCCAAAAACAACCTGCTGCAAAAATCGCTTCTTGAGTATCTGTTACCTTATTATTGCTCACAAAATCGAGGCTTAATGAATTGACGCAATGGCGGATATTTTTTGGAGTATATCCTTCGCCAGAAAAAACATGTCCAAGATGCGCGTCGCAACGAGAACATAATATTTCTGTTCTTTTTCCATCTGAATCAGTCACTCTTTTTATAGAATTAGCAATTTCTTCGTCAAAGCTTGGCCATCCACAGTCAGACTGAAATTTAGTTTGTGAGCGAAAAAGAGCTAGTCCACACTGTCTGCACAAATATGTGCCAGCGATTTTTAAATCGTTTAATTTTCCTGAAAAAGGAATTTCCGTCCCTTTTTTTTGAATAATATTTAAAGATTCTTTAGTCAGACTCAGAGTTTTAAATTCCATATTAATAACTTTCTTTACTCAAATTTGCTAACGCCAGTTCGGTGGGCGTATCAGTAAGGATACCCGCTGCCGCCTAAGAATATTTTTTGACAGTAAACATTCCAATTAAAAAACATAATAAAATAGATGCATACACATCAGTAGGCCAATGATTTTGAGAATAGACACGGCTAAATGCAACAAAAATAGCAAAAAGCATAGAAATAAATAAGTATTTTTTCCCGTAACGAAAACCTAAAAATACGGCTCCACAAAATGCACCCACGGTATGACCACTGGGGAAGCTCATACTCCCACCATAGGGTCTTTTAAAAGGCAGAGCTATTTTTAAAGTATAGGTAACAATAAGAACAAGCGTTAAAAGTAGGAGCATTTGCTTCGCACCTTGAAGGTCTTTTTTAACGAGGATAGGGACAAGCACGTAACAAGGCAAAGCGATTTGAATAAAGGTTCCTAAAACTTCAATGCCGTCGAGTAAATTTACATTGTAAAAAATAAAAACAGTAATGGCGAGTGCAATAAAAATGCAGGTAAAATAAATAATATGAGCGTTTAAAAAATTAAGTTTATTAAAATATTTTTTTGCTATTAAAAGCATATGCCGTTACCTTAAGTTTAATTGATTTAATATAAATTCACTAAACTGAGGTTCTGTAAAACCAAAATGTTGTGATAATTGATGAAATGGTGCAGAAGCACCAAAATCTTTCATGCCATAAATTGCACCACTGCGCCCAACAATTTCCGCAAAACTTTGTGCGCTAGAGGCTTCAATGGCAACGGTAAAATACTCTTTAGGCACGAGCGTGTTTAAGTGTAATGGATTTTTAACTAAAACTTGTGGGCATGGGCAAGACACCACACGAACAGAAAGTTTGTGGTTTGACATTTCTAATTTTTGTGCTGTTTGCAAGGCAATTTGCACTTCGCTTCCACTGGCAACAAGTATTATTTTTTTTGAAGTATCATTGATATTATAAAAATCTTTTAATATATAAGCCCCTTTTTTTATTTGTTCGCTTAAATTTAAAAAAGTTCTTTTTATGGAAATATTTTCATCTAAATCAGGCACATCTTGTCTTGTGAGTAGAAGAGCGCTTGCAATTTTAGAATCGAGTGCTTGTTGCCATGCAACATACGTTTCTAGCGTGTCTGCTGGTCTGTACACATTTAGATTTGGTATTATGCGCAGGGAATCGGCGTGTTCAATGGGTTGATGTGTTGGGCCATCTTCGCCAACGCCATAGCTATCATGGGTAAAAATAAATAGAGTTGGAATTTTCATGAGTGCCGCAAGGCGAATGGCAGGGCGCATGTAATCAGAAAAAACAAGAAAAGTAGCACAATAGCCGCGTAGTCCGCCATGCAATGTAATGCCGTTGCAAATTGCACCCATGCCGTGTTCTCGCACGCCAAAGTGAATATTTCTGCCTGAAAAATCACGAGCATTGACAAAAGAGGAATTTGGAATTGTGGTTAAATTACTACCTGCAAGATCTGCAGAACCGCCCACCAATTTAGGGTTGTGTTGTGCAAGTTGTGCAAGGGCTTTGCCGCTAGAAACACGAGTGGCCATTTTGCCTTTTGCTTCTAACAATTCGTTTTCTAAAAATGCATTGGCGTACTCTGTTTCAAATAAATCTTTCCATAATTTTAATTTTTCTGGATTCGTTTTTTCCCAATGGTGTTTTTTTTCATTTAATTTTTTATCCCATTGCTTTGCTTTTTGTGTGCGTAAAGAAACTAATTTTTGTGCAGAATCGTAGCATTTTTGTGGAACAAAAAAGCTCTCAAGGTTGTCAACTCCTAAATGTTTTTTGGCTTCAAGAACATCTTCTGCGCTCATGGGGTTTCCATGAATTTTCGGCTTGCCTTCCCATTTTGGCGAGCCTTTTCCTGCAATGCCTTTGCAAACAATGAGTGAGGGGCCTGTTTCTCCATTTGGTAAATTGGATTTTTCGTAAGCTTTATCTAGATTTTCTGCTAAAGATTCAAATGAATTTCCATCGGCATAAAATATATTAAAGCCATATGCTTCAAAACGTTTTGCTACGTTTTCGGAAAAAGAAATGTCTATGGTGCCATCAATTGTAATATTATTGGCGTCGTACAATACAATAAGTCTATTTAATTTTAAGTGTCCTGCAAGGCTACAAGCTTCCGCGCTGACGCCTTCCATCATGCAGCCGTCTCCAGCAAGAACAAAAGTTCTGTGATCAATAATACTTTCGCTTTCATTATTGTCGTGAAAGCGTGCTGCTAACATGCGTTCTGCAAGTGCCATACCGACTGCGTTAGCGAGACCTTGTCCCAAAGGACCCGTGGTGCATTCAATGCCTTCGGTGTGTCCGTATTCAGGGTGTCCAGGGGTTTTGCTATGCAGTTGTCTAAAATTGACAAGCTCTTCTTTGGCTAAATTATACCCGCTTAAATGCAAAAGCGAATATTGCAACATGCTGCCGTGTCCTGCAGATAATACAAAGCGATCGCGGTCAATCCAGGTTGAATTTTGTGGGTCAAAATGCATGGCAGCAAAGTAAAGTAACGTACCCATTTCTGCTCCACCAAGGGGAAGGCCCACATGACCTGATTTTGCTTTTAGCACGGCGTCCATGCCTAAAAGTCTCACACCTGTGGCAACATCTTCTAGGCTCTGTTTATGAGTTTTGACAAATTGAGCGAGCATATATTTTTTTCTCCTAAAATTAATTTTTTGGTAAATTGGCAAATAAATCATTTTGTAGTTGACTAGCAAAAGCATTGGAAAAAGCTTGTACGGCATTATCCACAGCTTCTTGGTACCTGAGGCCATGCATGTCGGGTTTATTGGACATACTGGCAATGAGAATGCCGTCTCCTGTGTCGCCAATTTCATTAAAAACAGCGGGAGCCACATTTTTTGCAAGATATCTTTTTTTCAATAAAATATTTCCATCATTTAAATCAATCACTTTGACATCAACAACCAAAGACAAGCTTTCGGAAGTGGGAGAAACAGAAGGCTGATTAAATGATGTTGGCAGGGTGGAGTCTCCGCCTCTGAGTTCAGGATGGATAGTTGAACACAGAAATGCACCATTTCCAACAGTGCTTGTTCCTGGATTTGCGCAGTTGTCGACGGCAAGAATGCTTTGCTGGCGGTCAATGACAGTTATTTGTAGAGCAATGCGTGCTTCTTCTACACGGCATAATTCAATGTCCGTTCGATTTGATAAAACATTACGAACTGCATAGGAAAGTCTGGAAGAATTACCCGAATAAATAGAATGATCATTAGCTGAGGGGACATAAATTTTTGAATACACAGACGAGACATGATTTTGTGAATTAGAAAACCCAACCACACAACTGGAAAATAGAATAAATAAAGAGCAAATAGAAAGCTTTAACTTCATTCTAATTCCAACATTTTTTTCAGCTCACCGCTTTTATGAAGTTTTTGTGTATCATCAAAGCCACCAATAAATTTGTTGCCAATAAAAATCATGGGCACTGTGCGAAAGCCATTGTTCTCGGCCGAGAGCTTCGTTCTCAACTCGTCTTGACCATCCAAATTAATTTCTTCATAATCAACAGCAAGGTTTTTAAATAAACTTTTTGCTAATGAACAGTACGGGCAAACGGTTTTTGTGTATATTGTAACCTGAACCATGAGGTGCCTCCATTTCGCTTTGCGCGGGTTGAGTTTACGCTTCGTTGCTGTTTACAACGAAACAGGTTCTTTGTCATCTATTCGCTTATCCCTGTATGGAGTACAAAAATATTATGCACGTCATTTGGAAAAGACCTGATGGTTTTCAAAATGCTTTGCCAGAAGATTTTCGTCGTGTTGCCCTTAGTAATGGGGCACAGCTGTGGCTGCATCGTCATGAGCAAGAGTGGTATCCATTTCAAGTCAGTGGAGATTGGAGTGGTCAACCTGACACCAAGCGTCTAAATAGACTTATCAACAAAATTGATGCCTCCGACGCTGCTTGGAAGTCTTTTTTAGAACATTCCCTTGATGACGAAATTGGCAACAATAGTGCCACTGCAACCTTAGCTAGTGTCGCTAAGGAGCATATGGAATGGCTGAGGACTGTTGACAAGGCTGTTAAAGGAAATGCGTGGGAAGTAGAAATTGTGCGGTGTGCTCTCGCCGATGTCATGGAAAAAGTGAAAATTTATTGCTCGTAGCGCTTACTTTAAACGGCATACACTCAAGTAATAATCCTGCCTAACTATTTCGTAGTTGTATTTTGAACATTTCCCTTCAAGCCACTTTGGTAACAAAATATAAGTTGTGTGCTTTTGAAAAGCTCCGTCGTCGCTTTTTGAAAACTGTTGCACATAGCCTAAGGTAAAGCTCGAGCTGACCGTAGGGCTACTAAGGCCCATGGTTGCAAAATTTCCGCCGGAGACGTGTTCTATTTGCTTCTGCACATATTCTGAGCTCCTAACAAAAGGCTGCCAGTAAACGTTTTTGACAAAAGGCATCACACCAATACAAATTGTGAAAATAAAGAGGGCATTTAAAAAAGAGATGCCAACAATTAAATGAAGTGACTTTATTTTTTTCATAATAAATTGAAAGTAAAACCAGCAATAATAAATGCAATTCTGACGCTAGGTGGAATGGGCAAAACGGTATCGACAACAATTTTAACACGAGGATCAAGGTTTAGGTGGTTCACACAGTACAACACAACATCGGTGCAAAAAAATAAACTCACAGCGGTTAAAATGGGAGCAAAAAATAACAAAGAAAAGTATTTATTTGTTTTTTGATTGAGTGGTAATAAAACAAGTAAAATAGGCATTAAAACGCTCAAGCTCACCCACACTGGCCAAGTATAGTTAGGGAGTTTTGTGGAAACAAAACTAAAAAATAAAATAATGGTTAGGCACCATGAAAGGGGGTATCCCCATAAAGAATAGAATGAGTAACTTCGTCGTAATTTTAAAAGAATAAAGACAATGGCGGGGGTTAAAAAACAGCCACCTAAAAAAACCACAATCCAGTGGTAGAAAAAGGTTCCTCCATGCCCTTCAAACGGTCTCAACCCTCTATGAATATTTTGCACAATAAAAAATTGATAAATAAATTCCTTACCGGCGTAAATATATATCACAAAATAATAAATAAAAGATAAAATTGTTGCGCCTAAAAATATAGGGAAGAATATTTTTGTATAAATCCATAACCGATTATATAAAAAAGTTTTTGTGCTCTCATTTCTTTGAAAAATAAAGCTTATAACTTCGTGTAAAATAACGGAGAGAGCTGGTAGTAAAATACCAATGGGGCCTTTGAGCATGCAGGCAATGCTCATGGAAATAGACATTATAATTCTGAACTTGTTCGGAATAAACACTAACTTTCCACTATCTTTAATATAAAAATAAGCCAAGATTAAAAAAAATGGACTCATAGCCGCAACAAGCATTGGATCAACTAAAACGCTAGAAGAGCCTGCTGTGGGAAGCAAAGCCCAACCAAAAAATAATGCAGGGAGGAGAGGGAAACTGAATTCAGGGGTTTCGCCATAGGGCTCGCCGCAAGAGGACAAGGGCTTAAGTCGTGCTTTTAAAATTGGATATGTTTTAAACCAAAATAAACAAGCAAAAAATACGGTTAAATAAGTTGATAGAAGACTTGGTAATTTTGCGGCAATAACACTAATTTTATTTTCATCGTGATCAATGAGTTTGCTTACAGCTACAATGCTCCACATGTGGGTGGGGGGTTTGTCATAATAGCTTTCTCCAGACCAAGTTTCGTTAAAATAATTGTGAGTTATTTTCATTTCCTGTGCAGATTGGCGGTATAGGGATTCATCTAAATCGAAGGTGGGGGTTGTGAAAACAGGAGTGCTCCATAATAAGGCAGTCACAATGGTAAAAAACAGAATAAGAAAGCGATTTTTTTGAATGAGCATTTTTTTTAAGACCTAAATTAAAATAGTTTGCGAGCTAGAGTAATCCTTCAACTGAACTTTTGCCAGGCATTTGCCTAAACTGAAATTAACCTATAAATAAAATTATCCTCTGTCTATTTTCGTTTAGGAGTTTTATATTTTATGACGAACCACTTTTTTTTCTCCGTGGAACAACTCAACCACGCCCTTGACGTCGTTTTTGTGGAAAACGCCCTTGTTGACTTACTTGTTCGAGCATCCGAAGAACAACTTTCTTCATTTGGTATGAACAAAGGAGTGATGCAACTTGTTGATAAAGAAATACAACAAACTGTTTTAGATAGACTCAGTCATATTGAACCAGAAATTGAACTTGGTGGTAGCGCCTCCAATGCGGCCAGAGGCATGGCCATACTTGGCGCGCAAACGAGTTATAGTAGCTGCATTAGTCAAGATAAATTTGGTGACATGTTTTTGTCCCGTCTAAATAAATTAGGAATTAAAAATAGAATTTCATTTTGCCCACAAAAAACGCCTACAGGAACTTGTTTGGTTGTTGTGACCCCAGACAACGAGCGCACTCTCAATACTTACTTGGGAGCGTGTCGTAGTTACACTCAAAATCACCTTCCGTATGATGACATCAAATCTACAAAATTATTTTATTCTACAGGTTATATGCTTGATACTCAAAATCAAATTGACGCTTTGCATGCGGCCTTCGACTTCGCTCTATTAAATAACGTGAAGATTGCCTTTGATGTTGCAGACGCATTTGTTATTATGAGGCATGGACAAAAAAATATTTTAAGTTTGCTTGAAAAGACCCACTTGGTGTTTGCGAATGCGCAGGAAACACAAATGTTGCTTGATTGTCATGGTGCGGAAGCTGCTTATAAATTGAGTCAATTGGTTCAAATTGCCGTCGTAAAAGATGGTGAAAATGGGTCATTTATTGCCCATGACGGAAAAGTAACGCACGTCCCTACAAGAAAAGTTCAAGTAGCCGATACAACAGGTGCAGGGGATATGTACGCTGCAGGCTTCATGTTTGGATTATGTCGAGGTTTCAATTTGGAATATTGTGGTAAAGTTGCTACAATATTAGCATCGGATACCGTAACACATTTAGGGGCACGGCTGTCGCCAGCTGTTAGAAATGAAGTAGAGGAATTGTTACGTGATGGTAGTAAAGCCTAAAGTTATTTTAAATATAGCGTTAATTGTGGTGTTGTTTGGAACAAATGTCGCTTTGTTTGCGCAATCCAAGGTTTCTGAATCTATTTATCAATCACTTGGTAAAGGTGCGGCAAAGGATGAGCTGAGTTCAAGGGCTGATCCCGAGTTTTCACCTCTGCAAATTGAAGCGCAGAGTCCACCTGAAAACTTGGCAAATTTTAGTCCAGCTTCTAAAAAGTTGTACAATTCAATCAATCAGTTTACGGGTATTCCTTCGGCATTTATTAGCTTAGGAAATCGCCAGCCTACTTATGGCATTGTGGTTGAAAAAAATATCCACAGACTGACTGTTTTTAAATTGCAAGATGATGGCAACTATACGGTCATGAAGTCTTACAAAGCCATTACAGGCAAAGAACAAGGTGATAAAAAATACAGTGGAGATAACAGAACTCCTGAAGGTATTTATTTTGTTGTCGGGCAAAAACACTCTAAAGAACTTGTACGGAGATGGGGAAAGTCTGCAAATAAATATGGCCCAATGGCATTTGTACTCGACTATCCAAATATTTTTGACAAGCGTTCTAAAAAAACAGGTTTTGGTATTTGGATTCATGGCGTAGACAAAGAGACTCGCATTTTAACTCCATTTGACACTGAAGGTTGTGTTGCTCTTACAAATAACGACGTTCTTGATGTGTCCAACTATATTTCACCGTGGGAAACCCCAGTGGTTATTGTAGACAAAATGCAATCTTCTCCATTAACGGACATTCAAGAAGAGCGCGGTAAAGTTTTAAATATGCTTGAAATTTGGCGTAAATCTTGGGAAAGTTCTGACATAAATACCTACACTGGTTTTTATTCAGACAATTTTTATTCCTTGGGCAAAACAAAGGCGCAGTGGCAAAATTTCAAACAATCATTAGCTAAATTACGTGATAGTTCTATTCAAGTGCAAATTAGTGAGCCTAAAATACTAGCATTTAAAAACCAGCTTTTAGTGGAGTTTTTTCAAAAATATAGTGCAAAAGGGAAAGTTGATTTTGGAAGAAAGTTTTTGTATTTGCACCAAGAAGGGGATACGTTTAAAATTATTGCTGAAAAATGGTATCCAATTAAGAATAAAGAAGATGTTGAATTGGCTTTAGTTCGAAATTTGTCTTTATCAGTACCGGTTTCCTCCGCATCAGTCTCAGCTTCAGTTGCGGGCGAGAGACAAGCTAAGAATTAAAAAACTCTATTTTTGACTAAAAGCTTGACTTATCATAGATTGAGTCCGACAATCAGGTTAGCTGGGGCAGGATAAGCCTAGGCTTGGGGGAGTCAGACTTTGGCCTACGGGCACAGAGGAATCGTTAACCGAGCTGTTTGAAGCTTAGCCTCTGGGCCTTCTGAGTGTCCTGAGCGTCCGAACTGGCGAAATGTACTGTATATGAAGACCATAAGGTTTACTCTTTATGGTCTTTTCGTTTTGCGCGTTGAATTATAAAGTTTAATGTCAAAGTGTAGTATATAATCTACGACACCTATCATTTGCGCGTTTTTAGCGGTTTGATCTTTTTTATGAGAAATTATTTTTATTTTTTTTTGATGAAAAAAATTTTTAATCTTATTCTCCTCATCTTTTTTAAACTTCCCTTCGTCTCTATGAAGAACGTCACTGTTTAGTTTCAACATTTCTTGAGACACCCATTTATAAGCGTCTATTTCGCGTAAGAATTGTTTACTTGAATATACAATTTTCTTTTCATGACATAATCTGGATATATTATTTTCAATATAGTTTTTCAAACGAATAGCATCTCTTCTTGTTTTTTTATCGCCCATATCTTCCGATGCATGAAATCGGAAAATCTTATTTTCTTTATGAAGATTTTTTAAAAAATAAATAATTTCATCTATAGATCTATCATCAAAATGGATATACGCAAGGATTAATTTATCACCATGTATTTTTTCATCACAATAAAAATCCATATCAAATTTTAATTAAGTTTTCAATTGCAATATATTCTCCGCTAGTAAAACTAACGCGCCATTCTTGTGGCAGGCGGCCGACTTTATTACTATTTCTTGATTTCATAGGCACAACTTTACTAAATGCTTTGATTTTTCTCATGCCTTAGTTTATGTCTTTTGGCTGAGTATTCGCCTTGTACAGCTAATCGTTTAAATAATCAACCTTTTGCATAATTAGAAACTAAATGAAGCAGTTTTGAACCAGTTCAAAACCAACCAAATTGTTATTCAGAAAATTTTTTTGCATAAGACTTAATTTTAATATAAAAAGTGAGGCGAACTAGTCCTTTCTTATGATGAACTACGTCGCATGGAGTTTAAGAAGTGTCACAACAAAATAATTCACGAAAAGTTTTTCTCTACGGAGTGGGGGTTGTTGCTCCTGGTTCGTCTAATTTAAGCGAGTTTTTATCATTTGTAGATCAAGGAAAATCTGCTTTAACACCCAAAAAATCACTCTATAATGCTTTTTTGGCAGGTACCCCAAAGTTCGATTTTTCAGTCTATAAACCATGGCTTGAAGAACGCCATGGCCCCAAACGTTATCCATTGCTTGTAGAAAAAAGTGGCGATCTTATTAAATACGGTGCGGGAAGTTTAATTCAGGCTATCTCTACAACTCCTGGTTTGGAGCATGCAATCAGTCAAATTGATCCCAAATTACAAATTCAATATTCCACAGGTCTTGGTGATTTACCAATTATCCATAAATCTGCTCGCGAGTTAGACAAATCACTTTTTAATTGGAATTCTTTTTGGTCTACTCCGCAAAGAAATAAGGCTCTTGCTCAACACTTGAACGGTGAAAAAAAAGATTCCAATTGCCCACCACATTTTGAGAGCTTTCCTGTTGATACTCAAGAACGTTATGAAGCGGTTCAAACGTGGAATTCCTATTGGGCGCAAAAGTCACATCTTTTGCAGGAGTATCTTGCTAAACTTACAAAAATTGAAAGTGAAGGGGTTAATGGCCCTGACATAGAAAATGCTAAATTGTCTCTTATTCGCAATAAAATAAAAGCTCGCAATGAGCTTGCTACGGAATACGGTTATCCTTCTCCCCCTTGGGAAAGTGTCTCTTCTAATTTGCTCTGGAACATACCAAACTTGGCTGCCTCACAAGCGTCTATGCTTCTAAATTTGCATGGAGAAGCTCTGGGTGTGTTGGGGGCATGTGCTTCTTTTGGTACTCTTGTAAATAATGCTTTTCGCGATATCAGTTCTGGGCAGGTGGATGTATCCATTATTGGTGCTGTGGATGCGAGCCCTTCCGATGAGTTAATTAGCGCATTTTACGGTGGTCGTTTAGCTGTCATGGGTGAGACGAGTGGTGTGCCTTTTTGTGATTTGCGGGGCACACATATCTCGGGTGGAGCGTGCACTTGGGTGTTGGCTTGCGAAGAAACTATGAAAAAGTTCAACGTTCCTCATATGGGCATTGAAATACTTGGAGCTGGTGTGAGCAGCGATGCTGAGCATATTATTACTCCATCAAAAGAAGGCCCCAAGCTTGCTATGAAACGAGCTTTTGCTGCTGCGGACATTCAAAAACAAGATATTCAAGCGTGGGACATGCATGCTACGGGCACACCTGGCGATTGGAATGAATTCATGCTTATTCAAGATTTTGTTCCTGATAACGCCATTATTTCTGCCAGGAAAGGTCTCTTTGGACACGGTATGGCTGTGTGCGGTGGTTGGGAGCTTACAGCTCAGCTTTTGGGAGCTAAAAAAACATCTCACAACACAATTGTTTTGCCACCAACAGGAATTGAGCCTGCGCGTTTAAATCCTAAAATTGCTTCTCTGAACAGGACAATTTTATTGGATAAACCAATTGAAATTGCAATGCCTAAAGATGGGCTTGTGTGTGGAAAGTTGGGTATGGGTGTGGGTGGAGTGTCGAGTTGCGTTATTGCCAAAATTCTTGGAGAGTAGTTTTGGGTGTTTTTTTTAGTCAACGCTGCAATCTCCGATTGATTATTGCCAGAGTTCTATTCATTTCATTATTGACAATCATGTAACCTTCATCAACTCCCATTCCTGGTTTTGCAAGACATTGATCCGCTCCACACGCCATTGCAACATGAGTGCAAATTTCTGCGGAACGATTTGTTTCATTGCATGTTCCACCACAATAAGCTCCAATGCCTTTGGCTTTACAATACAATATGGCTTCAATTGTATTTTGAATACCGCCTAAATCGGGTGTTTTTATTTGCAACATATGTCCAGCGTGGTTGTCTGCAAAATATTTAACGTCTTCCAAAGTATTGCACCATTCATCTGCAACAATTTCTAAATCTAAATTTCTTTTGTTAACTTCAGCGGTTAAATTTTTAAGGGCTTCCATTTGTTTTGTTCTGTCTTCAACGTCAACAGGGCCTTCAATGCGGATTTTAAATGGTTTTGCAGCCTGAACTATTTTTTCAAAATAATCTGCGATTAAATTGATGTCATTTTTAAATATAATTCCTATTGTACCGTAAACATCAAGGTGAAAAACAGGTTTATAATTTTCAGACATTTTTAATTGTGAAACTCTTTTTGTTAACCACTCTATATACGCGAGTAGTTTTTCGCCTTGTAAGCCCAGTTTATCAGTGTGATTAATTAATCCATGAGGAATAACATCTGCGTTTTTTAGTATCATTTTATCGACATTTATGTATCTGTCATCGCCTGATTGTGTAAAAATTGGAATTCTTTTTATATCTTGACCAGTGTTATACTCTTCTTTAATAACTTCAGTCATGGTAATTTTTTTAGACTTAGCAACAGCATCTAAGAGTGCTTGAGTTATCCCGTATCTAATAGCTGTATGTAATTTGTTTCCGTTGATTTTTATGGAATCAAATTCTTCAGCTAAAAATTTAAAATTATTTAATGTTTTTCCAATTAATTTTGGTTTTAATTCATTCTCAATGAGTGGAATGAAATCTTTTGCTAAAAACAGGGGATCTCTTCCACCAGCACCAGAGTACTGAACGGCAGCGCAATCTCCTGTTGCAATTTGCCCATCTTCCAGAATAAGTAATATAGAAATGCATTCACCAGCTTGACGAATTGCTGTAAAGCCTTCTGTCACAGTTTTGCCGTTATAAATAAAACCATCAATTCCAGCACCATTTTTTATGGCTCTTTGATCATCAAAATAAAATCCTGTTCTGCCTGCTGAACACAATACGTCAATAATGCGATTCTCAATTTTCATAAACAAAACCCTTCCTGTCTTCTTTAATTAAAAAAAGCACAACAACAGGTGTAAAAATAACTCCAGTAAACAAACAAAATAATCCAAAATCAACATTGCTTTGATTTTTATAAACAAAAGCCATAGCATATGTACTTAGAGCATAAACTAGTGTCGAAATAAGACTCAAAATAGCGGAAACAGAACCTTTTGCAATTGGGCTTGAATATAATGTTAAGCGAGTTAAAGTTGAATTTGAAAGAGCAATTCCAAAGCAATAAATTGTAAATGGAATAACAATATTGAAATATGATTCTCCAAAAATTATAGGTAAAATTCCACATAAAATAAGTCCAAATATTATAAAAAAAGAGCCAAAATAAATTATTCTATTTAGTTGAACTTTTTTTATAATTTTTTGCAGAATGATGTTTCCAAAAATTAAGGCGCCAAAAATAGGTATCTGGCAAATGCCATAATAAACGGAAGATAGTTTGGCTTTTTCCATTAAAATAACTGGTGAAATAGCAATCCAGGCAATTAAAGGTCCAGCAGAAAGGCTAATAGCAAAAGCCCCAAGTAAAAATTTCGTATTTTTGAGAATTAATATGTAATTATTTATACAACCCAAAAAATTAAATTTAGGGAGTAGGCTTAAATCAGCGTTTTTTTCAGGTTTGTTTTTTGAATTAAGCTTTAAATGCACTGTTTCAGGCATGTACATAAATAGACCTATTAATGCAATTAAAGCTAAAATTCCAATAATAATAAATATGCCACGCCAATGAAAAAACTGAATATACAACCCGCCTAATAAAGGTCCAGCCAAAGGCGCAATTAAGGAGATCATTGCCATAAGGGAAATAATTTTTATGGCTTTTCTTTCTTCATAGAGTTCTTGAATTGACGCATAACCCACAGTACCAATAAAACAAAGCCCCATGCCCTGCAAAAAGCGGGCATATAAAAATTGTTCCATGGAGTTTGATATTAAAATAAAAACCGTTGCAAATAAAAAATAAGTTGCACCAAATAAAAGTACTTTTCTTCTGCCGAAGCGGTCGGATAATGGACCTAATATTATTTGTAAACTGGCTCCACCTAAAAGAAAAGCGGTGAGAGAAACAGGAACAAAAGTGTTGCTAGCAGAAAAATATTTTACAACTTCAAGCATGCCAGGCATGATCATGTCGTTTGCTAAATAGACAGTAAATTCGTATAATACGAAAAAAATTGGAAAGAGAAGCATTAATTTATTTGATTTCATAAGAATTATTTATTTGTCCAATATGTCGGTGAAATGAGAGTCCTAGTCAACAGCAAACCAAGAAGCGCGTATGGTATCAGTTTTATAGTTCTAAGACCACCCTTGAAACAACCCAAATTAGTATGTACTGTGCCCTTCATGAATATTTTTTATCTTTTTTGTGTAAAAAATACGCAAATATTTTCAGTTATTGGTATTTTTTAAAGAGAATGGAGAGTTTTGTATGTCTCAGCAAATATCACAGCGAGTGATAGCCTTTTTAAATAGATTTCAAAAATCACCAACTTTGAATAAGCAAGATCTTATTATTAAATGCATGGAGTATCCTTATAAATCCAAAGAATGGAATGATGTTTTTTATAAATTATCTCTACATATGAGTCAGGAGAATCTACCAC
>JAZKEW010000168.1:0-4804 GCA_040386785.1 Bdellovibrionota bacterium
ATAAGAGCAGTCATTAAACTGTACATAACACCAGATTCACCGGAGTCTAAAAACAAACCTGGAGTTCTATTTGCGTCAATGGACGTCATACTCCCTTGCGCTAAAAAATGTATATCCCAAAGCCCTTGAATAAAAACAACAATATTATTTATAAACATACAGCTGAGAAAAATAAGAATTAATTTTCTTGCATAGTAATGTTTATAATTAGAAGTAAACCCTTCTAAATAAAGACTCAGAACTGGAAATAAAAATAAGACTGGATACATCATATACAGTCGAGTTTGTGAAATTGCAAAATAGGAGGAGAAAGTATTCTGCAAAACATAATTCTGAAATGCAATTCCAGGTCTAAAAGATGGAAGAAAAAATATCACGAATGCGTGAAAGAAAATGCTTCCGCTAAAAAGGCACAGCCCTATGGTTAGCACGGGTTTTAGTTTCAAACAGGAGACAAGGCTCACTAAAAATCCAAGGGCAAACAAAAAATAAATAAAGAAGCGCAACATAGGTAGATTTAGTATGTCGGGAAGGCGCATTCCCAACAGCGCAATGGTTAAGTTTAAAAATAGAAATAGATGAGATAAGACGTGTACTTTATTAAAAAAAGGCAAAGGGGATAATAAACGCATAAATTACTTATACTCCATCCAAACTTGTTTTCCATAAAATACCAGAGCAACCTTGGTAATTTGCCTCACTCCTCTTGACTCTAACTCGGTCTCATAAAGTTGAGTATCTATTTGTTTCAAAGCAAGTTTAAGTTCTTGTTCAATTTTTTCTGCTGAGGGTGCTTTTTCTTCTAAATAAGCGATAGATTTAAATTCGAATAGATAAGCAGGGATACTTTCTTTTTTAGGAATTAAACATAAATCATAGCGTCCTATTCCTGATTCTCGATTACTTCTCACATCATAATTTCCTGTGAGCCACACCATAAAACCAGCCATAAAGGCATGAAAAGCATTTTCAGGATTACGGTTGAAGTCGTGGTAGCTCATGGTTTGAATCAAAATTTGTTGTAAATTTTTGTAAAAAATTTCTAATTTCCTTTGAACAAGAGCTTGACTTATCGTTTCTGCGAGATTTGGTTTCTTTAAATCTTTGCTTAAAGTCTCAAACCAGGCATCCACCATATTTCTAAATACAATGTGTATTTCTTCATTTGGAATTTTGAGCGTGTATATATATTTGTTATTTTCAAAAATTTTATCCGTAACTGTTAAATAACCAGTTTGTAACATAAATCCCCAAAATATCGCTGGATTTTGGGTTAAATTAGCATCAAATGTGGTTTCCGTATTGACTTCGGCTTTTATACTTTTTCCTAAAAATAAATCAAAAAATTCTGGTTTAAGAGAATGTTTTTGTTCCAAATAAAGTGTGCGGATAATATCATTTTTAGAGGTATTCACCCAGTACGGTTTTAATTCGTGAGCCTCATTTGCAAGCCACTGCAAAATAGACCAAGGGTTATAAATTCCTGTTGAGTTGTTGCCAAAACGGTAACCGTTGTACCAAGTTTGTACTTGCGGCAATTGATCTTGCAAATCGTAAGATTCTACAAGGGTCTTTACTTCGTGTTCAAGAAACCCAAAGTAAGGTGAATAGTTTGTTTCAAGCACTGTAAAAACAGAGACATTGTTGACGTCAGAAAAAATAGACTCTTTTGAAACACGAAGAATTCCTGTCATCACAACTTTTTCAACGGCTGAATTTCCCTTTAAAGCATTGCCATAAAGGACAGAAAAAAAATCAGCACAATCTCGATATGTCCCATGAGAATAAGCAAAATGAATAGGAGCATCATACTCATCAATGAATAAATAAACTTTTTCTTTATGGTGTTCTTCTAGTAAATTCGTGATGAGTTTAATGGACATGCACAACTCAGCTTCACTGGCTGTGCCAGAAAGTAAATTACTGATTGTTAATTTATCTTTTGGAGTAGAAATTGGTGAATTGAGTAAATATCTAAATTTTTTAAATTCAAATGCAAAAAACTCTCTTAAATGATCCAAAAACAAATTATGTTCTTTGTATTTTATACCCTTAAATGAAAGGGATATCACAGGGTACTTATTCATGTGTTCATTGCATAAATATTCGTTTTTAGCAATTTTTAGACCTTCAAATAAATGCCTCTTTCCCATTCCTTCGGGTTTTTGATAATTCACATCGAAAAAATAACGCAGCATGCTTAAATTGAGCGTTTTACCAAAACGTCTTGGACGAGCGAAAAGAGCAACCTTAAATGAGCCTTCAATAATTTCTTCAATAAGAATTGATTTATCACTGTAGCAGTAGCTACCTTTTCGAATTTCTTCAAAATCTTCTATGCCTACAGGTACGCGAGGGTATTTTTTTTTATTTTTCACTTATACTCCATCCAAACCTGTTTTCCGTAAAATACCAGAGCAACCTTGGTAATTTTATTTACCATCTTCGCTTTCAATTCTGTGTCGTAATATTGTGTATCAATTTGATTCAAGGCTAATTGTAGCTCTTGTTGGACTTTATCCTCAACAGATGCCTTCTTTTGTAGATAAGAAATAGCTTTAAATTCGAAAATATAGGCACTCAATTTTTTATCTTTTGGAATTAAGCAAAGATCATAGCGACCTTTTCCTGCTTCACGATTACTTTTCACCTCATAAATTCCTGTAAGCCAAACCATAAAGCCAGCCATAAATGCGTGAAAAGCGTTTTCAGGGTTGCGATTAAAGTCATGATAACTCATAGTTTGCAAGAGTATTTCTTGTAAAGTTTCATGAAAAAGTTCGAGATCATCTTGAACAAGAGATTTTTTTACAGTTTCGGCAAGATCTGGTTTATTTAAATCTTTGCTTAAACCTCCAAGCCAGCTGTTCACCATATTTTCGAAGACAATATGAATTTCTTTGTTCGGTATTTTAAGTGTGTAGTAGTATTTGTCGTTTTCTTCTATTATTTCATCAACAGTGACATAGCCAGTTTGTAATATAAATCCCCAAAATATTGCTGAATTTTCTGTCAAATTAGCGTCAAATGTTGTTTCCATATCCAATTGAGTTCGAATACTTTTTCCTAAAAATAGGTCAAAAAATTCAGGTTTGAGGGAACGATGTTGTTCAAGATAAAGAGTTCGAATAATATCATTTTTCGAAGTATTAACCCAATATGATTTTAACTTATGATCGCCATCTTCTAGCCACTTCAAAATTGACCACGGATTGTAAATTCCTGTGGAATCACTGCCAAAATGATAGCCATTGTACCATGATTGCACATCTGGAAGTCGATCTTGTAAATCGTACGTTTCTAGAAGAGTTTTAACTTCAGGCTCCAAAAGCCCAAAATAAGAAGAATAATTTTTTTCAAGAACTGTATAGACGGAAGGGTTATTTAAGCCAGAAAAAATGGACTCTCTTGAAACACGCAAAATACCCGTCAAAACGGCTTTTTGTATGGCCGTATTTCCTTTTAAAGCATTGCCATAAAGAAGAGAAAAAAAGTCGACACAACTTTTGTAGGCCCCATTGGCATAAGCAAAGTGAATTGGGGCATCGTATTCGTCAATGAATAAATAAGGTTTTACTTTATGATGTTTTTCTAGTAAATCAGTTAAAAATTTTAGAGCCAAGCCTAGCTGGCTTTCGCTGGCTTTATTAGCCAGTAAATTAGAAAACTTTATTTTACTTTCTGGCGTACAACTTGGAGAATCAAGTAAATATCTGTATTTTTCAAATTCAAAAGCAAAAAATTCTCCAAGTGTATCTAGAAATAAATTGTGATCTTTATATTGAATTCCCTTAAAAGAAAGAGAAATAACAGGATATTTATTCATATGTTTATGACATAATTCATTATTTTTTACTATTTCAAGGCCTTCAAATAAATGTCTACCTCTCATTCCCTCTGGTTTTTGATAATTCACATCAAAAAAATATCGCAACATACTTAAATTGAGAGTTTTACCAAAACGCCTAGGGCGTGCAAAAAGAGCAACTTCGAAGGAACTATAAATAATTTCCTCTATAAGCTTTGTTTTATCAGCATAGCAGTAGCCACCTACTCGCAGTTTCTCAAAATCATCTATTCCTATGGGGATTTGAGGGTATTTTTTTTGCACAATCTATTTTTCCTCATTTGTCACGATGTTTCCAATAAAATGCACAAGTGACTCTTTTTTATACATCAAAATTTTCTACAGAAAAAGCAATATAGTGCCTTCTTTGATTTATTGGGCATTTTAGCGTACAAACTAAACCTAAAAAAAGGAAGAGATATGCTGCAAAACCTTAAAAAAATTCTTTCTCAACAAAAAAAACGGGGCTTTTTTATAAAAGAACTAGAAGATACTTTAATTGTAAACATGGGCAAAGAAAATTACTACCAGTTAGGAGGCTATGCTACTTTTGTAAGCAACATTTGTTTTTTGATTGAAAAAGAAGAAATTGCATATGTTTCACCCAAAATTCAGAATGGTTTAAACCCTCCTTTGCCCATCAAAATAAAAAAGATCTACCCTAAAAATGATAAAATACATACTACTCATTTACAGAATTTATTTAACACAGTGCATCCAAAAATTTCTCTTTCTTATTATCAACAGAGTCAAATAGAACTCAAAAATGATTATCAATATATTGATAAATTAAACCACTTTTTTATGACATGCAAAGAATTTACTCATTTTGAATGCTCTGTTAATGAAAGGTCTTTCCAAATTTTTAATAATGAAAAATTTTTATCCTCTTCTGAAGGAAAGTCGTGGTTAAAAAAAATTAATGTCAATTATACTGATTTAAATTGTTATGAAACT
>JAZKEW010000169.1:0-2125 GCA_040386785.1 Bdellovibrionota bacterium
GGTACACTCATATGCATTCCCCTAAAAATAATAAAAAATGGGACGTAACTTTGAATAACTCAAAAATAAATCTCTTAACTATCAGTTTTGAAACCAAAAGTCCAAGTATTTGTCAGCTGTTTTTTAAATTTATGTTTAGCTGTTATGTTGGCAATGTCGAGGACTTCCGCATATATGCAAAATCGAACTAAGTTTAGCTAAGTCCGTTTTACCGTATATGCAGTTTCAGCCGGATTATTGCAAAATAATAGTTTTACAAACTTGAAAGACCCCTATGACCCACAAAAAAATCCTTCTCCTATGCTCTCTGGGAGCATTATTCGAATACTACGACTTCGCCATTTTCACTCTGTTAATGCCCGTGTTTAAAGAATTATTTTTTAGTGGCGGCAACCCCGCGCTCGACAGCATAAAAACCTTCGCCATTTTTGCCAGTGGCTACATTGCTCGTCTAGTTGGTGGCATTTGGTACAGCCATCAAAGCGACAAACACGGTCGCAAGAAACCTTTTTTAAAAACTCTTTTATTAATGGCTATTCCCACAATAGCCATAGGTTTCTTGCCTGTTTATTCACAAATTGGTCTTATGGCACCGCTATTGCTGCTTATCTTTCGTGTGTTTCAAGGCCTTGCCATGGGTGGAGAGTCTCCTTCGTTGTCTATGAATCTTCACCAATCGAATTTAAAGCCACATCTGCAGGAATATTGATGGGCAGTATTGTATTCGGTTCATTTGTAGGCTCGTTGTTCATATCAGCCTTAACTTTTTTTCAAAGTGAAGAAGCATTTCACCTTTGGGGTTGGCGTATTCCATTTATTGCTGGCGGAGTTTTATGTGTCATTGGATCCTTGCTCAGACGCAATTTAAATGAAACTCCTGAATTTTTAATGATGAAAAAAAATCAAAAAAATGTCTCTGTCCCTTTCTTAACTCTTATTAAAAAGTACAAACTTTTACTTTTAAAAGGAATTCTTATAGCTGCGCCTACTGCTGTGACATTTACGTATTATTTATTAATGCCAAATTCGTTTTTGCAATCATTTTACTCAGTATCTGTGAAAAACATAATTTATTTGAGCGCAGTTGCTCTTGTGATAAATGCTTTTTTTGCTGGCTTAGGTGGTTATTTAGGAGATAAATGGAATCCTAAAAAAATGTACATACTTGGTATTAGTCTCCTCTGTATTTGGGTGCTAGCAAGCCACTTTATTTTTTTAACGCACAATATTTCTTATATTTATGCTTCAATTGTAATTATGGCTGTTTGTATTGGTATGCCCACAGGCTCATTGTTTCACATGGTTCTTAAAATGCTTCCGACAGAGGTCAGAGCATCTGGTATTGCCGTTGTTTTGAATATAGTTAACGGCATTATTGTAGGAAATATACCACTCTTTTTTTCGTTCGTTGTTCAAGCCTCAGGTTTGAACATTTTTCCACCGATATTCTTGGGGACAATGTGTTTTGTTGGGATTTTAGTCATTTCTTTGGGAGGTTTTAGATCAACTCCTCCAATTTCCTGTAAAAAGCTGGAAAATTTTTCCTCCCTGTGAGAAGTCTGTGGGAGAGAACCCATTTATGGTAGAGTGGGAGTAGTTGGAAATGGTGGGGTTTAGCCCAATACGAATACGAGGTTTCTAGAATGTTTAGCTCCCGCAAAATGAGGCATTTAATTTTATTGACTATTCCGTTGCTTTTGACAAGTGAACAAGGCGTTTATGCACTTGATTTAACTATTGATTTGCCCTTTAACGCCGGCAAAGCTCCCATGTCGTATTATTCCAATCCCAAAAATAGTTTTGAGCAAGCACCCAAAAACTCTTCTAGCTTGTCTCAAGATATTTCTCAGCAGCCTGTTTTCGTAAAGCCAGCATATGAAAAACCAATTGTTAAAAATGTAAAGCTAGCACCTGCTCCTGCTGAGGAAAATTTTCCAGAGCTGGCTTGTTTAAAAGATAATATTGATTTTTGGGAAAAAGTTTATAGTGATATTGATTTAAATGAAGGCGTTGTCCACGATAAAAGTAATTTGGCTCGCGTGTATTCTGTGGTAGCTATTCCTAAAGGAGATAGAGCAAAAGCAAATTTTTTAAAGCATGAAAAAAAAATAATTGCCTCACGACT
>JAZKEW010000170.1:0-1941 GCA_040386785.1 Bdellovibrionota bacterium
AAAATCTTCGTTTTTAAATTTCAATTTGCAAGTCTTTATTTCTGGGGAGTCGAGTCAAACAGGTTGGCAGGATGACATATTTCATTTACCTGATTGCTCTTTTGGTCATTCTGATAATGAAGAATTTTTTTTTCAAAGGAGATAAATTTCACCCATTTAAAACAAAAGGAACTCTAAAAGAATGGCAAGAAAATATTGCTAAATTCGCCGAAGGAAATTCAAGATTAATTTTATGTATGGGAGCCGCTTTTGCTACTCCTCTACTTCAAATCATAGGAGCCGAAAATATTGGTTTTCATTTTCAAGGACGATCCAAAACAGGCAAGTCCACTTTAATGATTTGTGTAGCTAGCATATACGGTAATCCAAAAGAATATATCCTAAAATGGAGATCTACAGACAATGGGCTTGAAGCAGTGGCGTCAACCCGGAATGATGTGCTTTTAGTTATCGATGAATTAGGCCAAGCTGATGGAGACAAATTAGGCAATCTTATTTACATGCTAGAAAGCGGTAAGGGTAAAAACAGAGCTAACACTAACGCCGATATGCGCACTACAAAAAAATGGAGAACTGTGTTTATTTCTACAGGTGAAATGACTTTAGCAGACAAAATAAATGAAGATTCCAAAGGTAAAAAAGTGAGAGCAGGAATGGAAGCTCGTTTTATAAATATTGCTGCGGAAGTTGATTCTACCAACGGCGTGTACGAGAACCTACATGGCTTCCCTAATCAACCAACCCTTTCAAAACACATAGTGGAATCAAGCTCAAAATTTTATGGTAGTGCTATAGTAGAATATTTAACAAAGATCACGAATGATTTAGAATATGCCAAAGAGTTTATTTTGGAGAATATTGATAAATTCAAAAAAGATTTATGTATGGAAAAAGTAGATGGTCAAGTTCTGCACGTTGCAAACTATTTTGCTATTGTTGCATCTGCAGGAGAGCTTGCAATAAAATTAGGTGTACTTAATTTGACTCAAAATTCCGCAAACATACACTGTGAAAAGATATTTAAAAATTGGGTCAATGAAAAAGGCGGTACAGAATCGTTTGAAGAGACCGAGGCAATTAATCAGGTTAGAAAATTTCTACAACTACATGCCTCAAGTCGGTTTATAAATAGCAAAAACCAACTGCCTTCAACTGTAAGTAATCAATGTGGTTATTTTTTAAGTTCCACTGATAACACTACATCTAATAATAAATTAGATAATAAGTTTCTTTTTTATCCAGAAGTTTTTAGAGACGAAGTTTGCAGAGGATTGAACCACAAAATAGTTTTAAATACTTTACTAAAGCATAATTTTCTAATACCTGGCGAAATACAGCCAAATGGAAAATATCGACTTGATAGAAAAGAGAAGGTCCCTTTTTCTGGTAAATATCAACGATTTTACGTGATTTCGGAAAAACTAAAAGGTGAATACTCTGACGCTGCTT
This sequence comes from Bdellovibrionota bacterium, assembly GCA_040386785.1. Classification (GTDB taxonomy): domain Bacteria; phylum Bdellovibrionota_B; class Oligoflexia; order Silvanigrellales; family Silvanigrellaceae; genus Silvanigrella. The sequence goes on from JAZKEW010000170.1 coordinate 1,450, forward strand.
TGCCTGAAGATTAGAATTTAATAAAATAATCTATTTTTCTATAATGCTTGTTTTTTCTTGGGATATTGGGAATTTGGGAACCAGCTACGGAGACTTTAATAACTTATTTTAATCATTTGGGAACACACTTGGAAACGTGGGAATAAAAAACTAAACTTTGCAATCAAGCGGTGCTGGCTCTATTACCAATATTCCCAGTGTTTGAAAAACATGGGAATAAAACATATTGCTGTAAGCCAAGCATGTTCCCTGAATTCCCGGTGTTCCCCGTTTTTTTGATAGTTTCTGAAAGCAACAATTTTTTTATGATTCAGTTTTTGTACTCAAATAGATGATGTTGATTTGAATACTATTAAATTCACGGTTATTTATTCCCAATGCTTTCCAAGATATTGAAATGCATTAATTGTTTTTCCCACACCCATTACGTTATAATATTGTAAGCGTTCTGAGTTTGCGTTAGAGACATAAAAAAAATCTTAGTAAAACCTC
>JAZKEW010000171.1:0-2965 GCA_040386785.1 Bdellovibrionota bacterium
AAAATGTATTGCCGGCTCCGAGAGCCTATTTCAAGACAGTCGTTAAATAATTGGCGTTCTATACGAACGGATTAGCAATCAATGCAATATTTTATTGCTTATTGATATTTTTTTCAAGACTTTTGAGTGTAAGGCCAGCTAGCAAAGTATCCGAATAATGTGAGGCAGATCAACGTGCTTTTTTGTTTTACACTTCGTCCATTTTGGAGTAAACTGATATAGACGGTTTGACCACCCTACCTCAAGAAAGACGAGGTGATGCCGTTAGTCCTATCCAAAAAATGTTCACTTTCCATTCAAAGGAGAGGTGCCATGAACACGTTCTTATGGGTTCTTCAAATTCTCGTCATTTTACATGCTATCATTGGTGCAGTGTGGAAGTTTTCAAATTCTGAACAAGCCATACCTTCCTTGAAAATAATCCCGCACAAGGTTTGGCTGGGAATTAGCCTCTTTGAGGTGCTTTGCGGCTTGTGCTTGATTGTTCCCGCATTGAGCTTGATTGTTCCAGCGTTTAATATACATCTCGTAGCTATTTTGGCTCCCATTGGAGCAGTCTGTATAGCCATAGAGATGCTGTTCTTTTCTGGAATGCATATTTATTCCGGTTCTGCGAAGCATGGCTCCCCTGGCCCCATGATTTATTGGCTTGTCGTAGCTGTCGTATGCGTGTTTATTGCCTATGCTAGGGTTGCACTAGAACCTTTTTTATAGGACAGACGCTGGGGTTGTAAATGGGGTTAAATTTCCCTCAAAATTTCCGAAAATCTTGAACCTTATCCAAAAAATATTTTGGCATGCCAACCAATTTACTTTCCTTAGAAATAAAACACATTTTAGTATCTACCTCAAAAAAAACTTCATTCTCAGACGAGAAAAAAACATACATAATATTGAATGAAAATGGACTTATATTTTTAATTTCAATTTTTTTAAAGATATCTAAAAATATTTTACACTCTTTTTTGAAATCAATAGAAATTTTTTTTGCTATAAATTTAATTTCATCTTTTTCACACAACTTAATTTCTTCGCAGAAATCATTAAGCCTTTCTTGTATAGAAAGGTGAACCGCAGCTGCCGATGACAAGTGCCCGTAATAATCGTAGTCATTAAATCTTGTCAAAATTGGTTTTTTATCCATCATGAATTCCTTTTAACCAAAAATTCTCTATTAGGGTCCAAATTTAACCAAAATACAAGAACAAATATGAATTCACAAATACCTTGATTTTAAAATATTTTAAAGAACATCACAATAATGCACTTTTGAGTTGCTCAAATAGGCTTGCGTTCCATTCAATGTATATGTTTTTTACATAAAGTTATTGATTTATGATAACTTATAGTAAGGTTGATATACATGGACCCAAGAAAAAATCCCTATGCGCCTGGCGCTGGAACCAGGCCTCCAGAACTTGCAGGTCGCGATAAAGTTATTGAAGAAATCAGCATTCAACTCGATCGCTGCAAAATTAGATAAATTATCCGTTACGAGTGAAGTTGGAAAAAAAGCCTTAAAAGCACTTGGCGGCTTTGTCAAATCAATGAAATTAAAATTCAATGACATAGAATTTGGGTTAGACTTGGGAAGCGAACTTGGACTGGCAGACTCTGGAGACCTAGAAAGCGATCTGGCGGACCTTTTTATTGAAATTGGGCATGCAGCAAAAGCAAAAAAAACGCCTTAGTTCTTTTTATTGATGAAATACAATATATCGAAGAAAAGCAGTTTGCCGCATTAATTATGGCCCTACATAAATGCACACAAAAACAATTGCCAGTCAAAGTTGTTGGCGCGGGTCTTCCGCAACTCATTGGCCAAGCAGGCCGGGCAAAGTCTTACGCGGAAAGATTATTTGTGTACCTTTCAATTGGGCCGCTGTCCGATGAATCTGCAAAAAAAGCACTCACCATACCGGAGAAAAAAATGGTGTATTTTATAATGAGGATGCTCTTCAGGAGATTTTAAAACGAACTCAAGGCTATTCCTATTTTTTGCAGGAATGGGGAAAACACTGCTGGCAATGTGCTGAAAAATCTCCAATTACTTTAGCTGATGCACTGCTGGCAACAGAATAAGGCTACAGTAGCATATAAAGAGCTTGGTGAAATAAGAGCTGATAAAGTAGAGCAACAAACTAGACGTGCAGTAAAATCAACACATGTATAAAATGCCAGTAGCGGTGGGTGGAACAACATTTTGCTCAGACGAATGATGATCACCCATACTACACTCTTTTGAATCTTGTGGGGGGGCTTTAGGTGCAAGTAGTGAATAATCATCATCCTCACTATTTACCACAGGTTTATCGACATAAACAGACTTGATAATCACCGGACCATCCATTTTGTGCAGCTCTTCAGCCACTTTAAGAAACTCATCCAACGTATCAAAAAAGCTCGCTTGTTGTTGTTCTTTTAACTCTTTTGCAGGTCGCACCACGTAGCTGCTCAGGCAAGATCCGAAGAAAGGGTTCTCTACATGTGATTGCATGTAGCGGTTCAGGAAAGGCATCAATTCTTCGTTAACATACTTCTTTAAGAGTTGATTCAATTCTTGATTATTCTCGCTTAATTGTTTTTTCAGCTCTGCCACTGCACTTTTAACACGCTCAATTGCTCCTGTATCAGCTGATATATTTTTCAAAATATCCTCAGCCCCCCCTCTTTCCATCGTTTGCAATCTTTTTTTATTTTCAGATTTTATTCTGGTGCTTAAATGGCTTATTTGCTTCTCCTTTGTCTCTATAATTTTATTTAAAAATGTTTCTATTATATCTTCTTTTTTTAGCTCTTCAGCTAATTGTTTAATTTTTTCAACCTTTACTATAAATTTTCTTTGACCTATTTCATACTTGGCATGCTTATCTTGAATTTTTATTCCGTAATTATTTTTGAAAAAACAACTAATTTCCTCACTTATTAATTCACTATCTATCTTTTCAATGAACCCTTTAACAAC
>JAZKEW010000172.1:0-7761 GCA_040386785.1 Bdellovibrionota bacterium
ATGCTCAACTGCATCCTTATTCTGCAATTTATTTAAAGTTTAACACGGATACAGAACAAGAGTTGACACAAAAATTTAATATTCGTGGAATTCCATTAATTATTATATTTGAAAATGGCAAAGAAAAAGTAAGACAGAGTGGTGCTATGTCTTTGCAAATATTTGAACAGTGGTTAAAGAGAAATAGAGTTGAGTGAGTTATGTTAAACTTTGAACATACAAGAACAGGGATCTAACCATCAAAATGGATAAAAACAATTATGTCGTCGCCAATTTAAAAAGAGGACTTTGAAAAAAAGCGCTTACATTCTTGAAAAGAAAAATTGAAGAGTTAAATATTATTCTGCTAGTTATGCTTCAATGTTACGTTCATTTCCCGCTCAATTCTGCTCAGAACAAGGTCTTCTCCTTCCGTTGTACCATCCAAAGAAAACAGCATCACTAAAACGTTGTTAACGGGTAGATTTTGTATCGTACTAGCAAATCCTTCCAATTGTTCTTTGTCGAAACGATGTACCAACTCCTGCAATAGCTCTTTTTTGTTGCTAGTTAGGGCATATTTTTTTGCCAACCCATTAACAAGGTTTAAATCTGTAGGAGGGAGAAATTTAGAATCACCAGGCGCATCTTCTTCAATTTGGTCTATCATAATATTAAATGCTGCAGCGACAACATCCTTAAGATAATTCCACGATTCTTCTGGTGATTCTTGCGATGCCGTCTCAGTTTGTTTTGATTCAACAGTGGTTACTGCTTTACTTATCATTTCCTCCATAATTGCATTGGCATTTTCTTGAAACTGTTTCAATGCTTGTTTTTTTACAGCAGGTTTAGAGAGATGTAGAATGTCAGTATGCTGTTCAGACTCCTCACTAGAGAAAAAGTCTACTTCGAGGCTTTGAGATGTTGTTGCAGAAGGTATTTCCAGTTTAGTAAATTTTTCGTGTATATTTTGACTAGTTTGAGGATCGGTTGATTCTAAATCCCTCGGATTGGGAGCTTGAAACCAAGAAGAATTACTGCTCGAATCTTGTGGAGCCTCTAGAGCCTCTAGAGCCGGAGAGTTGGTGAGTTGGCGAGTTGGGGAAATTCGTCCTGCATTGATTTGTTTTGAGTGCAGCATCGTACGCGATCCTTTCGATTTATGGTGTATTTTGTACCCGTTTTTTTTACTTTCCAAGTACCCTATTTGATAATTGCTACCCCAAAAAATTATTCATTGCAAGGAAGGGTTTATATGGGTTGCCTTCAAGTCTGTAGAGGATCTGATGCACCAATACACACACAAAAAATCAACCACGGAGTCAATTTTCAAAAATGCATCCTCCTTGAAAAGCCAAAGAAAAAATTTTACAGTGTTGTTACTTTATTGAAAGAGATAACGATTTTAGAAGGGAGTTTCATATGCAACCAAGTGCTATTGTTAGTTTTTATAAAGTTGGTGGCCGCACTGTTAAGAAGGAACAAGTTCAAGAAATCAGCCGAGATCTGTTTAAGCAAGCTGACGAATTGCAAAAAAATGGAGATTTTGAAAAGTCGAGAGAATTGCAAAAAGAAGCAGAGTCCCTCAATCAACAACTCGTCTTACGACACCCTTTCGTCGAGGATAGACTCGGACATCGATGGTTTGTCCAAGCAGGCGAGTTATTGGGTGGTGTTGGTGCTCCAAATGTAACAGGAGACATTGACACACAAGTATTACTGCAATTGCTCCAACGTGGGGAACAAGCGTGTCAGAAGGCCAAAGGAAAAAGCATTTTTGTGTGTGTCGGTGAAACAGATACCGGGAAGAGCACTGCAGTTAATTATCTCCTTGGACACATAATGAAGGGAGTCGTTAATACTGAGAGGCGACGCATTGAAATTTACGCTGAGCAAGTGCCTGAAGCTGGTGACTTGGCTGAAATTGGTCATAGCTCAATTTCTTGCACACTTTACCCAAGTACGTACACAAGAAAAGATGGATTAACTTTCACTGATTTTCCAGGTTTTGCAGATAATAGAAGTGTAGAGAAAGAGATCTGTGCATCAATTAGTTCAAAAAGAGCAATTGATAAAGCAAAAGAAGTGAAGGCTATTGCCCTCCTGATATCCTATGAATCGTTTAATTTACACAGGGGAAATCCAGTCGTAGAAGTTTTTCAAAGTTTGAAAGAATTTTTGGATAATCCAGATAATCACCTTCAGTCTGTGTACTTTCTTATTACAAAAATCCCAGAAGACCCACGCTTTCCTCCATTAACTGTCGATAATGTGTTAGCCAAAGTGAGCGACTATATCACCGACCATGAAAAAGAGATGAAGGGCAGAGGAAATTTTAAGGGAGATGAAGCAGAAGCAAAACTGAAGGTTTGGAAATTCATACGAGACAACCCAAGCCACCTGATCTTGATCGATCCTTTGAACAAAGGAAATAGAGAAGATATCGTCAACACATTGCGCGATTCACCAAACATACCGACAAATAGTTTTCGATACTCTCTTACTCCTGAGACAAGACACAAACTTGAAAAAGGCCTTGATGAGGCTATGCACGAATACAATCAAACATTTGAAGAAATAGATCAAAAGTTACCCGCTGAAGAAGCAAAAGCAAAAGAAGCTCTTGATAAGGAAACAGTAGCCCTTGCCAGTAAAAAGCTTGATGTAGCTGGCGCAGAATTGAGCGTATCAACTCATGAAAAGTCGATAAAAAGTAATGAAGAAGTTGTGCAATCTACTGTGAAACAGATTGAGGAAAATACAAAAGAACTGCAAAATAATGCCCCCCTCAAAGCAATAGATGATGAAATATGGTTAGACACAGAGAAATTTTCTGTGGAGCAGAGGCGTAAAAAAGAAAAATTGAACTCAGATAAAGAAGAGCAGTTAGACACATTAAAAAAACGAAAGGAAGAGTTATCTACAAGTTTGAAAACTTTAGACTCTCAAATTACCGGACGAGAAGCAGATCTGAATAGCAAGAACACCAACATCAGCACTTTACGGCAAGAGATTGCAGGCATCGAGGGTACTATAGCGGACTACTCTTCTAACGCAGAAATATGTACAGACACAATTCATGGTCGATGCACAGACAAAGGAGGGGAGCTAAAGGGAACTTACCCATATCAACTCTCTCGACTAGAAGAAATTCGTTGTGGTAGCGGTGAATGGGCCGGTGGACGCCCCCACATCAGGGACAACTACAGTGACAGCAGTAGAATAGAAGGAGTCGTTGAAAAAGATGGTTGGGGGAAAGCTGATTTTGCTTGGAGTGTTTCCGTTTTTGCTCAAAAAAAGAGTGTTTATGCTAAGGAAATCGTTCGTCTGCAAGTGGTGAAAGAAGCCAAGACGCGTGATTTGATATTGAGATTAGGTGAACACCGTAAAATTGAGTCTGTGATTAGTAATGCCAAAATTCAAAGAGATGGCGTGAAAAAAGATTTAAGAGATGTTGAAGAAAAAAAAGCACAAGTGGAATTAGATTACAAACGAGACTTGGACGCTCTCGCAAGCGAGGAGACAATTTTCAACTCACGTATGGATTTATTGAGAAGCAAAAAAAGTGGTATAGAAGAAAAGAAAAAACATTTGAGTGTTGAAAACAAACGATTGGAGAAGGAGAAAGTTCGCTTAGAAAAAGAAATAGAAGGCACTAAAAAACTGCTCGTAGATGAAAAAGCTAGGGTAGCAAGAATACGTGGCGAAATTTCTAAACTTGAAGACGGAGTAAAAAAATTAACAAAAAATCTTAAAATGGTACAAGAGAGTATAGCGCATACCACCAAGAAATTTCGAGAAGAAAATAGCACTGGTCGGTTCAATACTTTGTTGTACTTTGTTCAAGAATACTTATCTGGTGATGAATTAAAAAGCTCAACCATTATAGAATCAAGAAATAAGTTCTTAGCAAATGCTCCTAAAATTCAAAAAATTCTAGATCCCGCCTAATGTGTGGAAAGACAAAAAAGTATATTTTATTCTACAGAAGTAAAAAAAGTCTCTTTCAAATATCTATTAACCTCATACAGGAGAAGGAATAATGATAGGACAAAGCTTTGCCAACTCAAAAATTTTAACAAAAATAGATTTAAAAGATCGTGTTAAAAAGGGCTCAGAAGAAGTTCAAGATTTACAAAGATTAGGCAAGAGCGAAGAGGCCAATAAAAAAGCCCGTGAAGTCTCTCGGCTATCATCCATGCTGTTCCATTCCATCGGAATATGTCATGTGGGGGAGGAGAAATATTATTTATCTCATGATGAACGCCTTTGTGGAGGTGGCATAGGGGACTGGTTTTTTCCATCAAGCAGCGTTCGCAAAATGCTTGAACAAGCTGAACAAGTAGCACAGACAACCATTCGAGTTGGCGGAGAAGAAACACGCGCTACAGTCAGAGTTTTTGGTGAAGAAAGCAAATCTATTATTGAAGAATCTGGGAAGCAAGCAAAAAGTGTTGTTGGGAAAGGCGGAGATGAAGCAAGGAAAACTTTGACAGCCCTGGGAAATGAAGCAAAGAGTATTCTGACTTCAACCCATCAAACAACAGACATTATGCGCTTACAAATTGAACAAATACTCAATAAAGCAGGCAGAGAAGTTGAGGTCTCTTTGTTGACTGCGGGTCATCAAGCAAAGGGTATCATCAGAACAAGTGGACAAGAAATGCGAGAAACGGTTGGTGTGATCAATGTCGGGTTTGAACAAAACATTCAGAGGGCTGGAAATGAGACTAGAGAAAGCCTGGTCGTTTGTGGTCGCCAGGCAAAAGAAATTCTTCAAACTGCAGGCTTAGAGGCAAAGGAGCTGCTTATCAATGCAGGTGGGGAAGCGAGCAAAGTCCTTGAAAAGGTAGAAGCTTTGATTACAAAAGCGATTGCTGATGTTTCTACGCATTTAGATAAGACAATTGAAAAAATAGGGCGAGAGTCACAAGAATTAGTTTCGCATGCAGCGAAAGAACTTACTGGTGTGGTTTTGACAATTGGAGATCAAGGAAAATTGCTCATTAGAGAAGCAGGAAATGAGGTACGCGTAACAGCAGATGAGGTTTTAAGTAAGGCGTTTGCGGGGCAAGCAATAATTATCAAAACAGCAGGGGAGGAAGCACGGCTAACAATTCAATCAGCAGCTCAGGAGGTTCGTTGTGTTATGTACGAATTACCAGCCCTAGCTGGTCAAACTACCGAGCAAGCTGCGCGTGGTTTGGGCTTTGGTCTAAAAGACACACTGCTGAGTATTCCAGAACGAGACAAAATTATACACAAACTAGAACAATTTTTTCTTACTCCTCAAGTGGATGTTTCAAAATCAGTTTCTTATGTTAAAGATCAAACTTTAGATGCAAAATCTAAAGTAGCACTTTATAAAGTACTTCTTATGGGAGCAAATAAACCAGGTCTTATTGAAGAAGATCGAAAAAAATTGCTTTGCTATATTGGTATAGAGGCGATGAATGACGATAGCTTAAAAGTGGAACAAGCGGGCCTTTTTCAAACAGTCAATTTAGATTTGAGCATGGACGTGATTAATTCTATACCAAGTCAAGAAGTTCAAAACCTCTTGTATGAGCACGGAACGGCTGCAATGGCATATTTGTGTCCATCTCCAAAAATTATTAACATATCACCTTTTCTATATGAAAACCCGCTAACTTTTGAATTGGAACAGAAAAATATTGAGAATCTAATTCAAGAAAATAATACTAGAGAACAAGCTGAACAATTTGAAATTGAAAAATTTAAAATGCAGAATGAAATTCATTTGCTAAAAATAGAAAATACGAGCAGACAAACAGAATATTTCAAAATAAAGGCTCAAATTGAACAGAGAGAAATGGAATTACAAGAAAAAATACGCCAACTTGATCACGAAAATAGCTCACTGAAGAGAAGGCTAGAAAATAGCACTCAAAAATAGTTGAATAGATAATAATAAAATAAAAATTTCTCCACTAAGAAAAATATACGATATTTACCACATAAGTCATCGACAAAAATAAATATCTTCAATAAAGTGCCATCCACAGCAGGCTTTCTTTGCATGTTGTTACTTTAGCGAAGCCCTCTATTTTTAATTTTGCAAACGTATTTTTAAAAGATGGATAATTTCAAATCGTTATGTCACACTCACATTATCAGGAGTTTTTTTCATGCTTCCAAAAAAATTACCCCCTCCAGCAAGGCCCGTTTCATCTGTACCACAATCTGAAATGCCACCTCCTTCAACTCCAAATTTAGCCCCTCCTCTTTTTCCAACAAGCTCTGGTTTTCCACAACCTTCGGAGCTTTTTAATGTGCCCCCTTCGGAGCTACTAGCGCCACCTAAAGTGGAATCAAGACTATTTTTTTTACCTGAATTTTCAAAAAAATATCAAGATTTTACAGGCCCAAGTTCAACATTAAAAGAACTTTTGCATTGGATTGAGAAAGAAAGTAAAGGGGTTGTATTTGAGCCCATTCGTTGTGAAAAATGGCCTGATTTAAGAAATGGCCTTCGAAAAGAAGATGTAAAAAAATGTGTTAAACCAATTTTAAGGAATTTTGAAGCTATTTTTGGAAAAGATCATCCGCTTTACCCAAAATTAATTGATGTTTTTTTTCAGCTTTATTCCTTACTCCTGCTAGATCAAAAAGCAGAGACGGAATTGTCTTTAAGGCAAGTACCAACTTATTTATTTGGTTTCCACCAGAGTGGAGCCAAGACAATTATGTACCCAGATCAGGTCGTCATTGCTTTCAACCATCGCTCCGATTTTTTCGATTTAACTTATTCTAAGAACCTTGGTCGGCGTTCTGGATTTTCAGTTTTTAGAATGCCCCAAGATGGGGGTGATTTTAAAAATGTTTTTCTAGCTCCAGATAAGACGTCTCAGCTTGATCCTGGACGCTTTGCCTTTGCTATGGTGGATTTTTCCCTTATTCCCCCTGAAAGTAGGAATATTTACATTCAAAATAAATTGCTTGCTTTACAAGATACAATTAACAAACAACGTAGAGCCCCTCTAGTCGATATTATTGGAGGAGTTGTTTTAGTGAGAGGGATTCCATCTCCTGAAGTGCTTAATTGGCTTATTCAACGCAATGTGCAGGAAGTTCCTCGTTTTCCCGATGTGGAGGTTGTGGCTTGGTTGGATTTGGATGTTTTTGTGCCGCTAAAAGACGGGAAAAAAACTTTTGCAGCTCCTTATTTGATCACGATAAAAGCTGCAAGTAGCTTTAGGTGGAAGAAAGATAACCCAGATAGAATCACGCACTATTTTTCTATTTTTGGCCATCTTTTTAAAAAGGGACCTCTTACAGGATCTGAAAAAAGAGAATTAAAAAGAGAATTAAACAGTAAGTACTCTGCTGCAAAAGAATTGATTAAAAGCAATTTGAAATGGCTTCCAGCTCATGAAATTTTTATTAAAATGGCAGAATCTATTGAAGATAACCAAGATTTCTCTCAAGTTTTTTGGAGCATGGTAAAAGAAAAAGAAGGGCATTCTGGGCTGCCTCCCATTCCCCTAGCAAAACTTGTTCATGGGAACGACCCAATAAAAAAAGATGAGGCAATTGATCTCTATATATTTGAAGAATTAAAAAGATTTATTTCATGGTTTGTAGATATGGCAAACGATAATCCAGAAAATGTGCCGCCATCGGTTCGAGTTCCTTTGCGTAAAGAAACCTCTATCAAACGCCTGGAAAAACTAACAAAAAAATATGGAGATGGGAATTTATTGCTGTTAACGGGGCTTAATTTCCGCTTGAATTTGGTGAAATGAAAAACATGCCCCA
>JAZKEW010000173.1:0-5083 GCA_040386785.1 Bdellovibrionota bacterium
AAAAATAGAAACGTGGAAAATTTTAGCGGAGAAAATAGGTCACAATGTTTCTCCAAGTGAACCGCTTTTTCCAAAAATAGCACAAGGTCAAAGGAATATAACGAAAGCGCTTATTGATCTCAGCAAAAAAATTGGAATTCGAAGAACAACTGCACATTGTCTTCGACATTCTTCTGTAACTTTTCTTGCAGTGAATGGACATGATTTACAACAGGTTCAGAAATTCGCGAGGCATTCTTCGGTGAATATGACGAGGGCTTATTTTGAGGCTTCTTACTTAGGATTGGAAAGCATGGCACAAACCATGCAAAAATTCTCGTTCCAAGGTGTTCCAACCTGTTCCAAGGGATAATTTGGAACAAGCCCTTGGGCCTATCCTAGTACCACAAAGTTTTCTTACGGAGAGTAAATAAAGAAAATGGCTGGGGCACTAGGATTCGAACCTAGGAATCACGGAATCAAAATCCGTTGACTTACCACTTGTCGATGCCCCATCAACTTTCTAGTGAATGGATATGCCAAGCTTCCAAACTTTTGTCAAGTAAAGACAGGCACTAGCTTAAAAAAAAGATTAGGTTTATGTTTAATTTTATTTTTTAATCTTAACCTGGGGCTCGGCGATGCATTCTGAAAATTCACAAAATCAATTTAAAATTATTAAGAACCTACTTGTAAAACATAAGCGTAAAATGCCACCAAGCGTCACAGACACAATAGCCTTTGGGGCCACAACGACAGACCATATGTTGGTGTGTGATTTCATTGCTCAAAAAGGTGGCTGGCAAACTCCAGAAATTACGCCTTTCTCTTCTTTTACCATGCGTCCTGACGCCCTTGTTTTTCATTATGGGCAAACTATTTTTGAAGGTATGAAGGCTTTTAAGGGAGCTAAAAACAAAGATCAAATTTTTATTTTTAGGCCTGACATGAATGCAAAACGTATGCATGACTCAGCCATTCGTCTTGCTATGGAGCCTTTTCCTGTTGAGAATTTTATTCGCTGCGTGAAAGAACTCGTGCATGTGGACCGCGATTGGGTTTTACCCTTGCCAGGCTCTTTGTATATTCGCCCAGCCATGATTCCTTTGGATGATGGAGTTTCTTACAGAGCTTCCAAAAATTATCGTTTTTTTATTTTTTTAAGCCCAGCCAAAGATTATTTTCAAAGTGGCCAAGTCATTCGTGTTTATATTGAACGCAAGCTTTCCCGTGTGGCTGTTGGTGGGTGTGGTGAGGCCAAGTGCGGAGGTAACTACGCAGCGGCCTTGCAGCCCATGGCTAAAGCCAAGGGGCTAGGTGCGGAGCAAATACTATGGCTTGATGCTGCAGAGCACAAGTACGTGGAAGAAGCGGGAGCTATGAACGTGATGTTTGTGTACGGCAATAAAATTGTGACTCCTCAACTTTCTGGATCTATTTTGCATGGGGTGACTCGGGATTCTATTTTAAAAATAGCGGCAGATTTGGGCTATGAAACTGAAGAAGCTAAAATGAAAATAGATGACGTTATTTTGGACATTAAGAGCGGCAAATTGACAGAAGTGTTTGCTTGTGGCACCGCGGCTGTGGTTTCGCCTATTGGATATTTTCATGATAACGACGAGACAATTGCCATAGGAAATGGAGCACAAGGGCCTGTGAGTATGGCTATTAAAAAGAGGTTGCTCGATATTCAAACAGGAGAAGTGGATGATAAGTATAATTGGCTTTTAGAGGTTTAGTTTTTCTTTGTTCGGCGCCTTCCTGTTGTACACGTAAAATTCAAATACAAATTAATATTGGTAGCCAGATAAAATTGTGATATGCCCAAAAACTGAGTTTGTTGGTTTTTATTTGAGTATAAATTTTTTAGGAGGGACTTCGTTATGCTCGTTATAGGGGGAATTTCAGTAAATTCAATGGGAAGCAGAGGTCAATTAGAATCTTCGATTATAAAGGGAGTGCCGAATACTGCATTAGCTGCTTTAATGGAAGAGTCATCTCAAAAAGGATTGAACATAGGGGGGCTTAAAGAGAACTTTGAGAATGATGTCAAAAGCCGTGTTTCTGAGCCAACTTCCGCTTGTCTGGAACTCTTAAAAGTAACATTGTTGAAGATAAGCGATGAGTCACCACAACTTCCAAAGGAAGTTCACATGGTCATGTGTCGCTTGATATGTCTTCATTTTTTTAATACTTATAAGAAGTTTAGCGTTCTAGGATTTGCTACATCCGTGGCAAAAGATCATAGCTTGAGTCATGAACAAGTTAAGGAATTAAGTGGACGGCTTAAAATGTGGGGAGTGATTGATCTGACGGCGCAGCCGCCTTTACCTTTATTTTCTCCACAACAAGAGCAAGTAGCTACTCCATCATTTACTTTCCCTGTGCTAACAGAATCTTATTTTCTACCTCCACCACCAAATGCCGTTGAAGCAAGGCAAACAGCAGTGCCAGAACGCAGTCTTCTGTCGAAAATGAAAGAAAGCGCACAACGAGAAGTTCGCCCCTTTACTGGACATAATTGCGGGCCAGTTGCTGCTGAATGTTATTATGGCACGTTAGGGCCTTTGAGTGAGCAAAAGCAGCTACTACAAGTTTTGAATGACCGTGGAAACCCTCAAACTGATGACCAGCGCATGACTCCCTACAACGTTGCTAGTATTTTCAACGCAATGGGTACAGCTTATACACTATATATGACGGGTTCTTCTTCATTTTCCTTTACTAGAGCACAAATTCTTCAATTTATGCAAAAGAATGGTTTTACCAACGCAATTATTCTGCGTAATGGGCACTGGACCAACCTTTTCATTGATGGCGGAAAATTATACCACATTGACGCTTGTTATGGCGCTCAAGCCGATCCCGTGTTGATTGAGCGCACCACAGAAGAACTAAAATTATTTTCCATCATATTTCCTGGAGTTTCACGAACTAAAGAGCAAATAGAGCCATTTGATGGAGATGAACAACTCTCCTCAGTCCTCTTCTCTACCTCCCTAGAGAAAGAATGTTGTGTCGCCCAATTGTCGCCAATTTCTCGCGAAGATCAGCTTACAAAATGGGGGGTAGAATATTCAGAGCATCAAAAGAAGCTGAGTAAACAAAGTGATTTAGTGAAACAACTCTCAAAATTATGCTCGATGAGTGCGGAAAAAACAGCTTTGGAAACTTGGGAGTCTATTCAGTCAGGGGAATATGGCGATATAAATAAGGTGCTATCCACTGATTTGCTCTCTTGGTGGGGAATGCAATGGACCACTCCAAGTCAGCCAGGTAACTCTACAATGGGTGCAAACGAATATGTTCGGACACATAGTACACCGAGAGATGGTACAATTCTCTTACAAATCAATGCATATTTGAAGGCAAATCACAAGAAAGAGATTCAAAAAAGCGCTGTATCCAGCTTCCATTTTTTTCAAGCGCTTGTTTTAAAATTTGTGTATGACGACATCCTGCTGGGAGAGCAAATCAAACAAGGAATAAACACAAAGAAAAATGAAGAAAATCAACAACAAAATCGAAAAGCTCTTTTCTCACTCTTAGAACAAGATCCAAGCACTCGTTTGCAGAATGGGAGCTATGTTCCTGGGCGTTGGGCTCAGTGGATACAAGATGAAGACGAGAGAAATCGGAATGCAGGACGGATGAATGTAGACGCGTTCTTCTCTCCTATGCTGTCCAAGTTGAGTGATATGGTGGTTAAGTCTTCCTAACAACCGTCTACACACACGTCGAATTTATTATTGCGTCATATGCCATAACGTTGTACCCTACCTGCAAATTCAGTTTATGACACATTACTCAAGTACGAAACGCGCGGTGCCGATTCCGTATTTGTACGTTTGGCAGATCGAAAAAATTGTGAAATTGTGACTTGAGTTGTTGAGGAAGGGAATTTGCAATGTCGACAGGAAAAACATCACCAAAAATACCACCAAGGGCGGTAAATAGAGCCAGTAGCGAGCCACCACCTGCTTCATCACAGCACCCTGACTGGAGCATTAAGAAGCCAGAGTTTTTTAACCCACAATTTAGTAGCCATGAGCTCAAATTGGCGTGGAATGACTTGGTTACTGAATCATCTGCCACTACCACGCAGCAACAGCCAGGGGAATTCACTTACTCTCACTTCGTCAATGAGGCAAAAAAAGATCTACGAGGACTTCATGCGCGGGTTCTGGAACGCCTATCGCAGTCGAAGTAAACCCCTTCCATTCAGAAAGTTCAAGTTTTTAAAAATTCAACGCCGGAGGAGCGCGTTCAGGCCGGTTATCAAGCGGCACGACTGAGTTAAAATGGTTGCTGCCGTTGTGTACAATAAAGCGTATGTCTTGCTTTTTATATCTATTTCATATATATTATATTATTGTTTTTTGCCGATAAAGGGCGTAGAATGCTGATAGAAGACGATGATGCTGTTTTGGAGTGGTTAAAGCACGAGTGGGATGGGCGTATGGATTGGGATTCTAATAACGTGCCAAAAATGTCTAAACATGGCATTACTCCGGCGGAGTTAGAGACAATTGTAGAAAGGGATGTGCTTTTTTTAGGTAGGATTATTCCCCCAAACGAGGTTGATTGGAAGGAAGATCGACATATTTTTCTTGGGTTCATTTACAACCAGAAGCCTTTTGCTGTGATTTTTAAAAAGAATGGTGGAAGTTTAAGGCCAATTTGCTCCAGAAGAATGAGAGATAATGAGAGGAAAATATATGCTAAAAGTGAAGAAAAGTTTAGAATTAAATCAGCAAGATGAAATGCTTGAGGAATGGCTTGAAAAAGTTGATTTAAGTGATGCAATTGAATCTGCTTTTGAGAAAGGAAATATTGTTTCTCTAAAAGCTGGAAGAAAAAAAATAGGCAAAAGGGTTAGTTTAATCTTACCAGAAGATAGCATTTTGCAATTGACACAACTAAGCAAAGAAAAAGGTATGGGTTACCAAACTCTCGCTAGGATGTTTATTCTTGAGAAAATTGAAGAAACTTCAAAGAAAAAAGCAGGGTAATTTAATTCAACTCAGGAGGAGTGCGTTCAAATTTACCAAGAGGCACAACGGAGTTAAAATGGTTAGAACCGTTGTGTACAATGAAGCAC